>JBJMVV010000001.1:0-10975 GCA_045810505.1 Massilia sp.
CCTTGAAGGCAAAGTGTAAGCGAGGTCGCTGATATTGCAGTGGACAAATGGGTGTTTCTTGCCAGACTTTAATTGTCTGATCCGTAATTACAACATCCCGCGCATCACATGGGCGTGGTCGCCCCGTCGCCGATCACGGTATTCCACTGCCGCACCTTCCAGCTGGTGACCAGCCCTTGCGTGACATACGGGTCGGCCCGGGCAAACGCTTCGGCGGCGGCAGGCGAATCGCCCTGGAACATCAGCACGGCCGTGTCGGCCGGCTCGGCAAGCGCCCCGGCCAGGACGATCTCGCCGCGCTGCTGGGCGGCGCGCGCCAGGTCCAGATGCACGCCGCGGTAGTCGGCGCGCCGTTCCAGGTAATCAGGCGCCAATTCGTACATCAACAGGTAATGCATGGGCTCTCCGGATAGCGTGATTACAAAATGAATTACAAAAAGCGGTCGAGGATCTTGCGGCTGTGCTTATCGATGGTGAACATATTGCGGATCAGGTAGTGGATGCCGTGATTGTCCGCCACCAGCAGGGAGGCGTCGCCGATGCGGCGGATGTCGCCTTCGTCCTTGAGTACAAATTCCGTGTCGCCGCGGTCGGTGGCCACGCTCCAGGTGCAGGGGGTGGCAAAGCTGCTCACGTCGACGATGCGGGCGATCTCCGGCATGAATTCACGCCCGTCCAGTTCTTCCTGCAGCAGGGTGCGGGTGGCGATGGGCAGTTCGTCGAGGCGGTCGATCCAGGCCACTTCCTTGCCGTCGCCGAGCCCCATGGCGATGGCGCCGTCGGGTGACTGGATGGGAAAGGCGCGCACGGGGGCGACGCCGGCGTGCGTCTCGCCCTCGGCGGTGGTCAGGTGCAGCACGCCGAAGCTGTCGCGGCGCAGTGTAAAGGCGGTGGTAGCCATGCTTATTGTTCGTCCATATCGGTGTCGACGTTGCGGGCCTGCGCTTCATACAGGCGGTGGTAGGCCCCCTCGCGCGCCATCAGTTCGTCGTGGCTGCCCTCCTCCACCACCACGCCGCGGTCGAGCACCACCAGCCGGTCGGCCCGGTGCAGGGTCGAGAGGCGGTGGGCAATGGCGATCGTGGTGCGGCCCTTGACGAGGTTGTCCAGCGCCTTCTGGATTTCCTTTTCCGTCTCCGAGTCGACCGAGGACGTGGCCTCATCCATGATCAGGATGCGGGGATCGATCAAGAGGGCGCGCGCAATCGAGATGCGCTGGCGTTCGCCGCCCGACAGGCCCTGGCCCCGCTCGCCCACCATTGAATCGTAGCCCTGCGGCAGGCGCAGGATGAATTCATGGGCGTGCGCCGCGCGGGCCGAGGCGATGATGTCCTCGCGGCTGGCGCCCGGTTTGCCGTAGGCGATGTTCTCGGCGATCGTGCCGAAAAAGAGGAACGGCTCCTGCAGCACCAGGCCGATATGGCGGCGGTAGTCAGCCACCGCAAACGAGCGGATATCGACGCCGTCAAGCAGGATCGCCCCTTCCGATACATCATAAAAACGGCAGATCAGGTTGACCAGCGTGGATTTGCCCGAGCCGGAGTGACCCACCAGGCCGACGAATTCACCCGCCTTGATGTTGAGGGAGATGCCGCGGTTGACGGCCCGGTTGCCATACCGGAAGCCCACTTCGCGCAGGTCGATGCGCCCGTCAATCTTGTCCAGTTTGACGGGATTGGCCGGCTCCGGCACCGAAGACACATGGTCGAGGATGTCGAAAATCCGTTTGGCCGCCGAGGCCGACTTTTGCGTGACCGAGACAATCCGGCTCATCGAATCGAGGCGGCCATAAAAACGGCTGCTGTAGGTGATGAACAGGGTCAAGGTGCCGACCGTGATGTTGTGGTGCGAGACCAGCCAGATACCGAATACCCACACCACCAGCAGGCCCAGTTCGGTCAGGAAGGAAACAGTCGGAGAAAACAGCGACCAGACCTTGTTCAATTTGTCGTTGACGGCCAGGTTGTGTTTATTGGCTTCGCGGAAGCGGGTTGCCTCGCGCTGTTCCTGGGCAAACGCTTTGACGACGCGGATACCGGGAATGGTGTCGGCCAGCACATTGGTCACCTCGCCCCAGACCCGGTCGATCTTTTCAAAGCCGGTGCGCAGGCGGTCGCGCACGATGTGGATCATCCATGCAATAAATGGCAGGGGCACCAGGGTGATCACGGCAAGCAAGGGATTGATCGAGCAGAGAATCACGCCCGTCATGATGATCATCAGGACGTCCGAGGCGAAATCGAGCAGGTGCAGCGACAGGAACACGCAGATCCGGTCGGAGCCGCTGCCGATGCGCGACATCAGGTCGCCGGTGCGCTTGCCGCCGAAAAACTCGAGCGACAGACGCATCAGGTGTTCATAGGTGGCCGAGCGCAGATCCGCCCCCATCCGTTCGGACACGAGCGCCAGCACATAGGTCTTCCACCAGCCCAGCACCCACGCCAGCACGGCCGAGCCGAGCAGGCCCGCCATGTACATCCACACCAGTTTCTGGTCGACCGCTTGACCATTTTGAAACGGGATCAGGACGTTGTCCATCAGCGGCATGGTCAGATAGGGCGGGATCATGTGGGCGGCCGTGCTGGCCACCATCAGGAAAAAGCCCAGGCCCAGCGAAAAGCGGTAGGGTTTGGCGAATTGCCACAGGCGCAGCAGGGTCCAGGTGGACGGCGGCGTGTAGATCACCTTGGTGCAGATGGGGCACTCTTCCTGCTCGGGCTCCAGCGGCGCCTTGCAACTGGGGCAGGTATTCTGCTCAAGCTGATGCACGGCGCGGCCCTCGACCACGGCGGCCAGTTGCTCGGTGAACTGGTCCACCACGCGCATCGCGTGCAGGTTCTGTCCCAGCGTAAAGCGCCAGGAGGCAAGCAGCCCCTCCTCGTCCAGCAATTCCAGGTGGCCGACCCCGGCATGGTCATGATGCTTCAACACCAGTCCTGGGCGGTAAGCCCACTCGCGGATGATCGCTTCGCCCGGCGCACGCGTCAGCAGGCGGCGGTCGGTGACGACGATCACGCCCTTGAGGAAACGTAATTTCAAATCCAGGTCAACCTCGACGCTGCTTAAGACGTTCTCCCCGGGTAACAGATTTTTCTCGACATCTGGCAACCAGCGCTCGGGCAGGTTTTCTGCCCTTTCTGGCAAGGTGGTAGTGGTATCAAGTTGTTGCGATGTCATCGTCATGCCGCGCGATCCGGGCCAGAGTCTCGGAAAAAGTGGGGGAAGTGTGCACCGCGGAATTGTTCTCCGGCGCAGGGAAACTGTGCGGTGCGGCGCGTTTGACGCGCCAGCGCACGCGCTTCACGGTAAATACCAGGACAATCTACGGTATTCTATCGGCGCAGGCCCGGAATTGGGGGCCGCACTGGCAGAAATCGGTTCGGCGCGGTAAGCTTCGTTTCAGCAAGTATACAACATGATGCGCCAGATTTAAGCGACGCCGGGATGCGCAAACACCCGTCGCGCGGCGCAGCGCAGTTCAACACAGGCAAGGCCGCAGTGGCCCTGGCGCTCTCCTCGGGCCGGGTCATTGACCAAGAAATTAGCTAAATGACAAACAAGAGTGACCTCGATTTCCTGCGTGTGACGCACTTGCGCGGACCTAACATCTGGACCTACCGCCCCGTCATCGAAGTGGTGATCGACCTGGGCAGCCTGGAAGAACAGCCATCGAACAAGATCCCCGGCCTGTACGAGCGGCTGCTTGCATGGCTGCCCGGCCTGGTGGTGCACCGCTGCGGCGTGGGCGAACATGGCGGCTTCCTGGAGCGCCTGCGCGACGGCACCTGGGCCGGCCATATCCTCGAACACGTGGTGCTGGAACTGCAAAACCTGGCGGGCATGAAAACCGGCTTCGGCAAGACCCGCTCCACGGGCGAGCATGGCGTCTATAAAATGGCCTTCCGCACCCGCGACGAGCATGTCGGGCGCGCCGCCCTCGAAGCGGGGCGCGAACTGCTGCGCGCGGCGATTGCCGACCAGCCGTTTGACCTGGCGTCCACCGTCGCGCAGTTGCGTGAACTGGTCGACGAACACTGCCTCGGTCCGTCCACCGCCCACATCGTGGAAGCGGCCACCGAGCGCCGCATCCCCTTCATTCGCCTCACCGACGGCAACCTGGTCCAGTTGGGCCACGGCGCCGCCCAGCGGCGCATCTGGACCGCCGAGACCGAGCACACCAGCGCGATCGGCGAATCGATCGCCAGCGACAAGGACCTGACCAAGACCATGCTGGCCTCGTGCGGCGTGCCCGTGCCCGAAGGCGCGCTGGTACGCAGCGCCGACGAGGCGTGGGAAGAAGCCCAGGACATCGGCCTGCCCGTGGTCGTCAAACCCTACGACGGCAACCATGGCCGCGGCGTCTCGCTCAACCTGGCCACCGAAGCGGACGTACGCGCCGCCTACGAACTGGCCAGCCGCAAGGGCGACAGCAAGAGCGTCATCGTCGAGCGCTTCATCGCCGGCGACGAGCACCGCATCCTCATCGTCGGCAAGCAGGTCGTCGCCGTCGCACGGGGCCAGGCCCTGTGGGTGACGGGCGATGGCGTCTCGGACATCATCGCCCTGGTCGACAGCCAGATCAACACCGACCCGCGCCGCGGCAGCGGCGAAGACGCGCCGTTAAATGCGCTCGCCCCTGAAAAAGGCGCCGAGATCATCCTCGAACTGCAGCGCCAGGGCATGACCGCGTATTCGGTGCCGCAGGCCGGCCAGAAGGTGCTGATCCAGCCGAACGGCAATGTGGCCGAAGACGTCACTGAGCTGATTCACCCATCGATTGCCCACGCCGCCGCACTGGCCTCCCGCGTGGTGGGCCTCGATATCGCCGGCGTCGACCTGGTCTGCGAAGACATCGGCCGCCCGCTCGACGAGCAGCGTGGCGCCGTCATTGAAGTCAATGCCAGCCCCGGCCTGCTGGCCCATTTGAAGCCAGCCGAAGGCGCGGCGCGCCCGGTCGGCAAGGCCATCGTCGAGCATTTGTTCGGCACCTCGGATTCCGGCCGGATTCCCGTGGTGGGCGTCACCGGCACCTTGGGCGCCAGCCTGATTGCCCGCCTGGTCGGCTGCCTGGTCAACCTGACCGGCGTGCAGGTCGGCGTGGTCAGCGGCCAGGGCCTGTACCTGGGCCACCGCCAGGTCGCCGCCGGAGACTGCACCGGTTTTGACGCCGGCCAGCGCCTGCTGATCAACCGCACCCTGAAAACGGCCGTGTTTGAATCGAACGCGCGCCGCATCCTTAGCGAAGGCCTGGCCTACGACAAATGCCAGGTCGGCATCGTCACGGACCTGGAAGGCGCGGCCGACCTTGCCGAGTTCTATATCCGCGACGCCGACGACGTGGCCAATGTCGTGCGCACCCAGGTCGATGTGATCCTGCCGCACGGCGTGGCGGTGCTCAATGCCGAGATCGACGCAGTGGCCGAAATGGCCGAACTGTGCGACGGCGAGACGATTTATTATGGCGCCGACCCCGCCGGTACGCGCATCGCCGCGCACATTGCCGCAGGTGGCCGCAGCGTCTACCTGCGCGATGGCGTGATCGTGCTGGCGACGGGCAGCGAAGAGCAGCGTTTGCTGGCAGTGGCGTCGCTGAAGACGGCGACGGCGAAGCATCCGACCAGCGTGCTGGCGGCAGTGGCGGCAGCGTGGGCGCTGGATGTGTCGCCGACGGTGCTGGCTGCTGGCCTGCGCACCTTCGATGCGGCGGCCAAGACAAACCCGCATTGAAACAACAAACAACAGTAAAACCCTACTTTTGTTTGGGAATGTCAGGTAAAAATCACTGGCGGAGCCAGATGATTTTTACTGGCGCCCCCGAATAAAGAGCTTGAAAACCCTGGCGCGCGGCGCCAGGCAGTACAACAACAGGATTAACGGTTTATGCAAGTAACACGCGTACGGGCGCTGCGAGGCCCCAACCTCTGGAGCCACCACACCTCGGTCGAAGCGGTCATTCTCTGCACGCCTGACGAAGAGTGCATCGACAAGCTGGCGGGCTTCGAGGCGCGCCTGCGCGCCCGCTTCCCTGCCCTGTCGCCCCTGCAGCCGACCGGGCACGACGACCGCATCCCCATGGCCCATGTGTTTGAACTGGCGACCCTGGACCTGCAGGCGCAAGCCGGTTGCCCCGTGACCTTCAGCCGCACCAGCGCCACCAATGAAACCGGCGTGTTCCAGGTCGTGGTGGAGTATTCGGAAGAAGTGGTGGGCCGCCTGGCGCTGGAACTGGCCGAGGCGCTGGTGAAGGCGGCGGTGGACGACACCCCGTTTGATCTCGATGGGGCACTCGCCCAACTGCGCGACCTCGACGAGGACGTGCGCCTGGGTCCCTCGACCGGTTCGATTGTCTCGGCCGCCGTGGCCCGCAACATCCCCTTCCGCCGCCTGACCGAAGGCAGCCTGGTCGCCTTTGGCTGGGGCAGCAAGCAACGCAAGATCCAGGCGGCCGAAATCGACCGCACCGGCGCCATCTCCGAGTCGATCGCCCAGGACAAGGAACTGACCAAAAAACTGCTGGACGCCGCTGGCGTGCCGGTGCCCCATGGCCGCGTGGCGCTCGACGCCGATGACGCCTGGGCCGCGGCGCTGGAAATCGGCCTGCCCGTGGTGATCAAGCCGAAGGACGGCAACCAGGGCAAGGGCGTCACGGTCAACATCACGACCAAGGAACAGATGACGGCCGGCTTTGTCGCCGCCAGCGAATTCCGCGATGACATCATGGTCGAGCGCTACCTGCCCGGTAACGATTTCCGCCTGCTGGTCGTCGGCGACAAGCTGGTCGCCGCCGCCCGGCGCGATCCGCCCCAGGTGATCGGCGACGGCGCATCGACGGTGCGCCAGCTGGTCGACCGGGTCAACCTCGATCCACGGCGCGGCAATGGCCACTCGACTTCGCTGACCAAGATCCGTTTCGACGACATCGCGCTGGCCAGTCTCGCCGCGCAGGGCTACCAAGCCGATTCGATCCCGCCGCGCGGCAAGCGGGTCATCCTGCGCAATAACGCCAACCTGTCCACCGGCGGCGCCGCCACCGACGTCACCGACGACGTCCACCCCGACGTCGCCGCACGCGCCGTCGCGGCAGCGCACATGGTGGGTCTGGATATCTGCGGCGTCGACCTGGTCTGCGACAGCGTCCTCAAACCAATCGAAGAGCAAGGCGGCGGCGTGGTGGAAGTCAATGCCGCGCCGGGCCTGCGCATGCATCTCTCGCCCTCCTTCGGCAAGGGCCGCGCGGTCGGCGAAGCCATCATCGGCACCATGTTCGCCGATGGCGACGATGGCCGCATTCCCGTTGTCGCCGTCACTGGCGTGAACGGCAAGACCACCACCGTGCGACTGATCGCGCACCTGCTCACCACGTCCGGTCTGCGCACCGGCATGACCAACACCGATGGCGTGTACGTGGAGGGCCGCGCCATCGACCGCGGCGACTGCAGCGGTCCGCGCAGCGCCCGCAATGTGCTGATGCATCCCGACGTCGACGCCGCCGTGTTTGAAACGGCGCGCGGTGGCATGCTGCGCGAAGGCCTGGCGTTTGATCGCTGCCAGGTGGCCGTTGTCACCAATATCGGCTCGGGCGACCACCTGGGCATGAACTACATCGACACCCTCGAAGGCCTCGCCGAAGTCAAGCGCATCATCGTCAACAACGTCGCCCTCGGGGGCATGGCGGTGCTCAACGCGGCCGATCCGCTGGTGGCCGACATGGCCGACCACTGCCGCGGCGACGTCACCTTCTTTACCGCCGACGGCCAGCATCCGGTCATGTCCATGCACCGCGCCAAGGGGCGCCGCGTGGTCTATGTCGACAACGGCCAACTGGTGGCCGAACAGGGCAAGACCATCCACCGCCTGCCGCTGGCGGGCGTGCCCATCACCCGCGCCGGCGCCATCGGCTTCCAGGTCGAAAACGTCATGGCCGCCGTTGCCGCCGCCTGGGCCGTGGGCCTGGCCTGGGACACCATCGTCGCCGGTCTCGCCACCTTCGCGGGCGAAACGGATAATGCGCCGGGCCGCTTCAATGTCTTCAACTTCCGCGGCGCCACCGTGATCGCTGACTACGGCCACAACGCCGACGCCATCACGGCGCTGGTCGGTGCGGTCGATGCCATGCCGGCCAAACGGCGCTCGGTGGTGATTTCCGGCGCGGGCGACCGCCGCGACGACGACATCCGCCAGCAAACCGCCATCCTGGGCGCCGCGTTTGACGACGTGGTGCTGTACGAAGACCAGTGCCAGCGCGGGCGCGAGGACGGCGAAGTGCTGGCCCTGTTGCGCGAAGGTCTGAAGGATGCCGTGCGCACCCAGCACGTCGACGAGATCATGGGCGAGTTCCTGGCCATCGATACGGCGCTGGACCGCTTGCAGCAGGGCGATCTGTGCCTGGTCCTGATCGACCAGGTCGATGAAGCGCTGGCCCATATCGCAGCGCGGGTCGCTGCCGCCTGAGGCAATTGCGCCGGGACCGGGCAAGCCCGCGCAAAACGCTTGGGCTTGCTCAGTACCGGCGCCCTTCCTTCTCCTATGCTGGATGGCTGACCCATCCACCGGAGAAGACGATGCCTGAGACCAACTTCAATCCACTTTTGCAATGGAGCAACGCCCTGATCGAGCCTGACGCGGTGCGCCAGGACGACCGGTCCGGCAGCGATCGCCGGGTGGCCCCGGGCGGCTTGCGCGCGCGAGCCTCCGCGCCGCCGCGCCGGCGCCGCAGCGACATCTGGATGGGTGATCCGCAAGCGCCCCTGAGTTGGGACAATCTCTTGTAACAAGGAAAATGCCGCCGGCACGAACGATTCCCTTGGCAAGATTCCGAACCAACGATATTTCGCCGGGGGACACTTCGCGCTGCAAAATTAAGCGTATCGGCGCACTATGAACACTCCTGTATGAACATGGGAGATTTAATCATGAAAGAGACCCTGAACCCGCCAAGCGCCGATTCGAGCGGGATGCGTATGACAGTAGCCCGGCTGCAACAACAGCTGGGCGCCCTTGCCGAAGCCATGGACGATGTCGAGCGCATCGCCCTGCAGGTCGGCTATTCCCCCTATATGCACCAGGCGATGGCCGACCGCGACCACTACCGGCGCCTGCGCAGCCTCACCGAACCGGAGTCGGTGCTGGCCGATTCGCTGGCCACACCCGGCTGCGTGCACCACATGCTGCAACTGCTGGCGCCGTCCCTGGTGTTCCCCGCCATGACACCGACGCAGATCGATTTCAGCGGCGAGATGCTGCATCGCGCCCGCCAGATCGCCGAACTGCACAAGGAGAACCTGCGCAAGCTGATCGTGTTTGAGGCGCGTCGGCTGGAACTGGACATGGCGCCCAGCGACGAAGGCAAGTGCGCCGAAGACCCTGACGCGCCACCCCTGTCGGTGCAACTGGCTACGGAGGCGCCTACCCTGAGGGCATGATCGCCTGATCGGCCCACCGGCGAGCGCGCTGCCCCGGTGCTAGAATGAGCTCCCCTCATTCCAGCACCGGGCTCCCATGCACTATGCAAACCGCCAGTGGTTCTATGTCAAGCGACCCAGCGGCCGGGTGGGCGACGAACACTACCAATTGCGCGAGAGCGCCATCGACGACAGTCTCGCCGCCAACGAAGTGCTGATCCGTGCCCGCTACATCAGCGTCGATCCCTACATCCGCATCCAGCAGGCCGAGCGCAATACCTATGACCTGCCGCATCCGCTGGGGATCGTGCAGCGCGCCGGCGTGGTGGGTGAAGTGGTGGCCTCGAACAGCGCCAGCTTCGGCGTGGGCGACTGGGTATCGAGCTACAGCGGCTGGCAGCTGTACGCCAAATGCCACCAGAGCGAACTGACCAGGCTCGATCCGGCCGCTGCGCCGGTTTCGACGGCCCTGGGCGTGCTGGGCATGCCGGGCCGCACCGCCTGGTTCGGCCTGATGGAAGCAGGCCGGCCCCGGCCGGGCGACACCCTGCTCGTCTCGGGCGCCGCCGGCGCGGTCGGCTCGCTCGTCGCCCAGTTCGGCAAGCGGGCTGGATGCCGCGTGATCGGCATTGCCGGCGGCCCCGCCAAATGCGCCTTCCTGCTTGACACCCTGAAGCTCGACGGCGCCGTCGACTACCGCGCCCATCCCACCGTGGAATCCCTGCGCGCTGCCATCGAGGCCGCCACCGGCGGCGTCGACATCTACTTCGACAACGTCGGCGGCATGATCACCGACGCCGTCATCCCCCTGATTGAACTGCGCGCCCGCATCATCATCTGCGGCGCTATCGCCCAGTACGACGGCGGCCTCGATGCGCCCGATCTCGCGCCCCGCTTCCTGCAGCACATGCTGTTCAAGCGCGCCACCATCCAGGGCATCCTCGCGCGCGACTACACCGCCCGCATGGCCGAGATGGTCGAAGTGGTCGCGCCCTGGGTCAAATCGGGCGAGATCATTTCGCAGGAGAGTTTCGTGGATGGCTTCGAGCAGTTGCCGGCGGCCCTGAACAGCCTGTTCGAGGGCGCCAATCTGGGCAAGTTGCTGGTGCGTGTTTAGCACCGGGCCACGCAGGCCCGGGGACTGACGCCGTAGGTGTCTGTCCCCCTTTGCTTCAAAATATACCGGCGAACTCACGGACAGCGGCATCCACGGCCGCCGCCCCATACACACTTGAAATCGCCGCCACCATATCGGCGCCCCGCTCCACCAGCGGCGCCGCCTTCTCCGGCGTCATGCCGCCAATGACCACGCAAGGCAGATCAAACGACGCCTTCGACCAGCCGACGATATCGGCATCAGTCGTCACCGCATACTGCTTCACCAGCGACGGATAAAATCCCCCATACGCCAGATAGCTGGCGCCCTCTTGCGCCGCGAGGGTGGCGCGTTCACGCTCGCCGTAGCAGGAGGCGCCCACGATCAGCGCCGGACCCAGCGCCGCGCGGGCTTCGGCCACGCTGACGTCCAGGCCGCCCACGTGCACGCCGTCGGCGCCCAGCGACAGGCACAGGTC
>JBJMVV010000002.1:0-4698 GCA_045810505.1 Massilia sp.
CCGGCACGGCGTGCTGCGCCGGGTCGAAGTCGGAGGTGTTCGCCAGCAGGAAGCGCAGGGTATTGCGGATGCGGCGGTACGATTCGGTCACGCGCTTCAGGATCTCGTCGGAGATCGACAGTTCGGCGCTGTAGTCGGTCGAGGCCACCCACAGGCGCAGGATGTCGGCACCGAGCGTGTCGGAGATTTTCTGGGGGGCGAGGGTGTTCCCCAGCGACTTTGACATCTTCTTGCCTTCGGCGTCCACCGTGAAACCGTGCGTGAGCAGGGCCTTGTACGGCGGGGCGCCATTCAACATCGACGAAGTCAGGAGCGAAGAATGGAACCAGCCGCGGTGCTGGTCCGAGCCTTCCAGGTACAGGTCGGCCGGGAAGGCCAGTTGCTCTTTGTGCGAGCCACGCAGCACGGTCTGATGGGTCACGCCGGAATCGAACCAGACGTCGAGCGTGTCGCGGTTCTTGTGATAGATGCTGCCGTCGATGCCCAGGTCCTCGGGCGTGACGGTCTGCCAGGCGTCGATGCCTTTTTCTTCAAACAGCTTGGCCACTTTCTCGATCAGGGCCGGGGTGTCCGGGTGCAGCTGGCCGGTTTCCTTGTGCAGGAAGAAGGCCATCGGCACGCCCCACTGGCGCTGGCGCGACAGGGTCCAGTCGGGACGGTTGGCGATCATGCCGTGCAGGCGCGCCTGGCCCCACTCCGGGTAGAACGCGGTCTGCTCAATGCCGGCCAGCGCGGTCTGGCGCAAGGTGGCGCCGCCGTCTTTCGGCGTGGTGTCCATGCCGGCGAACCACTGCGAGGTGGCGCGGTAGATGATCGGGGTCTTGTGGCGCCAGCAGTGCATGTAGCTGTGGTCGAACATCTTCAGTTCAAAGAGGGCGCCCGCTTCCGTCAGCGCATTGCAGATCGGTTTTGAGGCTTCCCAGATCGTCATGCCGGCGAACAGGGGCAGGTAGGCGGCAAAGCGGCCGTCGCCCATCACGGGCGTCAGGATGGCGTCGTCGGCCATGCCGTGCTCCTTGCAGGAGACGAAGTCTTCCAGGCCGTAGGCAGGCGCGGAGTGCACCACGCCGGTGCCGCTCTCGGTGGTGACGTAGTCGGCCAGGTAAAGGGGCGAGAGGCGGTCGTAGAAGGGGTCGGCCTTGTACAACGGATGGTGGAAGGCGATGCCTTCGAGCGCTGCGCCGGGCGCGGTGGCGATCACGCGGCCTTCAAGCTTGTAGCGGGCCAGGCTCGCTTCGACCAGGTCGGCTGCGAGGATCAGCAGCAGCGGCTTGCCGTCGCGCGAGGTCTCGACCAGCGCGTAGCTCACTTCGGCGTTGACGTTCAGCGCCTGGTTCGACGGGATGGTCCACGGCGTGGTGGTCCAGATGACGATGAAGCCGTCGCCCGCGGGCAGGGTGGGCAATCCGAAGGCGGCTGCCAGTTTTTCAGGCTGGGCAAATGGAAAGCCGACGTCGATGGCGGGATCGCGCTTGTCCTGGTATTCCACTTCCGCCTCGGCCAGCGCCGAACCGCAGTCAAAGCACCAGTTGACCGGTTTCAGGCCGCGGTAGACGTAGCCTTTCTCTAACAGGGTGCCCAGCGCGCGCAGTTCGTCGGCCTCGTTACCGAAGGCCATGGTCATGTACGGATTGTCCCATTCGCCCAGTACACCGAGGCGGATGAAACCGGCGCGCTGGCGGTCGATCTGCTCGAGCGCATAGGCGCGCGCCTTGGTCAGCACTTCGGCGGTGGGCAGATTTTTGCCATACAGTTTTTCGATCTGGATTTCGATCGGCATGCCGTGGCAGTCCCAGCCCGGCACATAGGGCGCATCAAAACCGCCCAGGGTGCGCGCCTTGACGATCATGTCTTTCAAGATCTTGTTGACGGCGTGGCCCAGGTGGATATCGCCGTTGGCATACGGCGGGCCGTCGTGCAGGATGAATTTCGGGCGGCCGGCGCTGGCTTTGCGCACGCGCTCGTAGAGCTTCTTGTCCTGCCATTGCTTGACCCAGCCCGGCTCGCGCTTGGCGAGGTCGCCGCGCATGGGGAAGCTGGTGTCGGTCATGTTGACCGGGTATTTACTGTCAG
Source organism: Massilia sp. (assembly GCA_045810505.1). Classification (GTDB taxonomy): domain Bacteria; phylum Pseudomonadota; class Gammaproteobacteria; order Burkholderiales; family Burkholderiaceae_D; genus JAFCUW01. The sequence continues at coordinate 2,074 of JBJMVV010000002.1, forward strand.
GCTTTTTGTTGGCTTTGTTGGTATTGCCTGGCTTGGCTGGTGTGGTGTCGGACATGATTTTTCTTTGCGTATGTAATCGATTAGGTCGTGGCGAGCTGGGGTTGGCATGCGCGTGCGCGCTGTTGCGCGCCGCGGTCCCGCTGTGGCATGGGCTTCAAATTCGGTCGGTGGCGGTGAGGGCGCCGGCGCGGCTGGCGAACCAGTCGCGCGCGCGGGCGGCGTCGCCATCGATGGCCGCCGTCAGGGTGGCCAGGTCGCTGTACTTTTCTTCGTCGCGCAGCTTTTCCAGGAACTCCACCTGGACCAGCTTGCCATAACAGTCGCCGGCGAAGTCGAACAGGTGTACTTCCAGCAGCACGCGGCCGGAGTCGTCCACGGTGGGGCGCACGCCGATGCTGGCCACTGCCGGCAGGGGAGACGGCCCCAGGCCGTGCACGCGCACCACGAAAATGCCGGACAGGGCGGCGCGGTGCGACACCCGCAGGTTCAGGGTGGGAAAACCCAGGGTGCGGCCCAGCTTCTGACCGTGGATGACGTGGCCGGAGATGGCGTAATCGTGGCCCAGCAGTTGCTTGGCTTCAGCGAAGTCGCCCGCAGCCAAGGCTTCGCGCACGGCTGACGAGGAAATGCGCCGCGCGCCGTGCGTGACTGTCGGCAGGGTGTGCACCTCGAAACCGTGCTTGCGGCCGGCTTCCTTGAGTGTGGCGATGGTGCCGGCGCGGCGCGCACCGTAGCAGAAATCGTCGCCCACCATCAGCCATTTGACGTGCAGGCCTTCGACCAGAACGCGCGAGGTGAAATCTTCAGGCGGCATGGCGGCGAACTGGGCGTTGAAATGCTCGACGATGACCCTGTCGATGCCGGCCCGTTCGAGCGAGCCGAGCTTATCGCGCAGGTTGGCGATCCGGCTGGGCGCGCGAGACAGGTCGCCCGAGACGGCAGCGAAAAATTCGCGCGGGTGGGGCTCGAAGGTCATCACGGCGGCCTCCACGCCGAGTTCGCTCGCGGCCGCGCGCACGCGCGCGAGCAAGGCCTGGTGGCCGCGGTGGACACCGTCGAAATTGCCGATCGTGAGGGCGCACGGTGCGCGCGCCCGGTCGTTGGGGAGTCCCCGGAATACCTTCATCTGCCTGGTTTGCCTATTGCTGCAAGCTAAATAGTGGATTATACGGTCAAGTGTCAGCTTTCACACCCCATAAGGGCGGCAGGCTGTTGCCAACATAAAAAAAGCGCCGCGGGCGGAGCCGGCAGCGCTTTCTTTCTTGCGGAACGGACGACGATCAGCCCATCGGGTGATTGATCGCCATGATCCAGTAGCGGGCCAGGTCGGCGGTGCCGTCCTTGCCGCCCACGCCCTTGAGCGTGGTGATGGCCTGGGCCTTCTTGCCCGCCACTGCCTGGGCTTCACCGAGGTGCAGCTTGGCGTCTTCAGGATTGCGCAAGCCGCCTGCCTTGATCGCGTCCTGCATCATCGTCAGACCCTTGTCGGCCTGGCCGGCTTGCACCAGGCCATAACCCATTGCCAGCAGACCGTCGTTGTCCTTGGCCTTGATGAGCGCTGCTTCATCGGTGGCCTGGGTTTTCTGATCGTCCGCCAGGGTTTTCTGGGCCAGGTCTTTGAGGCGCTGGTGACGCGGCGCTTCGGCGCCTACGCCGAGGATGCCGGCCTTGTAACCCTTGTCGATGACTTTGAGGGCTTCAGCGGGGGCTTTTGCCTGCAGCACCAGCTGGGCCATCTCGACGAATTCGCTGGGCTTTTTCAGCAGGTTATTGGCCAGCTTGAGGCGGTAGACATCGACCGACAGACGGTTCGAGTAGCCAGGCTTGGTGACCACGCGGTTGAGCAGGTCGGTCCAGTAGGAGACTTTTGGATACGAAGCCGCCAGCTTTTCAATGGTGTTGACGTAGCCTTCCTTGTCGCCCTTTTTCAGCTGGATATTGGCCAGCAGGCCCAGCTGATCTTCATTGAGCTTGCCGCCTTTTTCGATATTGCGCAGTTCCTGCTCCGCCTGGCTCAGATTGCCCGAGACGTAGTAGTTCTGGATCAGCAGCTGGCGCAGGGCCGCGCTGTCATGTTCTTTCAGTTGGCGGTTGATGGCCGCGTTCGCTTTTGGATAATCCTTGGCGCGGATGTACAAGCCCACCAGGCCTTCGGAGAATTTTTCCTTCTCGGCAGCCGACAACTTGCCGGAGGCGATCAGGGTTTCGAAGGATTTGGCGGCCGCCTCATTGTCGCCTGCCGCCGATGCTGCCGCGGCGCGCACGCGCTCGATCAGGTAGCTCTCATTGGCGGTCTTGCCGCTGACGTTGTCAGCTTCGCGCAGTTTGGCCAGCGCTTCACGATTTTTGCCTGCCTTCATCAGCGCCTGTGCATCTTGCAAAGGCTTGCCCACTTCGGGGCGCAGGGTTTCCGCGGCCATCGCGGTCGACAGACCGAGGACGGGGGTGGCGGCCGTGAAGCCGAGAGCGGCCATCACGAGGCCGAGGTGCGCGAGACGGAATTTTGGCATTGTGTGGAATTCTTTCTTCTAAAAAGAGAAACGGCAGGGGATACCTGCCGTGTTCGTTCTACGAATTGCTATTACTGAAACTGCTCGTTGCCGACCATACCGATCTTGGTCACGC
>JBJMVV010000003.1:0-44959 GCA_045810505.1 Massilia sp.
GCCTTGCGCGCACAGGACGAGATCGTGATCCAGAGCTTGCCGGGTCACGAAGACGATCAGGACGAATTCGAGTGCGACCGCGCGCTCGTACTCGAAGATGGAAACTGGATTCTTAAAAACTTAGGTTGATTGTGATGTCAAAGAAAAACGTGGCAAAGAACGTCGTCGTCATCGGCACCCAATGGGGCGATGAGGGCAAGGGCAAGATCGTCGACTGGCTGACCGACCATGCGAAGGGCGTCGTGCGCTTCCAGGGCGGACACAATGCCGGTCACACCCTGGTCATCAAGGGCCAGAAAACGGCCTTGCAACTGATCCCTTCGGGCATCATGCGCGAAGGCGTGGCCTGCTACATCGGCAACGGCGTGGTCGTGTCGGTGCCTGACATCATGCGCGAAATCGACAAGCTGCAGGCCATCGGCGTGGAAGTCGCCTCGCGCCTGAAAATCTCGGAAGCCTGCCCGGCCATCCTGCCTTACCACGTCGCCATCGACATCGCCCGTGAAAAAGCCCGTGGCGAGAACAAGATCGGCACCACCTGCAAGGGCATCGGCCCGGCCTACGAAGACAAGGTCGCCCGCCGCGCCATCCGCATCGCCGACATGCTCAATCCCGAGCGTTTCGCTGAAAAGCTCAAGGAAAACCTGGACTACCATAACTTCGTCCTGGTCAATTACCTGAAGGCCGATCCGATCGACTACCAGAAGACCTACGACGACGCGATGGCCCTGGTGCCGCGCCTGCGTCCGATGGTCGCCGACGTGCCGAGCGCACTGCACGACACGTATAAAGCCGGCGGCAGCCTGCTGTTTGAAGGCGCCCAGGGTTCGCTGCTGGACGTCGATCACGGCACCTATCCGTATGTCACCTCGTCGAACTGCGTGGCCGGCAATGCCTCCGCTGGCGCCGGCGTCGGCCCTGGCATGCTGCATTACATCATGGGCATCACCAAGGCCTACACCACCCGTGTCGGCTCCGGCCCTTTCCCGTCGGAACTGTCGACGGCCGAAGGCGTGGGCGAGCACCTCTCCCGCGTCGGCCATGAGTTCGGCACCGTGACGGGTCGCGCCCGCCGCTGCGGCTGGTTCGATGCGGCCCTGCTGCGTCGCTCCGTGCAGATCAATGGCGTGACGGGCATGTGCCTGACCAAGCTCGACGTGCTGGACGGCATCGAGTCGCTCAAACTGTGCACCGGCTACACCATCAACGGCCGCGCCGTGGATATCTTCCCGGTCGGCGCTGAAGAAGCCGGCCTCTGCGTGCCAGTCTACGAAGAAATGCCAGGCTGGACCGAGTCGACCGTGGGCGCCAAGTCGCTGGCCGACCTGCCTGCCGCCGCCCGCGCCTACATCAAGCGCATCGAAGAACTGGTTGGCGTGCCGATCGACATGGTATCGACCGGTCCCGACCGCGAAGAGACCATCGTCCTGCGCCACCCGTTCGAATAACCAATGCAGTTGAGTAAATAACCCCAAGTACAAGAGGAATAACCATGACCACGCCACCATCGACCGACAAAGACCTGTGGGTTTCCTGGGACGAGTACCACCGCCTGATCGAGCGCCTGGCGCTCAAGGTGTATGAATCCGGCTGGAAATTTGACCAGGTGCTGTGCCTGGCCCGTGGCGGCGTGCGCCCCGGCGACGTGTTTTCGCGCATTTTCGATGTGCCGCTGGCGATCCTGTCGACCAGTTCCTACCGCGAAGAAGCCGGCACCAAGCAGGGTGACCTGGACATCGCCAAGTACATGACGATGACCAAGGGCCCGCTGGCCGGCAAGATCCTGCTGGTCGACGACCTGGCCGATTCGGGTGTCACGCTCGACAAGGTCACCAAGCACCTGAAAGAAAATTTCACTGGCGTCACCGAAGTGAAATCGGCTGTCATCTGGGTCAAGGGCACCTCGGCGATTCGTCCGGACTACTTCCTCGACGAACTGCCGCACAACCCGTGGATCCACCAGCCGTTCGAGGACTACGATGGCCTGCGCCCGCATCAGCTGGCTGCCTGGATGAAAAAAGGCCGCGCCGCGCTGTAATCTGGTCGCTTGCTGAACAGGCGAGCAACAATGGGACAGGCACCTGCGGCGCCAGTCTCCCCAACGCGGCGTTTGCAGCAGGGGGGACTGGCGCCGCAGGTGCCTGTCGCCATTTTGATTCCAGCATGCAGTAATATGTTTTTTCATATGACAAGAACAACAAGATGACCCAATCCTTTTTGCAGACCTTTATCCTGCTCCTGCTGGTGACCGACCCCTTCGGCAATGTGCCGATCTTTGTCTCGGCCCTGTCGTCGGTCGAGCGCACGCGCCGGCCCCGCATCGTGCTGCGCGAGTGCGCCATCGCCTTTGTCGTGCTGCTGGTATTCATGTTTTTCGGCCGCCACCTGCTGACGGCCCTGCAGCTGTCGGAAGTGTCGCTGCGCATCGGCGGCAGCGTGATCCTGCTCCTGATCGCCATCCGCATGATCTTTCCCCACCCGGACGGCGTGCTGGGCAAGACAGAAGGGGGCGAACCGTTCATCGTGCCGCTGGCGATTCCCGCGCTGGCGGGCCCGTCGGCCCTGGCCACCGTGCTGCTGTTCTCGCGCGAGACGATGGGCGAGGTGATGATTCACGTGGCGGCGCTGGCGGCCGTGGCGGTGGTCTGGCTGGCCGTGTTCCTGGGCGCCGAGCGCCTGCAAAAAGCGCTCGGTCCCCAGGTGATGACGGCGTTTGAACGCCTGATGGGCCTGATCCTGACGGCGATGTCGGTGGAGATGCTGCTGGGCGGTATCCGCGAGTTCGTCCGCACCTTGTAATCAGGTACTGGCCGGCGCCACCATCAGCTTCGGCTTGCTGCTGCGGTAAAGCACGAGGGTCGCCACCAGGCTGCAAGCGGCCGCGGCCGTCATCCAGCCGGCGGGCGCCGCCTTGTCGCCCGTCAGCGCAATCAGCCCGGTGGCAATCGCCGGCGTGAAGCCGCCGAACACGGCGGTGGCGAGGCTGTAGGCCAGCGAAAAGCCCACCGTCCTCACCTCCACCGGCATCACTTCCGTCAGGGCCACCACCATCGCGCCGTTATAGCTGCCGTACAGGAAGGACAGCCACAGCTCGACCATCAGCATGTGGCTGAAGCTGGCATCGTGCACCAGCCAGCGCATGGCCGGGTAGGCCGACACGATGGTCAGCACGGTGAAGAAGATCAGCAGGGGTTTGCGGCCCAGCTTGTCGGACAGGGCGCCCATCACGGGCAGCCAGATGAAGTTCGACAGCCCGACACAGAGCGTCACGATGAGGGCGTCGCTGGTCGACAGTTTCAACACGGTCTTGCCGAAGGTGGGCGTGTAGACGGTGATCAGGTAGAAGGACACGGTGGTCATGGCGACGAGCAGCATGCCGGCAATCACCAGGCCCCAGTTCTCCAGCATGGAGCGGAAAATCTGGCCCAGGGTAGGGCGGTGAGTGCGGCGTGCGAACTCTTCGGTCTCCTGCAGGGAGCGGCGGATGACGAACAGCACCGGCACGATCATGCAGCCGATGAAGAAGGGGATGCGCCAGCCCCAGTCGGCCACTTCCTGCGGCGCCAGCACCTTGTTGAGGCCGTAGCCGAGCGCCGCGGCGACGACGATGGCGACCTGCTGGCTGGCCGACTGCCAGCTGACATAAAAGCCCTTGCGGCCCGGGGTGGCCATTTCCGCCAGGTAGACGGACACGCCGCCCAGTTCGGCGCCGGCGGAAAAGCCCTGCAGCAAGCGGCCTGTCAGCACCAGCAGGGGCGCAAGGTAACCGATGGTGGCGTAACCGGGCACGCAGGCAATCAGGAGCGTGCCCATAGCCATCAGGGCCAGGGTGACGATCAGCCCCTGGCGGCGGCCGACCCGGTCGACGTAGGCGCCCAGCACGATGGCCCCGAGCGGGCGCATCAAAAAGCCTGCACCAAAGGTCATGAAGGTCAGCAGTAAAGACGCGACCTCATCGCCGCTCGGAAAGAAGGCCGCGGCAATCGCCGAGGCGTAAAAGCCGAACAGGAAAAAGTCGAACATTTCCATGAAGTTGCCGCTGGTAACGCGCAGCACGGTGGCAACTTTGGAAGGGGATGCTTTGCTTACGGTGTCCATAAAAAACCTCGCTTGCCGCGGCGGCGGCAGTGTCATGACAATGTCAGTGCGCCAGGGCTGGCTCGCGTGCCGGCGTGATTGCCGGCGTGGGGACAGTGACAGGTGCAGAAGCAGAAGCAGGGACCGGATCGAGCCCGCTGGCGAGCACATCTGCGCGCGCCGCCGAGCCACTCAGGAATAGTAGCAGTTCGCGGGCCGCGCGTGGGTGACGCGCGTCGACCGGGATGCCGGCCGCAAAGCGCGTCACGCTCTGCACCGGTTCGGGCAGGCGCGCCACGAAATCAATCCCGGCCACGGGCAGGATTTCACTGACCTGCTGGAAACCCAGTTCATAGTCGCCGTGCGCCACGAGCGAGGCCACCGGCGTCTTTTCAATCATGTGGGCCTTGGGTTTCATCGCCGCTTCAATGCCCAGTTTCTTCAGCAATTCGCGCTCGATGTAGACCCCGCTGGCGCTGTCGGAATAGGCAATGGAGTTCGAGGCCAGCATGGCCGCTCTCAGCTTGTCGACGGTGGAAATGTCGGGCCGCGGCTGGCCTTTTCTGACTGCCATGCCGATGCGCGAATCGGCCAGTTCCGTACGGCTGGCGGGATCCACCTTGCCGGCCTTGATCAGCTCGTCCAGCGCGTAGCCGACCATGATGACGACGTCGGCTGCCTCGCCGCGCGCGAGGCGGTTGGGGATGGCCTCGGGCGACTTGCCCATTGACGGCCCCCAGGCGGTCTGCAGGGTGTGGCCGCTGGCCGCTTCGAATTTTGGTTGGAGCAATTTGTAGGCAGCGGAAAAGCCGCCTGAATTCATGACGTCGATTTTCTCGGCATGGACCAGCGGCGCGCTGGCGGAGAAGGCAAGCGTGGCTATCGTGGCTAATAGGGTGCGAACGGCTGAGAGGGGCATGCTGTCTCCAGATGAAGGAATGCTTGTAATTGTCAGTCATCATCACCGTCGGCACTGATAAAGTAAAATGCGAAATTGTTGATTTTTGATGCGCCCAGGGCATCAATCAAGCGAAGGGATTTGTATGCAGCGGCTACGTTTCGATCTCGATGATTTGCAGGCCATGGTGGCCGTGGTGGAGCAAGGCGGTTTCCGGGCGGCGGCGCTGGCCCTGAACCTGTCGCAACCGGCCTTGTCACGCCGCATCGCCAAGCTGGAAGACGCGCTGCACGTGCAATTGTTCGAGCGCAGCACACGGCGGGTATCGCTCAGCCTGATGGGCCGCGAGTTCTATGGCCGCGCGGTGGCCATCCTGCAAGAGGTGGAAGCTTCGCTGCACAACATCAGCGACCTTGCGCTGGCCCAGGGCCAGGTCACGGTGGCCTGCGTGCCCTCGGTGGCCCAGCATCTGCTGCCGCCCGTGATGTTGCGCTTCCAGCAGCAATCGCCCCGGGTACGCCTGCGTGTCATCGACGAGGGCGCCCACGCCGTGCTCAGGCACGTGGAGCGGGGCGACGCCGATTTCGGCGTCAACTTCCTGGGTGCAGGGGAGAGCGGCATCGATTTCGAGCCCATCCTGCAGGAGCGTTTTGTGCTGGCCTGCCGCTTCGACCATCCGCTGGCGGCGCGGCGCATGGTCGGCTGGGATGACATCGGCCAGTACCCGACCATCACGGTCGCCAAGTCGAGCGGCAACCGCATGGTGCTCGACCGGGCCGCGCCCCCTGGCCGCGTGCGCGCCCTGTCGATGGTGGAAGTGAGCCACGTCTCGACCCTGCTGGAAATGGCGAAAGCGGGCCTGGGCATTGGCGTGGTGCCCCAACTGGCCCTGCCGCCAGGCAGCGACAGCGTGCTGCGCAGCGTGCCCCTGGCTGGCGAGGCCATCGTGCGCACCCTTGGCGTGATCCGCCGCGCCGGCCGCCCGCTGCCTCCGCCGGCCCAGCACTTTGTCGAGATGCTCAAGCAGGCCTTGCCGGCGGAAGCACTGATGGCAAGGGCAGAACCTGCCGCGGAGAAGGCAGGCAAGCCGCGCGGCCAGTCTGCCCGCAGCTAGCGCTTGCAGGATCAGCGCTAGAGGCGTGTGCGCAAGGCGCTTTTTCAGCGATCCCGCTACACTGTTCGTTTGCAAAGCGAAGGAACAGACATGCAGTCAAGCGCACTCATCGTTGGTGCCAGCGGCATCGCCGGCGGCAACCTCGCCACTCTCCTGCTGGCCAAAGGCTGGACTGTCTACGGCCTGGCGCGCAGCCCCGTGACAGACGGCAGCGCAATGATTCCCGTCGCCGCCGACCTGCGCGATCCCGATGCGCTGCGCGCGGCCCTGGCCGACGTGGCGCCGACGCACGTGTTCATCACTGCCTGGTTGCGCCAAGACAGCGAGGCGGAGAATATCCGCGTCAACGCGGGCATGGTGGAGAATGTGCTGGCCGCTTTGTCCGGCAAGGGCAGCGTGCGCCACGTGGCCTTGGTGACGGGCCTGAAACACTATCTGGGCCCGTTCGATGCCTACGCCAGCAGCGGCACCCTGCCGCAAACGCCCCTGCGCGAAGACCAGCCGCGCCTGCCGCTGGAGAATTTTTATTATGCCCAGGAAGACGCGCTGTTTGCCGCCGCCCGGCGCGACGGCTTTGCCTGGACCGTCCACCGGCCCCATACCCTGATCGGCAAGGCCATCGGCAACGCCATGAACATGGGCAGTACCCTGGCTGTGTATGCTTCCATTTGCAAGGAAACCGGCGCGGCCTTCCAGTTTCCCGGTTCGCAAGCCCAGTGGCAGGGCTTGTCCGACGTCACCGACGCCCGCCAGTTGGCGCGCCAGTTGCTGTGGGCGGCCGAGACCCCGGCAGCGCGCAACACGGCCTTTAATATCGTCAATGGCGACGTGTTTCGCTGGCAATGGCTGTGGGGACGGATTGCCGACTGGTTCGGCGTGACGGCTGGCGCATTCGATGGCGCCATGCGCCCGCTGGAACCGGTGCTGGCCCAGCATGCGGATGTGTGGCGCAGTATGGCTGCAAAGCATGGCCTGGTGGAGCCAGACATGCACCGGCTCGCCTCGGCCTGGCATACCGACCTCGACCTTGGCCGCCCGCTGGAAGTGATGACCGACATGAGCCGCAGCCGCAAGCTGGGCTTTACGGCTTACCAGTCGACCGAGGACAGTTTTCTCGACCTGTTTGCGCAAATGCGGCAGGATCGCCTGATTCCATAGGCGCTGCAGGTCGTCTCAGTCGCCTCAGCCCAGCTTCAGTTGTTCCACCGCGAAGCCGATCCGCTCCAGCGCGGCCACGGCCGCATCGAGGCTGGCGAACTGTTCAGCTTCAAGGGTCTGCAGGGACAGCAGCATCCCGGAGCCGCCCTTGCTGCCGGACAGGCGCACCGACCAGGACGCCGCCGACATGGGGACGCGCAGCAAGGTGGCTGAACTCAACTGGCCGGCGGCGAGGTCGCGCCGGGCCTGCTCCGGCGTGCGGTTGCATATGATCATGGCACTCAAGTCGGGCAATCGGGACGGCCATTGTACTGTGCTTCAAATTACCCGCTTGGCCAGCATGGTGCGGATGTCGCCGATGGCCGCCGCCGGGCTCAGGTTCTTGGGACAGACATCCGCGCAATTCATGATGGTGCGGCAGCGGAACAGGCGGTAGACATCGTTGAGATTGTCGAGCCGGCTGGATGTGGCCTGGTCGCGGCTGTCGGCAATGAAGCGGTACGCCTGCAACAGGCCGGCCGGGCCGACGAATTTATCGGGATTCCACCAGAAGCTCGGGCACGAAGACGAGCAGCAGGCACACAGGATGCATTCGTATAAACCGTTCAGCTGATCGCGCTCTATCGGCGTTTGCAGGCGTTCGCGCTCGGGCGGTGGATCGTCGTTGATCAGGAAGGGCCGGACCGAGTGATATTGCTTCCAGAAGTTGCTGAGATCGACGATGAGGTCGCGCACCACGGGCATGCCGGGCAGGGGCCGCAACACGATGGGGTGTTTTACTTCGCGGATATTGGTCAGGCAGGCCAGGCCGTTCTTGCCGTTGATGTTCATGCCGTCCGAGCCGCACACCCCCTCGCGGCAGGAGCGCCGGAAACTGAGGGTGTCATCGATCTCGCCCTTGATGCGCATGAGCAGGTCCAGCACCATGCGGTCGCTGTGCTCACGCGGCACGTCGTAACGCTGCATACGGGGCGCCCGGTCGGTATCGGGATCGTAGCGGTAAATCTCGAGGGGAACGGTGTCAGCCATGATGGTCTCTGGTGAAAGTGGGGCCTCAGCCCAGGGCCGTATCGAGCACGAGCATTGCAGCAAAACCGAAGGCCAGCGCGCAGGAGGCCAGCTTGCCGTTTTCATGCTGCTGTGTTTCGGGAATGACTTCGCTGACGATGACGAACAGCATGGCCCCGGCCGCCGCCGCCAGGCCGACCGGCAGCAAGGCCGCCGACATGCCGACCAGGCCCACGCCGAACACGGCTGCCACCGGCTCGACCAGCCCGGACGCCACGCCCAGCCCGGCTGAGCGCCAGCGCGTAAAACCAATGCTGCGAAACGCCATCGCCACCACCAGGCCTTCGGGAATATCCTGCACCGCAATGCCGGCGGCCAGGGTGGCCGCCTTGTCGATATCGATACCCGCGTAGGCCACGCCAATGGCCAGTCCCTCCGGCACATTGTGCAGGGTGACAGCCAGCATGAAGAGCCACACCCGGTTGATGCGCCGCTGCGATGCCGCATCGAGGGCCCCCGGCGCGGCGGACAGGGTGGGCGCGCCGACCAGCCGGTCCAGGCCGATGATGGCGGCCACGCCCAGCAGCAAGCCCAGCGCGACGAGCAGGCTCGACGCCATGCGCGGCGCCAGGTGCAGGGGCAAGGGCGCGGCCGATCCGCCCAGCAGGTCCGCGGCGCTGGACAGCGCCGGCAGCAACAGCGAAAAGGCGGTAGCGGCCAGCATGACGCCCGCGCCAAAGCCAAGAAAGCAGTCGAAGCCCCGTTGTGAATAGCTGCGCGAAAACAGCACGGGCAGGGTGCCTGCCGCTGTTGCCGCCGCCGCGCCGCAACCTGCGCCGAAGGCCAGCGCCAGCCGGTGGCTGACGGCCGCGGCGTTGCCGGCCGCGGCCAGCTGGCTTAGCAGCGAACTGAGCAGCAGAAAAGCGGCAAGCAGGCCAAGGCAAAGCGAGCCCGCGCGCCGCCAGCGGCCTCCGCGGTACGCGGCGACGCTGCGTAATCGTGCTGTTCGGCTGCCATCCATGCGCGGCATCCAGGCCTGGCTAGATGGCGCCGTCGCTGCCGCCGGTGCTGCCTGCGCCGCTGCCGCCAGCGCCTTCGCCGCCGCCTGCGTTGCCGCCGCCCAGGCCTGCGCTGCCGCCAGAGCCGCTGCCAAGGCTGCCGCCACTGCCGCCTGCACTGCCACCGCTGCCGCTACCGCCAGCGCCGCTGCTAATCGATTGTCCCTGGCCCGACTGCAGGCTCATGCCCGACTGGCCGCCCATGCCGGACTGGTGCATGCCCGACTGGCCGCCCATGCCCATGCCCAGTTCGGCGCCAGTGACGGGATTGACGCTGGGGTTCGAGGCCGTGCGGCTGGCCATTTGCTTGAGGGTGCTGGCGTCGCTGCTGTCGAGGTCCACCTGGGCCAGGCCGTTGCCGCCGTCCACTGCCATTTGCCCGGCCGGGTCGGACACGAATTGCCACTGGTCGCCCTGGTTCCAGGGACCGCGCACCTCGGGGCCGCCCTGCGACATATTGAAGTAGACATCGGTGAAACGGGGATCGCCCGCCAGTTTGCCTGGAGGGAAATTCGGCTCGATCGAGTACAGGGCTTTTTCAAACGACTTCTGGTGCGCCACTTCGCGCGTCATGAGAAAGCCCAGCGCTTCCTTGACGCCAGGGTCGTCGGTGAGATTGATCAGGCGCTCGTAGATGATTTTTGCGCGCGCCTCGGCGGCGATGTTCGAGCGCAGGTCCGCGGTCGGCTCGCCGATGGTGTCGATGTAGGCCGCCGACCAGGGCACGCCGCCCGAGTTGACCAGTGGCGCACCGCCCCCGTACAGCACCTGGGTGACGTGGCTGTCATTGCCCGCGCCGGAAATGGCACGGTACAGTTCGCCTTCGCTGTCGACCCCTTCCGCCAGCCGCCCCCGCGCACCGCGGTTGAGCATGACGACAATGCTGCCGATGACCTCCAGGTGGCTCAGTTCTTCCGTGGCGATATCGAACAGCATGTCGCGGCGGCCTGGATCCTCTTCGGCAACCGCCTGGGTGAAATAGCGCATCGCGGCCGCCAGTTCGCCCTGCGGCCCGCCGAATTGCTCCAGCATGAGATTGGCCAGGCCGGGATTGGTTTCATTGACACGGACGGTGTACTGTAATCGTTTGTTGTGAGCAAACATGGCTTCTCCTTTACGCATGAGGTGGTCAGGCCGCCTTGCGATGGCCCAGCGATCAACCATGATGGCCATACCGGGCAGGGCACGCTATCAGCGCGAAAAGAGAAAGTAGGGTGGGAATTTTCTGAGTCGGACTCTCGTCGCCCGCCTACACGGCAAGCAGAAGCGGCAAAAAAAAAGCAGGCCGCGAACGGCCTGCTTCATGCTGCACTTACTGCGCGGCTTGTTTTGCGCCGGCCTTGAGGTGCTGATCCAGCCACCCCAGCACGGTGTGATGCCACAGCACCGAGTTGGCCGGTTTCAGCACCCAGTGATTCTCGTCCGGGAACACCAGCAGCTTGCTCTCGACGCCCTGGCGCTGCAGGGCCGTAAAGGCGCCCAGGCCCTGGCTGACGGGGATCCGGTAGTCCTTTTCGCCGTGCACGACCAGCATCGGCGTTTTCCACTTGGTCACGTAATTGACGGGGTTGAACTTCTCGTGCTTCTGCGGCGCCGTGAAGTAGCTGCCGCCATTCTCCCATTCGTTGAACCAGAGTTCTTCGGTCGAGTAGTACATGGCGCGGTTGTCGAACACGCCGTCATGGTTGACGATGCACTTGAAGCCATTGGACCAGTTGCCCTCGATCCAGTTCATCATGAAGCCGCCGTAGGATGCGCCCAGCGCGCAGGCGTTGCCCGTGTCGAGCCAGTCATACTTGGCGCCGGCCGCGGCCAGGCCTTTCTTGAGGTCTTCCAGCGGCGCGCCGCCCCAGTCGCCACTGATGGCGTCGGTGAACTTCTGGCCGTAACCGGTCGAACCGTGGAAATCGATGAACACGGCGGCGTAACCGGCGCCGGCGTACACCTGCGGATTCCAGCGGTAGCTCCAGCTGTTGCCGAAGCTGCCCTGGGGCCCGCCGTGGACCAGGAAGGCGACTGGATATTTCACGCCGGGCGCGGCGTTCCAGGGTTTCATGACGTGCCCGTAGACCGTCTCGCCCTTGGCGCCCTTGAAGGAAAACTGCTCGAACTGGCCCATTTTCACGTCGGCCAGGGCCTTGTCGTTGAGCGTGGTGAGCGGATCGAGCACGTTGGCGCCGGGGCCGCTTGCCAGTCCCGCATTGCGCTTGTAGAGCTGGGCGCCGCCGGCCAGCGAGGCCTGGTTGACGACGACGGTATTGCCCGCCACATCGAAGCCGCCGACATAGCCCTGGTCGGTCAGGGCCGTCACCTTGCCGCTGTCGGCATCGATGGAAAACAGGCGGTGCTGGCCGACATCATCGGCCGTCGCCAGCAGCGACTTGCCATCCGGCGCCCAGCGGTAGTCGGCGATCGACCGGTCCCAGCTGGCGGCCAGCGCGCGCTTCTTGCCGGTGGCGACATCCATCAGCACCAGGCCGAAACGGTCGGCCTCGAAACCGGGCCGCTTCATGGCCAGCCAGGCGAGGGTGCGCCCGTCCGGCGAGTAGATCGGTTTGCTGTCCCAGGCCGGGTTCTCGGCGCTCAGGTTTTTCGGCGCGCCGCCAGCGGCAGGCACGGCGTAGACGTCAAAATTGGTCGACCACGATTCGGTTTTGCCGGCAATGCGCGCGGCGAATACCACGGTCTGGCCATCCGGGCTGAAGTGGTATTCATCGGCGTCGCCAAATGGTTTTGAAGGCACGTCGCCGTCCAGGGTGGCCGACAGGGCAACCGGTGCGCCAGCCTTGCCGGCAGCATCGAGGGGCGCCGAGTACAGCACATTGTTGCGCTGGTCGTTCCAGGTGTCCCAGTGGCGCACGAACAGGCGGTCGTAGACCTGGCCGGTGGATTTTTGCTTGGCCTTGGCGGCGGCGCGGCTGGCGCTGCAGGCCAGGTCGGCGCAGTCGCGGTAGACGGCGGCGGAGAACGCGATCCGCTCACCTTTTGGCGAGAGACGGAAATTGTCGACGTCGACCGGCAGGTCGGTGACCTTGGTGGCGCCGCCGCCAGCGGCCGGCATGCGCCACACCTGGGAGGCGTTCATATAATAGATGGCGTCGCCGGACGGCGACCAGGCCGGGTCGCTGCTGCTGGCATCGGCATGGGTGAGCTGGCGCGGCGCGCTGCCTGGGGTGCGCAGGTCGATCAGCCACAGTTCGCTATGGCCGCGGTTTTTCGCCAGGTCAGTGGCGCGCACGGAATAGACCAGCTTGCTGCCATCGGGCGAGAGCACGGGATTACCGACGCGCTCCATCGCCACCAGGTCTTCCACCGTCAGCCCGCGCGGGGCCGCAACGGCGCTGGTCGCCACCGCGGCCGCAGCCGCAGCCAGGGCTGTTGCCAACACCACTCTACGTAATTTCATCTGATCTCCACCTATCGCTGATTATGCCGGCTGGGTGCCGGTCGACCTGCATGATACCAAGAAGTTGCCGGAGCGACTTTTGGCAGGACAGATCAGGCGACAGGTGGAAAGCGCTTGCGTACCTCCTGGTTGAGGGATCGGGAAGGGCGGGCGAAGGGCTCAGCGCGCGATCCGCCGCGTCAGCGACCAGGCCGCCAGCAGCATGCCGCCGCCGATCATGGCCCGGCCCAGCGGTGAGGTGTGCAGGCTGAAGGCCGTGTACGGGCTTTTTTCCGCCACATGGGCCGAGAGACCGCCCCGCTGGCGCAATTCGGTGCCGGCGGCGGGCGTATACAGGGAATCGCTGCGGCCGGGCCGGCTCGGCTGCTCGGATTTTTGCTCGCGAAACATCAGCAGGCGCGCCATCTGGTCATACATGCGGGGCAGGAAGCCTGCATTGGCCGCATGCAGGGCCGCGGCGCCGCCCACATACTGCTCGCGCTTGGGATGCTGGGCGCAATACAGGATGGTATCGGCCACCAGTTCCGGCGCATAGATGGGTGCGGGCAGGGTCGGTTCCTTGTCCATGTAGTTTTTTGCGTGGGAGGTGAACATGGTGTCGATGGCGGCCGGCTTGATAAGGGTCACGACAATCGGCAAACCTTCCTTTTCAATTTCAATGCGCAGGGAATTGCTGAAGGCCTTGACGGCGTGCTTGGACGCGGAATACATGCCCTGCAAGGGAATCGGCGCGTCCGACACTTCGCTGCCCAGGTTGATGATGGCGCCGGCGCCACCGCGCGAGCGCATATGTTTGAGGGCGGCGCGCGAACCGTACACGACGCCCCAGAAATTGGTGTCGAACAGCCGCCTTAAATCGTCCGTCGGTATATCCTGCAGGCGGCCGTAGACGGAGATGCCGGCATTGTTGACCCAGGTGTCGATGCGGCCGAAACGCTCGATGGCGGTGGCGGCGATGCGCTCGACGTCCGCTTCCTGGCCCACATCGGCGGTGACGGTGGCGACCTGGCCCTTCAGTTCGCTTTCAAGCTGCGCCAGCGCTTCGCCGCTGCGCGCCGCCAGCACCAGTTTGGCGCCGCCGCTGGCCGCGCGCCGCGCGGTGGTAAGGCCGATGCCACTGGTGGCGCCGGTAATGACCATGACCTGATCCTGCAGCTGCTTCAAATGAATTGCCATGCCTGCCTCCAAGCTGTTGGTACGCCGCGCACCCGACGCGGCGATTCAGCTTGGAGTAGGCGCCGCGCTGAAAGTTCAGCGACTTCTGCGGCCCGGCTTACTTGCCCAGCATCGACACGACGTTGTCCGTGCCCGGTGCGCCGAAGGCCTGCTGCTTGAGGATGTGCAACTGGTCGCGCACCTGCGCCGCCTTTTCGAATTCCAGGTTCTTGGCGTGATCGACCATCAGTTTTTCCAGGCGCTTGATTTCCTTGCCGATCTGCTTCTCGCTCATGGATTCGACCTTCGCCGTTTCCTCGGCGGACGCCAGCGTTTCGCGCGCCTGCTGCGGGCTGTAGACGCCATCGATCATGTCACGGATGGTTTTCTTGATGCCCTTCGGCGTGATGCCGTTGGCGGCATTGAAGGCGATCTGCTTGGCGCGGCGCCGCTCCGTTTCATCGATGGCTTTCTTCATCGAGTCGGTGACATTATCGGCATACAAAATCGCCACGCCATTCAGATTGCGCGCGGCGCGGCCGATGGTTTGAATCAGGCTGCGCTCCGAGCGCAAAAAGCCCTCCTTGTCGGCGTCGAGAATGGCCACCAGCGAGACCTCCGGCAAATCGAGGCCCTCCCGCAGCAGGTTAATCCCGACTAAAACGTGGAAGGTGCCCAGGCGCAGGTCGCGCAGGATTTCCACCCGCTCCACCGTTTCAATATCGCTGTGCAGATAGCGCACCTTGATGCCATGGTCGCTCAGGTACTCCGTCAATTGCTCGGCCATGCGCTTGGTCAGCGTGGTCACCAGCACCCGCTCGTCTTTGGCCACCCGGTCCTGGATTTCCGACATCAGGTCGTCAACCTGGGTCATGGCCGGTTTTACCTGGATCAGCGGATCGACCAGGCCCGTGGGACGCACCACCTGCTCGACGACATTATCTGCGTGGCTGTTTTCATAATCGGCCGGCGTGGCCGAGACAAAAATCGTCTGGCGCATCTTGCGTTCGAATTCCTCGAATTTCAAAGGCCGGTTATCGAGCGCCGACGGCAGGCGAAAGCCATAATCGACCAGGTTGGTCTTGCGCGAACGGTCGCCATTGAACATGGCGTTGAGTTGTCCGATCAGCACGTGCGATTCGTCGAGGAACATCAGTGCGTCCTTGGGCAGGTAATCGACCAGCGTCGGCGGCGGCTCGCCCGGCATCGCCCCCGACAGGTGGCGCGAGTAATTCTCGATGCCCTTGGTAAAACCGATTTCCGCCATCATTTCCAGGTCAAAGCGGGTGCGTTGTTCCAGCCGCTGCTCTTCAATGAGCTTGTTCTCTTTCTGGAAAAATTCGAGGCGGTCGCGCAGTTCGAGCTTGATCGACTCGATCGCGCGCAGCACGGTAGAGCGGGGCGTGACGTAGTGCGAACCGGGATAGACGGTAAAACGGGGAATCTTCTGGCGCACCCGCCCGGTCAGCGGATCGAACAACTGCAGCGATTCGATTTCGTCATCAAACATTTCAACCCGAATCGCCAGTTCCGCATGCTCGGCCGGGAAAATATCGATGGTGTCGCCGCGCACGCGGAAGGTACCGCGGCCGAAATCGACTTCATTGCGGGTGTACTGCATCTGGATCAGGCGGGCGATGACGTCGCGCTGGGCGACCTTGTCCTTGGCGCGCAGGGTCAGGATCATCTGGTGGTATTCGCTGGGATTACCGATACCGTAAATGGCCGACACGGTGGCGACAATGATCACGTCGCGCCGTTCCATCAGGCTCTTGGTGCACGACAGGCGCATCTGTTCAATATGCTCGTTGATCGAAGAATCCTTCTCGATGAACAGGTCGCGCTGGGGCACGTAGGCTTCCGGCTGGTAGTAATCGTAGTAGCTGACGAAGTACTCGACGGCGTTTTGCGGGAAAAACTCGCGGAACTCCGCATACAACTGGGCGGCGAGGGTTTTATTCGGCGCGAAGATGATGGCGGGGCGCCCGGCGCGCGCGATCACATTGGCCATGGTGTAGGTTTTTCCGGAACCCGTGACCCCCAGCAGGGTCTGATACGACAGGCCGTCTTCGATGCCTTCGACCAGGCCGGCAATCGCCGTCGGCTGGTCGCCGGCGGGAGGGAAGGGCTGGTGCAGTTTAAAGGGCGAATCAGGGAAGGTAATCACCGTCGGTGACGGCTCTTGAACGATCGTAACTTCAGCCATGCTTTCCTACCTTTGCTAGAATGGGAGTTCGCTCGCGCCCTTGCTGCATAAGACGCTATGCCAGGCGGCGATGTCTATACAACCCCGCGGCGAACCAGCCGATTATCAAATTCAAACGATGACCTCTACAGCCTCCGCCAGTATCTTCAGTGCCATTGCCATGGCCCCGCGCGACCCGATCCTGGGCATTACCGAAGCGTTCAATGCCGATGCCAATCCCGCGAAAATCAATCTCGGCGTCGGGGTCTATTATGACGATAACGGCAAGGTCCCGCTGCTTGAGTGTGTGCAGCGTGCGGAGGCTTTGATGATGGAACAGAACGGCCCGCGTACCTATCTGCCGATCGAAGGTCTGGCAATGTATGACAAGGCGGTACAAGAGCTAGTATTTGGTGCCGACAGCCCGGTAATTCAAGAGAAACGTGCGATTACCGTGCAGGCCGTGGGCGGCACCGGCGCACTGAAAATCGGCGCCGATTTTCTGAAGCGTTTCGCCCCCGAAGGCGCCCAGGTGTATATCAGCGATCCAAGCTGGGAAAACCACCGCGCCCTGTTTGAAAGCGCCGGTTTTGTCGTCAACAATTATCCCTACTATGACGCCGCCACCCATGGCGTCGATTTCGACGCCATGCTGGCCGCCCTGAAAGCGATGCCGCCGTCGTCCATCGTCGTACTGCACGCCTGCTGCCATAACCCGACCGGCGCGGATCTCACGTCAGAGCAATGGGATCAGGTCATTGAAGCGGTCACTGCCGGCGCCCTGGTGCCTTTCCTCGACATGGCCTACCAGGGCTTTGGCGCTGGCATCACCGAAGACGGCGCCGTGGTGCGCAGGTTCACGAAAGCCGGCGGCCCGCTGCTGGTGTCGAATTCCTTCTCCAAATCGTTCTCGCTCTATGGTGAACGGGTGGGGGCGCTCAGCATCGCCGCCGCCAGCGCCGAGGAAGCCGCGCGTGTGCTGTCGCAACTGAAGCGCGTCGTGCGCACCAATTACTCGAACCCGCCAACCCACGGCGGCAAGGTCGTCGCCACGGTATTGAACACGCCCGCATTGCGCCAGTTGTGGGAAGAAGAACTGGCCGGCATGCGCGTGCGAATCAAGCAGACCCGCGACGAATTCGTTCGCAAACTGCGCGAACGCGCACCGGCCCATGATTTCGAATTCGTGCGTGAACAGATCGGCATGTTTTCCTATTCCGGCCTGACCAAGCCCCAGGTCGAGCAACTACGCGCCGAATCGATCTACGCTGTCGATACGGGCCGCATCTGCGTGGCTGCGCTCAACTCGAAAAATATCGACCGCGTTATTGACGCGATAGCCAAAGTCCTTTAAACTCTTGTTTCTTCGGATTGCGCAACAGCCCAGTTCGAAGACAATTCCCTGATAGCTCAGTTGGTAGAGCGACGGACTGTTAATCCGCAGGTCCCTGGTTCGAGTCCAGGTCGGGGAGCCAGAATATAAAAAAAGAGCGCATAGAAATATGCGCTTTTTTTTTCGCGCGTTTTTTGTATGCGGCCTCGAGCCAGCGACATTGTTGAGTACTTTTGGTTCATCCGGAATGCTGCCGCGTTGGTCCCTCTCAAGGAACCGCTCGTGAAGCTCGTGCGCCCTCGCGGGCCCTCCTATGATCAATCACCGTAGCATTTCGCTCACGGCCAGAACGATAATGGGAGGAAGAGATGGCAATCGATAATCAGCTTAGCTTGGGAGAAGTGCGCCAAGCCCTCGCGCAGCAGGGTGATCCGTGGGAGGCAGGCGTCACCAGTATTTCCGTGTTGATGCCGGATGAACAGCAGCAGCGGCTGGGCGTGAAGCCGCCGCCGGGGGAGCCCGGCATCCACGAGGTGGCCGGGCGCGCCAAACAGGCGCTGCAGACGCTGCGGGCGCTGGCGCTCGAGCGCGCGGTGGGCGCGCCGGCGGAGTTCGATTCACGCAATATCGGCGGCAGCAATTTTGTCACCCCTGTCACCGACCAGAAACAGTGCGGCTCCTGTGTTGCTTTCGCGACCGTGGCGGCCGTTGAGGGGCGCCTGCGGCGCCAGCGCAATGACCCCAACCTGGCGATCAACCTGAGCGAAGCACACCTGTTTTTTGTGCACGCCCGCGCGCGCGGCTACAACTGCGACACCGGCTGGTGGCCCGCCGAGGCGCTCGACGACTTCAAGAACAAGGGTGTGGTCGACGAAGCCTGCTATCCCTACGACCTGTCCAATCGCGACGGCAGCCTGTGCGCCGACGCCGCCCAGCGCCTGACCAAAATCAGCGGCTCGACCGCGCTCACGGGGAACCCGGCGCAGATCAAGGAATTCGTCGCCACCAAGGGACCGGTCAGCGCCTGCCTGATTGTCTACAACGACTTCTTCAACTACAAGAGTGGCGTCTACAAGCACGTGTCCGGCGCCGAGGCGGGCGGCCACTGCGTGTCGATCATCGGCTACAACGATGATCCCGGCTACTGGATCTGCAAGAACAGCTGGGGGCCGGACTGGGGCGACCAGGGCTTCTTCAAGATTGCCTACGGCGAGTGCGCCATCGACAGCTGGCAAAACCACGGGGTCAATGAAGTCTCGAACACCGGCTGGCACAACGACACGCGGGTCACCGGTCTCTGGAGTATCGACCAGGAGCGCAACGCCTGGGCCTATTTCAACACCCTTGGCTGGCGCAGGATTTCCACCGAAACCGATGCGGTGTTCTACCAGATGCTGACCGACCTGGTCGCCGCCAAGACAGGTGCACGCCCGGTCAATTTTTACGAGGAAGACAGCGTCATCAAGCAAGTTTACGTCTTCTGAGGTCCAGCTTTTTCACCAACAATATCAAGGAGAACATCATGGCAGACGCAACACCCACAATGGAAGCGGGGACCGCGCAGGCGGCAGCTTCGCACACGAGCGCGCCCACCCAGCAGCCGCCAGCAAGCATCGACGCCGCGCTGCGCAGCCGGCCGGTGGCCAGCAGCGAACCTGCGGCCCTGCGCGCCCCTCCCGGCGCGGCGCAGCTGCACTCCGCGCCGACATTGCCCAGCTCCGGCGGCGGCGCCAAGGGCGTGGCAGCCTGGCAGAACAGCAAGCAGGTCGACGCCCTCTGGAGCATCAACCAGGACCGCAACAGCTGGGTCGGCATTGCAGGTATCGGATGGAAGAAGTTGTCCGGCCCCAGCGAAAGCGCCGCGGTCGCCCTGACCATGCTGATGTCGCATGCCCGCGGCACGGGCTCGCCGGTGACGTATCGGGATGAAAGCGATAATCTGATCCACGAAGTCTACGTCTGGTAATCCGGCTGCTGAACAGGCGCAGCGGGCATGCAGTGCGCACTGCTGCGCCATTTTTGATGGGAGAGCACGATGATTGTTGTCGATGAATCGGCGGCCGGCTCAAGTGTCGACGTCGCTGCGGGAGATGTGCTGGCGATCCGGCTCAAGGAAAACGCCACCACGGGCTACCGCTGGACGCTGGAGACGGGAGACGGCGTCACGATGGAGGAGAGCATTCGTCCGGGCGCGACCCCAGGCGCTGGCGGCATGCACGAATTCCGCCTGCGCGCGGCCAACGCTGGCAAGCGCCAGCTTCGCTGGAAGCATTGGCGGGATTGGCAAGGCGACGATTCCATCATCGGCCGCTTCGAGATTGAAGCGCGGTTTCAATGACGGGTCCAGTGCGGGCAGTGCCAGGCACGAGCACGCTCGTGACCGTTTTGCGGCGGGCGCAAGGAGGTGGGGTGGGAAGGCCTGACAGGGCAAAGGGGAACGGCAACGGGAACGGCAGCGGGAACGGGAACGGAAACGGAGCAGGGACGGGACGGGGACGAAGCGGGGACGGGAACGGGAACGGCAACGGGACAGACAGCTTAGGCGCCAGTCGCGCTTGGCTGATTCAATGCTGCGGATTTTATTGAACAGGCCCGCATCGCGGCGGGCCCGTTGGCGATTTGCTGACTTGTATGTGCTTACTTGTTTTTGTTGTAAACGTCGAGGAACACAGCCGCCAGCAGCACCAGGCCCTTGATGACCTGCTGGTAATCGATGCCGATGCCCATGATGGACATGCCGTTGTTCATCACGCCCATGATGAAGGCGCCGATGACGGCGCCCATCACCTTGCCGACGCCGCCGGAGGCGGAGGCGCCGCCGATGAAGCAGGCGGCGATGACGTCGAGTTCGAAGCCGGTGCCGGCTTTCGGGGTGGCGGTGTTGAGGCGGGCGGCGAAGATCAGGCCGGCCAGGGCGGCCAGCACGCCCATGTTGACGAAGGTGTAGAAGGTCACCCGTTCAGTCTTGATGCCCGACAGCTTGCTGGCCTTTTCATTGCCGCCCACGGCATAGACGCGACGGCCAATTACGGTGCGGCTGGCAACGAAGGTGTAGACCACGATCAGGAGGGCCATCACGATCAGCACATTGGGCATGCCGCGGTAGGTCGCCATCAGGTAGCTGAAGTAGACGATCACGGCGGCGAGCAGCAGGTTCTTGCCGATGAAAATGCCGAAGGGCTCGTCCGCCATGCCGTTTTTCGCCTGTTTGGCACGGCCGCGCACGTTCACATATAAAAAGGCGCATACCAGCACCACGCCGACCACCAGCGACATCAGCCGCAGGTCGCCGACATTGAACGGGTCGGGAATGAAGCCGGAACTGAGACGTTGAAAACCGGCCGGGAAGGGGCCCACCGACTGGCCTTGCAGCAGAGCCAGGGTCAATCCCTTGAACACCAGCATGCCGGCCAGGGTGACGATAAACGAGGGGATGCGGAAAAACGCGACAAAATAACCCTGGGCGCCGCCGATGACGGCGCCGGCCAGCAGGCAAATGGCGCCGGCGGCAATAAAATTCATGTCGTAATTGACGATCAGGACTGCGGCAAGGGCGCCGATAAAGCCCACCACGGAGCCCACAGACAGGTCGATATGACCGGCCACGATCACCATCAGCATGCCCAGCGCCATGATGACGACGTAGCTGTTTTGCAGGATCAGGTTGGTGAGATTGAGCGGCTGCATCAAGGTGCCGTCGGTCATGAACTGGAAAAAGCCCATGATGACGACCAGGGACAGCAGCATGCCGTAATCGCGCAGGTGGTTCTTGATGAAGCCGGCGTGGGACGCCGCTGCTGTCTCCGGCGCCGTCGCCGCCCCTGGCGCCGCCCCTGGTGCCGCCGCTGGCGCTGCCGCCGGTGTCGCGACCGCCGCTTCCATCGCGACACCCGTATCGATTTGATTACCCATTTTTATTGTCTCCATTCTTTACAATAGACCGCATGATTTTTTCCTGGGTCGCTTCCGCGCCCTTGAACTGGGCGACCCAGCGGCCTTCGTTCATCACGTAAATGCGGTCGCACATGCCCAGCAATTCGGGCATTTCCGAGGAAATCATGAGGATGGCCTTACCTTCGGCGGCCAGGTCGTTGATGATGCTGTAGATCTCGTATTTGGCGCCGACGTCGATGCCGCGGCTGGGCTCATCGAGAATCAACAGGTCGGGATTGGAAAACAGCCATTTGGCCAGCACCACCTTCTGCTGATTGCCGCCAGAGAGATTCACCACTTTCTGCAGCACGCTCGAGCAGCGGATTTTCAGGCGCTCCTTGAAATCCCTGGCCACGCTCGATTCGCGCATGTCATCGATCACCAGCCTGTTCGATACCCCGGCCAGGTTGGCCATGCTGATGTTCTTCTTGATGTCTTCTTCCAGCACCAGGCCCAGCGCCTTGCGGTCTTCCGTGACGTAGGCGATGCCGTGCCGGACCGCCTTCTGTACGCTGCCGACGTCGATTTCCTTGCCGTGTTTGAGCACGCTGCCGCTGATCTTGCGGCCGTACGAGCGGCCGAAGATACTCATCGCCAGTTCGGTGCGGCCAGCGCCCATCAGGCCGGCGATCCCGACCACTTCGCCCTTGCGGATTTTGAGGTCGATGCCCTTGATGACTT
Organism: Massilia sp.; assembly: GCA_045810505.1. Lineage (GTDB taxonomy): Bacteria > Pseudomonadota > Gammaproteobacteria > Burkholderiales > Burkholderiaceae_D > JAFCUW01. Next base: position 22,007 of record JBJMVV010000003.1, read on the forward strand.
CGCGCTCGCTGTGCTCGGGATGGAAAACGCGCCAGTTGCGCACCTCGTACAGCGTTTCGCCGATGTTGGGCGTGCGCGGTGGATAACGGTCGGCCATTTCGCGGCCCACCATATTGGCGATGATGCGGTCTTCGCTGATATGTTCGGCGTGGCAGTCGAAGCTGTCGACCGTGTTGCCGTCGCGCAGAACGGTAATCGCATCGGCCACGCGCGAAATTTCATTCAATTTGTGCGAGATGAGAATCGAGGCGATGCCCTGCTGTTTCAATCCCAGCAAGAGGTTCAGCAAGGCGTCGCTGTCGCTTTCGTTCAGGCTCGCGGTGGGCTCATCCAGAATGAGCAGCCGGACTTCCTTGGACAGCGCCTTGGCGATTTCCACCAGTTGCTGCTTGCCCACGCCCAGTTTGCTGACGATGGTGTCGGGCGCTTCATTGAGCCCCACCTTGCGCAGCAATTCGCGGGTCTTCGCATAGGCCATTTGCCAGTCGATGACCCCGCCGCTGGCCTGTTCATTACCGAGGAAGATGTTCTCGGCGATCGAGAGCAGGGGCACCAGGGCCAGTTCCTGGTGAATGATGATGATGCCGGCGTCTTCGCTGTCGCCGATATCCTTGAAACGGCGCTCGGCGCCGGCATAGACGATCTCGCCCGAATAGCTGCCGTGCGGATAGACCCCGCTCAATACTTTCATCAGGGTCGATTTGCCGGCCCCGTTTTCTCCAACGATGGCGTGAATCTCGCCCGCGTTGACTTTCAAATTGACCTTGTCGAGCGCAAGGACGCCCGGAAAAGTCTTCCTGATCCCGCGCATTTCCAGGATGGTTTCAGCCATGGTTACCTCGTGAATCCGCCGTCGTTATAAGACGAAGCCGCCCCGCGGTCATGCCGGGGCGGCTCCTTGCTGCACTTATTTGAACTGCGATTCCTTGTAGTAGCCGCTGTCGGTGACGAGCACTTTTTTCCAGTTCGAGATATCCACGCTCACCGGTTTCAACAGGTAGGACGGTACGATCTTGACGCCATTGTTATAGGTCTTGGTGTCGTTCACGGGCACGGTTTTACCGGTCATCATGGCGTCGACCATATCGGCGGTGACTTTCGCCAGTTCGCGGGTGTCCTTGAAAATGGTCGAGCGCTGTTCGCCGCGCAGGATCGATTTGACGGAAGCGACTTCCGCGTCCTGGCCCGTCACCACCGGCATCGGCAGTTTTGGCGTGCCGTAACCGACACCCTTGAGGGACGACAGGATGCCGATCGAGAGGCCGTCATACGGTGACAGCACGGCGTCAACGCGGGCGGTGCCGTAATTGGCAGAGAGCAGATTGTCCATGCGCGACTGGGCCACGGCGCCATCCCAGCGCAGGGTGGCGACCTTGTCCATGCCCATCTGCTTGCTGCGTACCACCAGCTTGCCCTTGTCCATATACGGCTTCAACACCGACATGGCGCCGTTATAAAAGAAGAAGGCGTTGTTGTCGTCGCCCGAGCCGCCAAACAGTTCGATATTGAAGGGGCCCTTGCCCGATTTCAGGTCCAGCGCCTTTTCAATATAGGACGCCTGCAGCACGCCGACCTGGAAGTTGTCGAACGTGGCGTAGTAATCGACGTTCTTGGAATTGCGGATCAGGCGGTCGTAGGAAATGACCTTGATGCCCTTGTCGTGGGCCTTTTGCAGCACGTCCGACAGGGTGGTGCCGTCGATGGCGGCGATTACCAGCACCTTGACGCCTTTTGTAACCATGTTTTCAATTTGGGCCAGCTGGTTCGGGATATCGTCGTCCGCGTATTGCAGGTCCGGCTTGTAACCTTTGTCCTTGAATACCTTGACCATATTATTGCCGTCGTCGATCCAGCGGGCCGATGCCTTGGTCGGCATGGAGATGCCGATCTGGCCTTTTTCCTGGGCGAGGGCGGCGGCGCTCGCACCGAGCGCGCCGATGGTGGCCAGCGTGACAAACAGGGTCTTCAATTTCATGCTTCGTCTCCAGATTGTTGTTTGAGTTTTGGAACAGGCATTGCGCCGGGGTGCCATGCGGTCCGAGCCCTGCGGATAGTGCTCGACCACGCATGATGTTGGCAATAGTAAAGTGACTATAGATATCTATCTAATTACATTTTTCAGCAGAGCGATATATAAAACGGTATCAAACCCGGCGCTGGCCTGGCTTTGACAACATTATTGAATTTTTAACGATCAGTTCGCATGCACAGGGCATAAATTTGCTCCTCGATATCAAAAATCATATCGCCCATCACAAAAAATTGATTAGAAAGATATCGAACTGGCCTTTAGTATTCCTCAACAATTTTAAAAGACTCATGAGGACTGCGGGATGGAAGAGAAGAAAAAGCCGACGCTGCGTTCTGCCGAGTGGTTCGGCACCCACGACAAGAACGGCTTCATGTACCGCAGCTGGATGAAGAACCAGGGCATCCCCGACCACGAATTCGACGGCCGTCCCATCATCGGGATTTGTAATACCTGGTCGGAATTAACTCCCTGCAACGCCCACTTTCGCAAGATCGCCGAACACGTCAAAAAGGGCATTCTCGAGGCCGGTGGTTTCCCCCTCGAGTTCCCGGTATTTTCCAGCGGCGAATCGAATCTGCGTCCCACCGCCATGCTAACGCGCAACCTTGCCAGCATGGACGTGGAAGAATCGATCCGCGGCAATCCGATGGATGGGGTCGTGCTGCTGGTCGGCTGCGACAAGACCACGCCGGCCCTGCTGATGGGCGCGGCAAGCTGCGATATTCCCACCATCGTCGTCAGCGGCGGCCCCATGCTCAACGGCAAGCACGAGGGCAAGGACATCGGCTCCGGCACCGCCGTCTGGCAACTGCACGAGCAGGTGAAAGCCGGCACCATCACCTTGCACCAATTCATGTCGGCCGAGTCCGGCATGTCCCGTTCGGCCGGCACCTGCAACACCATGGGCACGGCCTCGACCATGGCCTGCATGGCCGAAGCACTGGGTACGGCCCTGCCGCACAATGCTGCCATTCCCGCGGTGGACGCGCGCCGCTACGTGCTGGCCCACATGTCGGGCATTCGTATTGTCGAGATGGTGAAAGAAGACCTGCGCCTGTCGAAAGTCCTCACCCGCGCCGCCTTTGAAAACGCCATCCGGGTCAACGCCGCCATCGGCGGTTCGACCAATGCCGTGATCCACCTGAAAGCCATTGCCGGGCGGATGGGTGTCGAGCTTGAACTGGAAGACTGGACCACCATCGGCCGCGGCACCCCGACCATCGTCGACCTGATGCCGTCGGGACGTTACTTGATGGAAGAATTTTATTACGCGGGCGGCCTGCCGGCAGTGCTGCGCCGGCTCGGTGAAGCCAACTTGCTGCCGCACCCGGACGCGCTCACCGTCAATGGCCGCAGCCTGTGGGACAACACCCGCGAGGCGCCTGTCTACAACGATGAGGTAATTCGCAAGCTCGACAATCCGCTGCTGGCGGATGGCGGCATCTGCATCCTGCGCGGAAACCTGGCCCCGCGCGGCGCGGTCCTCAAACCTTCGGCCGCCACGCCTGAACTGATGCGCCACCGGGGCCGCGCCGTCGTGTTCGAGGATTTCGACGACTACAAGGCCCGCATCGGCGACGACGCCCTCGAGGTCGATGCAAGTTCCATCCTGGTCATGAAAAACTGCGGCCCGAAAGGCTATCCCGGCATGGCCGAGGTCGGCAACATGGGCCTGCCGCCCAAGCTGCTCGCCCAGGGCATCAAGGACATGGTGCGCATCTCGGATGCGCGCATGAGCGGCACCGCCTACGGCACCGTGGTGCTGCACGTCGCGCCCGAGGCGATGGCGGGCGGACCGCTGGGCATCGTGCGGAACGGCGACTGGATCGCGCTCGATTGCCACGCCGGCACGCTTGATCTGGAAGTGGGGCAGGACGAGATCGAGGCGCGCATGGCGCGCAAGCGCGACGTGCCGCCCGCGCCGGCCGGCAGCGGCTACCAGCAGCTTTATCTCGACCACGTGCTGCAGGCCGATGAAGGCTGCGATTTCGATTTCCTGGTGGGTCAGCGGGGCGCCAAGGTCCCGCGTCATTCCCACTAAATAAACGCCACAGAAAATAAACGCAATACAAAGAGCAGGAGACACCATGCTGTTGATTCAATTTAAGAACGCCGAAGGGCGCCGTCACGTCGGCGTCTACGATGCCGCCAGCCACACCTTGCGCATCATTGAGGGCTTCGACACCACCTACGCACTGGCCCAGGCCGCAATTGCCCGCCGCCAGCCAATTGAAAAGCTGGCGCTGGCCGCCCTGAGCGACGCCAGCGTTGCTTACGACAAAGTCGTGGCCGCGGGCGGCATCCTGGCGCCGCTCGACCATGCGGACCCTGCCCACTGCCTCGTCACCGGCACGGGATTGACCCACCTGGGCAGCGCCGACACGCGCGACGCGATGCACCAGAAAATCGGCGGCGCCGTCGAAGCCCTGAGCGACAGCATGAAAATGTTCCGCCTCGGCGTGGAAGGCGGCAAACCCGCGGCGGGCGCCGTTGGCGTTGCGCCCGAGTGGTTCTACAAGGGCGACGGCGGCATCGTGCGGGCCAGCGAAGCGCCGTTGGCCATGCCGGTATTTTCCAGGGATGGCGGCGAAGAGCCGGAAATTGCCGGCCTGTATGTGATTGGCGACGATGGCCAACCTTACCGGCTCGGCTTCGCACTTGGCAATGAATTTTCCGATCACGTGCTCGAGCGCGAAAATTATCTCTACCTGGCGCACTCGAAACTGCGCGCCTGCGCCGTCGGGCCCGCCCTGCTGGTGGGGCAATTGCCCGCCCACATCGCCGGCAGCTCGCGCGTGCGCGGCGCCGATGGCCAGGTCCGCTGGGAAAAACCGTTCGTCAGCGGCGAAGACAATATGTCGCACACGGTGTCCAACCTGGAACACCACCATTTCAAGTATGCCCAGTTTCGCCGCCCCGGCGACGTGCACATCCATTTCTTCGGCACGGCGACCCTGAGTTTTGCCGATGGCATCGTGGTCGCGCCTGGCGAAAGCTTCGAGATCGATGTCGCCGCCTTCGGCCCGCCGCTGCGCAACCGGCTGGCCCTGTTGCCGGCCGAAGCGGCGCCCTTGGCCGTGAAGGCGCTCTGATGGGTGCGCTGATGGAAATCACCGGCGAGGCCCTGATCGGCGGGCGTGCCGTGCGCGGCAACGGCGGCGTGTTTTTTGCCCACGCCGCCGCCACCGGCGAAGCGCTCGATCAGCCTTACCATGGTGTCGGCGCCGACCAGGTCGCGCTGGCCTGCGCGTTGGCTGGCGCCGCCTTCGATACCTTCCGCAATACGCCCGACCACGCACGCGCCGACTTGCTCGACGCGATAGGCGAGCGCATCCTGGCGCTGGGCGATACCCTGGTCGAGCGCGCGATGGTGGAAACCGGCCTGCCGCGCGTGCGCATCGAAGGCGAGCGGGGCCGTACCATCGCTCAGCTGGGCATGTTTGCACGCCTGCTGCGCGAAGGTTCCTGGCGCCAGGTTGCCATCGACAGCGCCTTGCCCGAGCGCTCGCCGCCGCGGCCGGACATCCGCATGGGCCTGATTGCACTGGGCCCGGTCGCGGTGTTTGGCGCCAGTAATTTCCCGCTGGCGTTTTCGGTGGCGGGCGGCGACACCGCCGCCGCCCTGGCCGCCGGCTGTCCCGTGGTCGTCAAGGGCCACGCCGCCCATCCCGGCACCTCGGAACTGGTGGGGCGGGCGCTTGCCCAGGCGCTGGCCGACTGCGCCATGCCGGCCGGCGTGTTTGCCTTGCTGCCCGGCGCCGACAATGCCGTCGGCGAAGCGCTGGTGCGCCATCCCGACATCAAGGCGGTCGGTTTCACGGGCTCGCGCCAGGGCGGCCTGGCCCTGTTGCGCATCGCCCAGGCGCGCCCGGTGCCGATTCCCGTGTATGCGGAAATGAGCGCCGTCAATCCCGTCTTTCTGCTGCCTGCCGCACTGGACGCACGGGCCGAGTCGATCGCGCAGGGCTTTGCTGCCTCGCTCACGGCCGGCGTGGGGCAGTTCTGCACCAATCCCGGCCTGCTGCTGGGCATCAAGAGCGCGGCGCTGGAACGGTTTGCCGACGCGGCAGCCAGCGCAGTCGCCGCCAGTGCCGCGGCGCCCATGCTTACCGCGGGCATCGGCGTGGCTTATGCGCGGGGCGTTGCCGCGCTGGCTGCTCACGCCGGCGTCACGGCGCTGGCGCCCGGGCAGATCGAAGCGGCGCCGGGCCGGCCGGCCCTGTTCTGCACCAGCGCAAGTGCGTTTCTGGCGGACGCCGCCTTGTCGCACGAAGTGTTTGGTCCTGCGGCATTGCTGGTGGTGTGCGAAGACCTGGCCCAGATGCGCCAGGTGGCCGAGCAACTGGAAGGGCAGTTGACGGCGACCCTGCAACTGGACGAGGCCGATATCGACGCGGCGCGCAGCCTGCTGCCTGTGCTCGAGCGCAAGGTGGGCCGGGTGCTGGCCAATGGCTATCCCACCGGCGTGGAAGTGTCGAGCGCGATGGTGCATGGCGGACCGTTTCCGGCCACCTCTGACGGGCGCAGCACCTCGGTGGGGACCACGGCCATTTACCGCTTTACCCGGCCCGTGAGCTACCAGAACATGCCCCAGGCTTTGCTTGCGCCCGCTTTGCGCGACAATGCCGGCGGCATCTGGCGCCTGCGCGACGGGGTCATGACGCAAGACCAGTGAATCAAGAATGTGCGCAACAACAATCACAACAAGCGCACCGTAAAAAATCAAGCAACAACAATAAACAGGAGCACCCATGAGCAAACCCATCGTGTTGTCCAACTATAAAAGTTTGAAAGGCAAGCGCGTATTCGTCACCGGCGGCGGCAGCGGTATCGGCGCGTCCATCGTGACGGCGTTTGCCGAGCAGGGCGCCCAGGTCGCCTTTGTCGACATCGCCAAAGCCGAGAGCGAGGCCCTGTGCGCCAGCCTGGCCGAGGCCGGTTTGCCGGCGCCGATCTTCCGTTACTGCGACATCACCGATATCGCCGGGTTGCAGCAAACTATCAGCGAACTGGCGGGCGTGTGCGGCGACTTCGACGTGCTGGTCAACAATGCCGCCAACGACCAGCGCCATAATTTCGAGGACGTCACGGTCGACTACTGGAACGAACGCATCGCCATCAACCAGCGTCCCATGTTTTTCACCTGTCAGTCGGTGCTGCCCGGCATGAAGAAAAAACGCGGCGGCGCCATCATCAACATCAGTTCGATCTCCTGGCACATCAAGGCAGCCGGCTATCCCGCCTATGCCACCTCGAAGGCGGCGGTGGTGGGCCTGACGCGGGGACTGGCGCGCGAACTGGGCGCGCACAGCATCCGCGTCAACACCGTCACACCGGGCTGGGTGATGACGCAGCGCCAGCTCGATCTCTGGGTCAATGACGAGGCGGAAATCGAGATCAATAAAAACCAGTGCCTGCCCGACCGCCTGATGCCCGGCCACATCGCGGCGATGGTGATGTTCCTCGCCTCCGATGACGGGGCGATGTGCACGGCGCAGGAGTTTGTCGTCGACGCGGGCTGGAGCTGACCGGGTCTCAGGCCACGACCACGGGCGCCGCGGGGCGCGTAGTTCTCACCATAAAACTCAGGCCTTCAATGCGCCGGGGAGAAGTGCTGCCGGTATGTGGCAGAGCGTAAAAAATTTGGGTCGTCACTCAAAGCAGCGGTATGTCACCGCATTCATTCATAAAACTTAGTTCATAAAAATCAGGAGACAGACAATGCAAGGTATTCTCAAGAAATTGCCAGCAGCGATAGCGATGACTCTCGCGGTCGGTAGCGCCAGCGCCGCCATCGGTCCCGGCAACGACAGCGAAGGCTTCCACGGCTATGGCCGCGTTGGCATCGGCGCCAGCTCCGCACACGGTCCGCAAAGCTGCTTCGGACTGGGTGGCAACACCATGAAATACCGTCTCGGCAACGAGTGCGATGCCTACCTGGAAGGCGGCTACACCCACGATTTCACCAAGGTCGATGGCGTGACCTGGACCGGTACCTTCTGGGCCAACGCCTACAGCCCCAACTCCGATTTCGGCGATGCCAAGCTGGCTGTGGCCAAGGCCTACGTGGAAGCGAAAGGGCTCGACTTCCTCAACGGTGGCGCGGTCTGGATCGGCAAGCGTTTTTCGGTGCGTCCCGACATCCACATGCTCGACCTGCAGTACATCAACTTGAACGGCACCGGCGTCGGCGTTGACCAGGCCAAGATTGGTCCGGGCAATTTCAGCTATGGCCTGTTCAAGGACAATGACGTCAACATCGTCGACCCCGTCACGGGCAAGGTGATCGACACCAGCGCCGCCATCCGCCAGAACTTCGTCTACCAGGATCTGCCCGTCAATACCAACGGCACCATCGACCTGGTCGGCACCTGGATCAAGGCGCAGGGCGACAAGAATCGCCACAACGGCTGGCAGCTGTCGGCTTTCCACAAGCAGGACAAGGTCATGGGCAAGGGCGGCAACACCTTCGGCGTCCAGTACGGCGTCGGTCCCGGCACCGGCATCGGCATCGGCAACGACCGCATGGGCGGCTCGGGCAGCACCCTGCTGGGCTCGGACGTGACGCGCACGCGCGTGTTCGATGACCTGTGGATCCAGCCTACCGAAAACTTCGGCATGGAGATGGTCGCTCTCGGCCAGCGCGACAAGTCCGACGCCACCGGCTCTTCGACCTGGACCACGCTGGGCGTGCGTCCCGTCTACGCTCTCTCGCGCCACTTCAAACTGGCGCTTGAACTGGGCACCGACCGCGTCACCATGCCGAACGGCCCGACCCAGCGCCTGACCAAGATCACCTTTGCCCCGATCATCTCGGCTGGCCCAGGCCTGTTCGACCGTCCTGAACTGCGCGCCTTCATCAGCTACGGCAAGTGGAACGATGCGGCGACCGCGTCCGTCAATGCCGCCAATAACTCGGGCCCGGTCTACAACAACCACACCAGCGGTGCCTCGGCGGGTTTCCAGGTGGAGACCTGGTTCTAAGCAGCATTTCGATCGGCTTTTGTTGTCCCCTTGCCCTCCTCGCGGAGGGCTTTTTTGTATCAGAGCGAAGTGGCTTTAATAAATTTCCTTGGCGGCTAAACGGATCGCATCAAGCAGCACCGCCGCACTGGGCGAGAGCAATTGATCGCGCCGCGTGATGATGCCAAAGCCGTCCATCCGGATCGCTACCTTGATCGGCAGGATGGTCAGAATATTGAGCTGGGCATAATGGCGCGCCACTTCCTGCGGCATCAGGTGCAGGCTGTCGGTCTGTTGCAGCAGCGAGATGATCAGCAGCAGCGCCGTGGTGTCGACCACGTTGTCCGGCGGCGCCAGGCCCGCGGTGCGAAACATCATGTCGCAGCGGTGGCGCAGCACGCTGCCCTTGGGCGAGAGCACCCAGCCGGCGCGGGCGATGTCCTGCAGTTTCAGGTTCTCGGCCTGCTCGAAGGGATGGCCCACCCGCGCCACCACGCAAACGGGCTCGTCGGCCAGTTCTTCGTACTGCAGTTCCGCCTGGTTGGCGGCATCGAGAATGCGCGCCACCAGGAAGTCCAGGGTGCCCCGCTGCAGGCGCTCCAGCAGGATATTGCTGGTCTCGACCTCGACGCCGATCCGCATCAGGGGCGCGGCCTGCTTGACGCGCGAAATCGCCCGCGGCAGCAAGGCCATGCCCGGCGTCATGATGGCACCGATGGCCACCTGGCCCGACAGGCCTGATTTCAGGGCGACGATGTCTTCGTGCGCCAGCGACAGGCTGGTCAGCGCCATGCGGGCGTGGCGGATCATGGTCTCGCCGTAAATGGTCGGCTCCATGCCGCGCGAGAGGCGCTCGAACAGGCGCACGTCGAGCATGTCTTCCAGATCCTTGAGCTGCTTCGATGCGGCCGGCTGGGTCATGTGCAGCTCTTCGGCCGCACGGTGGATATTTCTCTGCTCGTCCAGGGCAATCAGGAGCAGCAACTGCCGCGTTTTCAGGCGGGCGCGCAAAAACCAGTTCGGGTTGGTATTTTCCATCCTTCAATAATAACAGTCCAGATACCGGAATTGATATCAAAAAGCTGAAATTAATCATTTGAAAGATATGGGTGCGTCTTCTATGATGGCGTCACACTGAACCCACGCCTCTTGCCTCATGCTTATCCTCACCATCGATATGGGTACCTCCAACACCCGCAGCGTCCTCTGGCGCGACGGGGTGGTGCTGGGGGAAGCGGCGGCTGCCGTGGGCGTGCGCGACGCGGCCATTTCGGGCAGCAAGGAAGGGCTGAAACAGGCCTTGCGCGACACCATCGTGCGCGTGCTCGCCGCCAGCGATGTCGCCGAGCACGAGGTCGCGCTGGCGCTCGCGTCGGGCATGATCGGCTCGAACGTCGGCCTGGCCGAGTTGCCCCATCTGCTCGCGCCCGCCGGCGCGGCTGAACTGGCCGCCGGCATGGCGCGCTTCGACATGCCGGAGATTTTCGCCGGCCCCCTGTGGATCATTCCGGGCGTGCGCAACTACGCCGGCAAGGTCGGCCTGCACAACCAGGAAGCCATGGACATGGTGCGTGGCGAGGAGAGCGAAATTGTGGGCCTGCTCACGCGCCAGCAATTGCGCGAGCGGGCCATGTTCATCCTGCCCGGTTCGCACACCAAGTTTCTCAGCGTCGACGAGGACGGCCGCATTCTCGGCTGCGCCACCACCATTGCGGGCGAACTGCTGCAGGCGATCAGCCAGCACACCCTGATCGGCCAGTCGCTGGGCGGCGGTTTCGGCAAGCAACTGCATCCCGAACAGGTACGCGCCGGCGCCGCCACGGCGCGCAAGGTCGGCCTGGCGCGGGCCTGCTTCAGCGTGCGCATCCTGGCCCAGTTCAGCGATGTTGACGTCGACGAGCGCGCCAGCTTTCTGCTGGGCGCGGTGCTGGCCGACGATTTACTGGCGCTCAAAAACAGCAGCGCGATCCAGATGCGGCCTGACACCACCATCGTCATCTGCGGCAAACCCATGTTGCGCGATGCGCTGGCGCTGCTGCTGGCCGAACAGAGTTTTTTCTACGGCAGGCAGATTGTCGTGGACGACGCCAGCCAGGCCCATATGGCCGGGGCCGGCGCGCTCGCGCTCGCTTCCCGCCGGTTTTGATACCCTCACATAGTTTCCACGTTCTTCTAAATACGATCCCATGACAGACACCAAAAAGGGCGGCCTGCGCTCGCAAGCCTGGTTCGGCGGCGACGACAAGGACAGCTTCATCCACCGCAGCTGGATGAAAAACCAGGGCACGCCCAATGACGCCTTCGACGGCCGGCCCGTGATCGGCATTTGCAACACCTGGTCCGAGCTGACGCCCTGCAACGGCCACTTCCGCGAACTGGCCGAGATGGTCAAGCGCGGCGTTCTCGAGGCCGGCGGCTTTCCCGTCGAGTTCCCTGCCATGTCGCTGGGCGAATCGAACCTGCGCCCGACCGCCATGCTGTTTCGCAACCTTGCCAGCATGGACGTGGAAGAATCGATCCGCGCCAATCCCATCGACGGCGTGGTGCTGCTGACCGGCTGCGACAAGACCACGCCGGCGCTGCTGATGGGTGCGGCGAGCGTGGACCTGCCCACCATCGTGCTCTCGGGCGGGCCCATGTTGAATGGTAATTACCGGGGCAAACCGATCGGCTCCGGGACGGACGTGTGGAAATTTTCCGAGGACGTCAGGGCAGGGCGCATGAGCTTATCAAGTTTCAAGCAGGCTGAATCGTGCATGTCGCGCTCGAGCGGCCATTGCATGACGATGGGCACCGCCTCGACCATGGCCTGCATGGTCGAGGCGCTCGGCGTGACCCTGCCCGGCAACGCCGCCATTCCCGCCGTCGATGCACGCCGCAAATTGCAGGCCCAGCTGACCGGGCGCCGCATCGTCGGCATGGTGCACGAAGACCTGAAACTGTCGAAGGTGCTGACCCGCGAAGCGTTTGAAAACGCCATCATGGTCAACGGCGCCATCGGCGGCTCGACCAATGCAGTGGTGCATTTGCTGGCCATCGCGGGCCGGATCGGCGTGGACGTCACCCTGGCCGACTGGGACCGCCTGGGCCGGGAGATTCCCTGCCTGCTCAACTTGATGCCATCGGGCCAGTACCTGATGGAAGAGTTTTATTATGCGGGCGGCCTGCCGGTGGTCATCAAGGAGATGCTGTCGCGGCTGCATGGCGACATTCTCACCGTCACAGGCCAGAGCCTGGCCGAGAACGTGGCCGAGGCCGAAAATTTCAACCGCGACGTGATCCATTCGATGCCCCTGCCGTTCAAGGACAACGGCGGCATCGCCGTGTTGACCGGCAATCTGTCACCCCGCGGCGCCATCCTCAAACCGTCCGCCGCCACGCCCGCCCTGATGCAGCACCGCGGCCGCGCCGTGGTCTTCAACAGCATCGAGCACTACAAGGCGCGCATTGATGACCCCGAACTCGACATTGACGCCGACTGCATCATGGTGCTGCAGAACTGCGGGCCGAAGGGCTATCCCGGCATGGCCGAAGTGGGCAATATGGGCCTGCCGAAAAAGCTGCTGGAGCAGGGCGTGCGCGACATGGTGCGCATCTCGGACGCCCGCATGAGCGGCACCGCCTACGGCACCGTGGTGCTGCACGTGGCGCCCGAGGCGGCCGTGGGCGGACCGCTGGCGCTGGTGCGCGATGGCGACATGATCGAGCTCGACGTGGCGGGACGCCGCCTGCACCTGGACGTCAGCGACGCCGAACTGGCGCAGCGCCGCGCTGAATGGAAAGCACCCGAGCCGGCCATGCGCGGAGGCTATCAGGAAATGTACACGAAGCACGTGCTGCAGGCGGACCAGGGTGTCGACCTCGACTTCCTGGTCGGCTGCCGCGGTTCGGCCGTGCCGCGGGAGTCGCACTGATGAGCGCCCCCACCATCCTGCGCCTGCTGGTCGACGGCGCCAACGAACTGGGCGAAGGCGTGCAGTGGTGCGAACGCAGCGGACGTGTGTTCTGGACCGACATCGAGGCGGCGCAACTGCATTGCCACAATCCCGTCACGGGCAGCGGCGACACCTGGCAGTTGCCGGAGCGGCTGGCCTGCTTCGCGCTGACCGACGATCCCGACATCATCCTGGCCGGCCTCGCCTCAAGCCTGGCCTGGTTCAACCTGCAGACGGGGGCCATCAAGCGCCTGCACGCGGTCGAGCCCGATCTGCCGGCGACGCGCCTGAACGACGGCCGCTGTGATCGCCAGGGCCGCTTCGTGTTCGGCACCATGGACGAACGCGCCAACCGGCAGGCCATCGGCAGTTTTTACCGCCTCAATACTGACCTGACGCTGGAACGCCTGCCGCTGCCGAAAGTGGCGATCTCCAACAGCATCTGCTTCAGCCTCGACGGTGAAGCCATGTATTTCTGCGACTCGCCCGAGAAAATTATCTGGCGCTGGGACGGCTACGCCAGCGGCGACGCGGAGAACATCACCGTCTTTGCCGACCTGCGCGACGGCGTCGGCACGCCCGACGGCTCGGCCATCGACGCCGAAGGCCACTTGTGGAACGCCCGCTGGGGCGCGGGCAGGGTGGTGCGCTTCGCGCCCGATGGCAGCGTCGAGCGCAGCGTCGAGGTCGACGTGTCGCAGCCCAGCTGCGTCTGCTTCGGCGGCGGCGCCCTGAACGAGCTGTTCGTCACCAGCGCGTACCAGCATTTCTCGCCCGCGGACCGCGCCCGCGAGCCGGAAGCGGGCGGCCTGTGGATGGGTGCGGTCGCGCGCGTACGCGGCCTGCCCGAAGTGCGCTTCGGCGCCACCTTGCAACGCTAGCGGGAATCCCATGCACAAATTCCATCTGCTGCAAACCGTGCTTGAGCGCGGCATGGTCGCCATCGTCCGCGCCGATACGGCCGACGCCGGCCTCGAACTTGCCGAAGCCTGCATCGCCGGCGGCATGACGGCGCTGGAAGTGGCTTTTACTACCCCCGACACGCTCGAGGTGCTGAGAACCCTGCGTGCCCGGCATGGCAACAAGCTGCTGCTGGGCGCCGGCACCGTGCTCGATCCTGAAACGGCGCGCGCGGCCATTCTTGCCGGTGCGCAGATGATCATTTCGCCCTCCGTCAACCTCGCCACCATCTCCCTGTGCCAGCGCTACCAGGTACTGTCCATGCCGGGCGCGATGACGCCCACGGAAATCGTCAGCGCCATCGACGCCGGCGCCGACATCGTCAAGGTGTTTCCCGCCGAAATGTTCGGCCCCGCCTATATCAAGGCCCTGCGCGCGCCCCTGCCGCAGATTCCCCTGATGCCCACTGGCGGCGTGACGGTCGACAACCTGGGCGACTGGTTCGCCAACGGCGCTGTGGCAGTCGGCATCGGCGGCAGCCTCACCGGACCGGGCGCCCACGGCGACTACGCGGCAGTCACCGAACGCGCCCGCGCCTTCACGGCAAAGTTTCAATCCATCCGCGCGGACCGCCTGCCTTGACGCGCCTGCGCCTGGCCGATGGGGAAGTGCGGGCCGAGATCGACCCGGCCCGCGGCGGCGCCATCGCTTCCTTTTATAGTGTGCGCGACGGCGAGCGCTTCGACTGGCAGCGCCCCGCGCCCCTGGATGGCGGCGTCGACAGCATGGCCTGCTTCCCGCTGCTGCCATTCTGCAACCGCATCCGTGACGGCAACTTCACCTGCATGGGCCGCGAGATCAGCCTGCCCGCCAACGCGCCGCCATCGCCCCACGCCCTGCACGGGATGGGCTGGCAGCGGCCGTGGACGGTGCTGGCGCACAGCGGGCAGACGGTGCGCCTGCAACTGGAGCATCCTGCCGCCGCCTGGCCCTGGCATTTCCGCGCGACGCAGGAGATCACGCTGGCAACCGAGGGCCTGGTCGCGCAGCTTGAAGTGGAGAACCTGGACACGCAGCCGATGCCGCTGGGCCTGGGCTTTCACCCCTTCTTTCCCCATCGCGCCTGTGCCCGCATTCAGGTCGCGACCGAGGCCATGTGGCTGAGTGACGCCGAACTGCTGCCGACCGCCCTGGCGCGCCCTGCCGTGGTCGACCAATTGCGCCAGGGCGTGTCTGCGCGTGAGCTTCTGCTCGACAATAATTTCACCGGCTGGGACCGGATCGCGCGCATTGATTTCGATGACGTCCGCGCACTTGCCATGAGCGCCACCGCGCCGCTCGACTTCGTGACCCTGTACGCGCCGCCCGGCGCCGGCTTTTTTTGCATCGAGCCAGTCAGCAATTGCACCGACTGGCCCAACCTCGATCATCTGCCCGTCAGCGAGCGGGGCGGTACTGTTCTCGATCCCGGCGCGGTCAGCCGCGCCAGCATGCGCCTGTCCACCCGCTGGACCTGAGCCCGCGCCATGCAATTCCCCTGACGAAAATCTCCGCACAGCCCTCGCCATTTCTTGCATGACCGTATATAATATTCGCTCTTTTCCCTGATAGCTCAGTTGGTAGAGCGACGGACTGTTAATCCGCAGGTCCCTGGTTCGAGTCCAGGTCGGGGAGCCAGAATTTGGTAGTGGAATTAAAGGCTTGCATGCGATGCAAGCCTTTTTTTTGCCTGCTGGGGCGCAGCGCGACGGAAAGTCCCGCCGCAAGCCGGTCGTGAGAGCTCATCTGGCGGCATCTGTTCCGACTGCGATCACAGCGCGCCCGCTGATGCTTGCCTCATCGGGCGTGGCACACGTCTTCTTCCTGCGTTTTGGCCGGGCCAGACGGCGCGATACGAGGGTGATGCCCAGCATGCCGAGCCCCATCGTCCACAGGGAACCCTGTTCAGAAACCCGCCTGGCCGGTGCTTCACCGCCGGCATGCAGCCTGGGACGGACGATAGTGCATTTGCTTTCCTCGCCAGCAGTGCATTTGCCATCGTTCGGCCTGTGATTCCAGGGATCGAGGCCGCGTTTGAAATTAATCGCGAGACTCGCGCTACCTCCCAACAAAAGCGTGGCGGCCAGCGCGGTCGCATCGGCTGCATCTGCCATCGAGGTCGGGCCGATCTGCGGCGTCGTGGTATTGACGGCCTGCGCCGCGCCGACCCAGCAGCCGAGCAAGGCAGCTGCCGTAGACAGGTCCTGTATCTGTTTCGACAATTTGATTTTTCCAGTCATTGCATGGCTCCGTGTTTGTCGTCATTGGCCGAGGTCGCTGCGGCGACGACGGCGTCACGAGGTCTACGATACGGTTTTTTATATTGCCTATATTGCTATCAAATCCTTGCTTGCTCGCTGTCAATCGACCTCGCTGATGCGGGAACATTGATCGCTGCAAGCTGACCCGTCCCAGCACGGGGCACTGGCGAAAACGCAAAGTGGCAGCCCCCTGACGCCAAGCCTACTCATTTCAGCAATATCTTGACTGTTCACAAGTTATTTTTTGATCAAGTCGACTACGCGCAAAGAATATGCGCTGTGCAGTTGCATACTTTCATCAAATGAGGGCGAGCAGGGCTTCACTTGCCCCCCTTTTCCGCGCAGTATTTGTCCGCTCAGGAGGATGTATGCAGATCTGGATGACGTCATCGACGTGCAATGCTGAACACGCTGCCGTATTTGAATTGGCCAGACAGGTCATCGAGCCGGCCTTCAACGAGCGCTTCGAGCGGGCTGACTACGGCCATGGCCTGGTCGAGCTCCAGTACAAGGCACTGCTCCATGCAAGCGGCAAGCCGGCCTTCGGCGAAGTCAAAAAATATTTCAGGGCGCTGCATGCGGCCGAGGTGGTGTCGAAGCTGGAGGTGCCTGACGATTGCACGCGGACCGAGATGATGGCGCGCACCGCCATTTCGATCGCACGCGCAATCGAGCGCCTGCGACGCAGCCAGATTCCCGGCTTTGACCTGGATCGTTTCGGGCAGGATTATGCCCAGTTCGCCGTCACGCAGGGATGGCTGACAAATCAAGTCGTCCCTGGGCCAAGGCTGTACCTCGTCGCGCGGCGAACCGCGGCTGATCGGGTCCTGTGGGCGCAACCGTGCGGGGTTGAGCCTTGAGCCCACCGTGCAGGGTAGTTCCTAGCGCGGCTGCACGTCCTGGTCTTCCAGCGTGCCGCTGGCGTACAGCTCCAGCAGAATCAGCACGGGGCGCGGCGGCTGCAGTCCGGTCTCGAAACGGCTGCCCGAGGACTGGGTGACGCCAAAGCGCGACCAGAATGTTTGCTGGCTTTCCGCTTTCTGTTTGCGCAGCTGACGGATGGCCGCTGAATCCGCGCTGCGCAGGCGTCCGATCAGGTCGTCATTGGCGGCCATGACAGAAGAGGGGTCGGACGGTGTCTCAGGACGAACGCGGCCCAGGCCGTTGTAGGTGAGCGTTACCATGTCGTCTGCCCGGAGCGCGCAGCGCGCGTCGAGGTTGCGGGCCTGGCCTTGGCGCCCTGGCGCATGGAGAGGGCGCGGGACCGGGCGCAGATGCGAAAGCGCGACCGCCGGTCGCCCATCAGTCCGCGCAACTCTTCGATGGCCAGGCCGCTGGCCTCGTGCATGCGGATCAGCAGACCGGCGCTGACCGGCAATTTGCCGTTGCGGATCTTGCTCAGCAAGGGCGCCTGGATATCGAGCTCGCGCGCCAGAGCCGCATCGTTATCGAGCGCCAGCTGCTGGCGCATCGTATCGAGCAGCTGTGCCGGGCTGTACGATCTTGTTCGCAAATAAATCAGTTCACTCATGCCGATCTCCTCTATCAAAATGGTGTGGCTGCATGCAGCCGCCGTTCAAATGGCGCGGCAAGAATGGCCGCACCTGCTAGCTTCGAATCCTCACGCGTTTGCGCGCTCGCAAAGTCGCTTGAAACACCCATGGCACCTTGGCGGCAGGAGGTGTCACGCACATGCCGAAAACATCGATAAGGCCACAATGGGATGGCCAGGAACGCCGTATCGCTGGCAACTATCCCGGGCGAATTGCGCTGGTGACGCCTGGGCAGCACCATCAAGCCTCCACCTCGCTGGTGATACGCAGCTGGCCTCACAGGGGCGGCGCGAGAATGCAATACCGGCCCCTTGCCGCCGGCGCACGCGCGCCTGGCCGCTGCGCCGCCGCGCTCGCAGACTGGCCACGTTATTCTTTCAGGATCGCAGCACCCGCCGCCGCACCCGCTGCGCTACAACTGTGTCCTTTGCAGGCGCGAACAGGACGCGGTTGATGTAAGCGTCTAGGCCAGCGGGCAATGGCGCCTCGACCGGTTCCTTGCGCACCGAATAGCACGGCAGCAGGGAGTACTGCAGCATCAGCATCAGGCGCCGGCCCCGCTCGGGCGCCTGGCCCTTGTGGATGCCCGCCGTGTCGACTGCAAATGCCGTCCCCTTCGGCCCGAGCGCCACGGCAAGGCGCTCGTCGCCGTATTTCTCGGCGATCTCTTCATCGCGCCAGAAGCGCTGGCGGATCGTCTGCCGGTCCCGGTGGGTTGCCTTGACATACACATGCGGCCCGCAAGCTTCGTCGACATCCGTCAGATAGACCATCACTTTGAAAAAGCGCCAGTCATCGGTATCGCGATGGAAGCGCTGCAGATCGCTACGGCCCGCCTCCGCGGGAAACGACCAGCGAATCACCACGGACGACAGGGTCGGTTTGCAGCCGATGTACTGCGTCGCCATGCCGAGCAGGAGCGGTGAATTGGCCAGGCCCAGGATGTGCGGGCACTTGAGCGTGTCGGCCAGGCTGAAGTCTGCCAGGCGCGCGCTTTCCGGCGCATCGGCCAGGCAGTACGGCGCCCGCGCGATATCGCGGTCCTGCATTTTCTTGTTGCTCAGGTAGTCCACAATCTCCTGGCAAGCATCGCGGCTCAACAGCTGCCCCAGTTCCGTGTAGCCCTCGGCGTTAAGGCCTTCGACCGCCGCTTGCTGTGCCGGCGCGGCCTGCAAGACGCGATCCCGTTGGCGCCAGGCTATGTAGCGCCGAATGGCCGCCACGAGAACCGCCCGGGCCGGACGTGCTGTGACAATCCGGTTCAAATAGAAGGCCGCCCGGTTTGAAGTAAGGCCTCTTTGAACGCTGCGATACGGTACTTGCATGATGTGACCCTTTGTAATGTGGATGCGCTCTCAGGACTGGCAAGGCAATGCCGGCTGCTTAACCGCGCCAGTAAAATCTGGCGATGCAGAGCGCCACGGCTGCAATTGTGGCCGCGCCCATCGCCCCCAAATGCAGGCGCCGCCGCCGCCGCGACGCGAACAGCAGCCGTTCACGGCGCCGCAATTTGATTCACCATCGAACTGGTCTCTCGACTCATTTGAACTCCTCCGGGGCAGGTTTCATCACTGCCGACGCTGCATTATTCGAACAGGGGGCTTTGCACCGGCGGCGATCTGGGCATGGCATCACTCTCGAGGACCGCCTGCAGCCGCTTGCGGTCGATCACTTCGACCAGACGGCCGTTGATCGACACACCGTGCTGAGCGTTGAACCTTGCGATCAGGCGGCTGACGGTTTCCACGGTGGTGCCGAGGTAACTGCCGATGTCGCTGCGCGACATGCTCAGCCGAAAAGCGCGACTGGAATAGCCCTGGCGACCGTACTTTTCGCTCAGATCAAGCAGGAAACTGGCAAATCGCTCGTCGAGCGAAGCGAGCGACAGCAGGGAAGAGCGCTCGTAGCGGTCCACCAGGGCGCTGCTCATGGTGCGCAGAAAGCGCTCGACGAACTGCGGCTCTTCGCTCATTGCCCGGCGCAGATGCAGATAGGAGATCTCGCATACTTCGCTGTTTTCCAGCGCCATGACCCGTACCGTATGGGAGCCGCTGGCGATAGCATCCATGCCGATGACGTCGCCCGCCATGTAGAATTTCATCACCCGCAGCATGCCGGTGGGATCGCGATTGAGCACCTTGAACTGGCCGAACCTGACGACGTAGAGCATATTGAATTTGTCGTGCTCCTGGCAGAGGCTGCTATTGCGGCTGATCCTGCGCTTTCCCATGATGAGCTTGTCGAAAACGTGCGCATCCTTGGTATGAAAAAGCTCGGGCAGGCACGCTTTGTCGGCGCCGCACAAGGCGCAACTTCGCATGGCATTGCTGGCCAACTGAACGATCGAGGGCGCTTCCGTTCGACTGATATGGACGTTGCTGTGCATCGAGTTATCTCCGGGATGAATCACTCTGGCTATTGTTTTGTCTTCGGGCCCATCAGGCCGTGTTCCATGACGTAACGGGCAAGTTGCGCGTTACTTTGTACGTTGAGTTTTTCAAACAGTCGCGAGCGGTGGGTCGACACGGTTTTCGGGCTGCGATGCAATTGCGCAGCAATTGATCCGGTCGACTCGCCAGCGGCGAGCCGCATCATGATGTCGAACTCGCGCGGCGTGAGCGCCGCGTGGCCTTTTTCCTTGCCGCCTTGAAGTTGCCGCACCAGTAGTTCGTTCAAGCTGGTGCTGAAATGCTTGCCACCATCTGCAACCCGGCGCACGGCGCCAACGATTTCGTCCAAAGGCGCCCCCTTGGTCAGGTAGCCATCCGCGCCGGCCCGCAAGGCGCGCAGCGCGTACATTTCTTCGCCATACCCGCTCAGCATCAGCACGCCGACGTGAGGCGAGGTGCGTTTGATGCGCTGTAGCAGGCTCAATCCATTTTCATCGGGCAGGCTGATATCAATGACTGCGACATCGGGGTTGTCGCTGGCAAGCGCGCCCATTGCTTCCCGCGCATCCTGGGCCTGGGCGACAACCCGGATGTCGCCGGCGGTATCGAGCATCTGCTGCACGCCAGCCAGTACCATCGGGTGATCGTCGACCAGCATGACTGAAATCGTATTAACGCTCATAGCAGTAGCTGAATGGAATTGCCAGCACGAGGCCGAGCCCCTGGCCCCCGACGCTGTAGGTTTCAAGATGGCCACCGATCTCGATGGCCTGCTCGCGCATACCAACCATGCCGAGCGAGCCGCAACCGGCGAGGGCGGCGTCCGAAGCGCCCACACCGTCGTCTTCGATACTGGCGATCAAAAAATTGTTCAGCTCGTACATGCGGACCCACAGGCGCGTGGCGCGCGCATGCTTTTCCGTGTTGGTGATCGCTTCGGAGAGCACGCGGAACACGATGCGCTGACAGTCTTCCGAAAAGTCCGCGTCTTCGAGACGGGCATCGACATGCAGCGAGCTGCAAATGCCGCTGCGGTTGGACAGGCTGCGCAGTTGCCACTCGATGGCGCTCCACAAGCCCATTTGTTCCAGTATGGTGGGGCGCAGATCGACACCGATTTTGCGGACGGCTGAAAACGCCGTGTCGGCCAGCCTGGCGGCGTCGGCCAGCAGGACATTGGATGGCGCGCCAGCCTTCTGGTCGCGGTCAAGCGCAACGCAGAGGCAGCACTTCAGGGCCGTCAGCACGGCGCCAAGATCGTCGTGAATCTGACGTGCAATCTGCTTGCGCTCGCAGGTGAGCAGGCGTTTTCGTAATTGATCCTGGTGCCGCCTGGCTTGCTGGCGCCGGCACCACGTTGCGGCAATGTGATTGTTCTCATCGGAACCCACGCCAGACTGCGCCTCGCCGGCGCAACCTGGTACGGTTCCGCTATCAAATGAAATGTCGGTCATGGTTCTTCTCACTTGATTGAAAAGCCTGCAGAAGCGCCCTGTGGGCCTGGCAACACCGCGCCGCCGGACAGCAGGGCAGGCAGATCGCGCAGTGCGCACGCGCGGCGCCCCGAAAAAACCGGCGGCGTTGATATGGCCAGCTGGCTGCCGCCCTGGCGCTTGGCGCAGTACATTGCCGTATCAGCCCTTGCAATCAATGTTTTTGGATCAGCGCCGTGGTCCGGATAGAACGCCATTCCAACGCTTGCGCCGATCCGGTGAAATCCGGACTCCATGGCAAACGGCTGCATCAACTGTTCGACGAGCTTGCGGGCGATTTCCTTTGCGATACTGCGGTGCTCCAGAAAGGGCAAAACGATGACAAATTCGTCGCCCCCAAACCGGCCGACGGTATCGCTGCTGCGCACGGCGCCCTGCAGGCGGGAGCCGACTGCCCGCAGCAAGGCGTCGCCGGCCAGGTGGCCGTGCGTATCGTTGATCTGCTTGAAACCGTCGAGGTCGATAAAAATCAGCGCCATCAGACCCTGCGTGCCTGCGGCCTCGTGCAAGCCTGCGTCGAGCGCCTCGAGCACCTTCGTGCGGTTGGCCAGACCGGTTACCGGATCCTGATTTGCGCGCAGCCGTTCCAGGTGGATGGCGTGGTTGGCGCCGGTCTGGTCGTGAAGAACGGAAACATAGTGGCTGACCTGGCCGTCCGGATCCCGCAAGACCGTGATGATTTCTTCAGCGCCGTATTCGGAGCCGTCGGCCCGCTCGATGGCGATCCGGCGCGTCCAGATGTCGTTGGCCGCCATGGCCGAGGTCGATAAGAGCGCATAAGAAGCGCGGCCCGACGCGCAATAAAAAATTGACGGCGCGCTCAAACCCAAAATATCGGCCGATTGAATACCGCTGCAAATCTCGAAAGCTTTATTTACCCAGACAATCTGGTCATTTGAATTGACAATGACAATCGGGTCACCTGCCAGCTCTATCGCTTTTTGTAATAGACGAATTGTAAAACCCGGAGTGATTGTGGCGGTAAAGTTCGCATCGTCGTTCGTCATGCAGTCCTCCGAAAACTGGGTTACACAACCAAAGGTTTCAAACACGGCACATCTCCTAAATTGCCCCTAAGCAATTCCATTGGAGCGGCGTAAACACAAGATTTTTCTACAGACAAAAATGGTGCAACGCATCATATGGGTGTTGCGTTTGGTCAAGTGTTCCAGGATTTGCCTGCGGAAAATTCTTGAATTTTTAGCTAGTAACTGTAGTAGGGTTTTTCTGCATTTTGACGGTTAGTGTCGTGTTTCTGTACGGGATGACTAGATTATCGTGAACGCCTGCGGTGTACGTATGAAAAAACTGATCACAATCAAGATTGTGGATTTTGCTACAAGGAAAATTCCTGGAATTTTTACGCTGCGTTGCATCAAACATGAAC
>JBJMVV010000004.1:0-23109 GCA_045810505.1 Massilia sp.
CATCCTGGCGCGCGAATTTTTGGTGCCGGAGCTGCTGCAGCACGCGGCAAAGCCGTCCGCCATGGCCGAGGCCCTGTGGCGGCAACTGAACGACACGGCCAACCGTGCGAAACTGGCGGAGCGGTTCACCGCCATGCACCACAGCCTGTTGCGCAACAGCGCGGCTGAAAGTGCTGCGGCGGTCATGAAAGTCATTGAAAGCAGCAAGGTATGACGAAGAAGAAGGTTAATTTTTATCCGGGGCTGAAAAAGTCGCAGTACCCTTTCACCGAGTTCGACATCGTCTGCGGCGTCGACGAGGCGGGCAGGGGACCGCTGGCCGGCCCCGTGTTTGCCGCCGCCGTCATCCTCGATCCGCGCCGGCCCATCGAAGGCCTGCGCGATTCAAAAAAGCTGACGGCGGAAAAGCGCGAGGCGCTGGCGCCCCAGATCCGCGAGCAGGCCCTGGCCTGGGCGGTTGCCGAGTGCTCGCACGCCGAAATCGACGCCATCAACATCCTGCAGGCGACCATGCTGGCCATGCGCCGCGCCGTCGAAGCGCTGCACACCCTGCCGACGATTGCCCTGATCGACGGCAACCGCAGCCCCGTGATGGCGGTGCGCTGTCATCCCATCATCGAGGGCGACGACAAGGTGCATGCGATTTCCGCCGCCTCGATCCTGGCCAAGACGGCGCGTGACGCGGCCCTGGTGGCACTGCATGAGCTGTACCCCCAGTACGGTTTCGACCAGCACAAGGGCTACGGCACCCGCCTGCACGTGGAGCGCCTGCGCCAGCACGGCGCCTGCCCCGTGCACCGGCGCTCGTTCGCGCCCGTGCGCCAGGTGATCGAGGGCGAGTTCAACTTCGACACCTTGCCGCTGGATTTTTCAGCGGAAGTGGAAGAGGGCATGGCATGAAGACCATCACCTCGCGCGAAAACCCCCTCTATAAAGAACTCAAGCAACTGGCGACCAGTTCGCAGGCGCGCCGCAAGGCCGGCCGCACCCTGCTCGATGGCGTGCACCTGTGCCAGGCCTACCTGGAACTGCGCGGCGCGCCGCACCAGTGCATCGTCAGCGAATCGGCCTTGAACAACCCGGAAGTGGCCGACATCGTGGCCCGTTGCGAGGAACAGAAAGCCCATGTCACGGCGCTGCCCGACGCGCTCTACAACACGGTCACCCAGGTCGAGCATGGCGTCGGCCTGATGTTCCTGGTCGACACCCCGGTGCGCGCCATTGACGGCCCGCTGGCCGTCAATGCGGTGCTGCTGGACAATCTCCAGGATCCCGGCAATGTCGGCTCGATCCTGCGCAGCGCCGCCGCAGCCGGCATCACCCAGGTCTACTGCAGCGCCGGCACGGCCTTTTGCTGGTCGCCCAAGGTGCTGCGGGCGGCCATGGGCGCCCACTTCGTGCTCGACATCTTTGAAAACGTCGACCTGGCCGCGCTGATCGAGGCGGCCGCGGTGCCGGTGTTCGCCACCAGCGGCTATGCCACCAAGAAAGTCTATGACGCCGATTTGCGCCGTCCGCTGGCGTGGTTATTTGGCCACGAGGGCCAAGGTGTTGCTCATGATCTAATGACATTGTCCGATGAGCAAGTAGTCATACCCCACTTGGGCCAGATCGAATCGCTCAATGTTTCTGCTTGCGCGGCGGTGTGTTTCTTTGAGCAAGTTCGTCAAAACCAAATATGGACGGAGGACAATGGGGTGAGTTAATCTCCCTCAAATGTGAATTTTAGTGAGTATTGGAAACACAAATGGATTTTGCCCACCTGCATTTTCTCGTGGCCCAGGCCGACGCCCTTCAGCGCCGCTCATTGGTCGACATGCTGGGACAAATGGGCGCTCCCCGTGTTTCCGAAGCCGCAGACGGGCACACCGCCCGGCGCTTTTTACAAGACACATTTACCCCGAACGTCAACATTGCCATCATCGACCTGGCCCTGCCCGGCATCGATGGCCTTGAACTGATCCGTACCCTGGCGGCGATGGCCTCCAACGCCCGCCTGGTCATTGTCGGCAACCAGAGCGCCAACCTGATGTTTGCCGTCGAAACCATGGCCCAGGCCTACGGGGTAGACCTGCTCGGCACCCTCTGCACCCCCGTCTCAGCCCAGCGCCTGACTGAACTGCTGGAAAATTATGGCGCTCCCGTGGTCAAGCACGAACGCGAGGATGGCCCGGGCGGGCCGCGCTTCAGTTTTTCCGATGTCGGCATCGGCCTGCAGGCGCGCCAGTTCGAACCTTTCTTCCAGCCGAAAATCGAACTGGAAACAGGCCAGGTCAAGGGCCTGGAAGCGTTTGCCCGCTGGCGCCATCCCGAGCACGGCGTGCTGGGCCCCGGCGCCTTCATGGACGCGCTCGAGCAACATGGACGGATCGACTTTCTCGACTGGAGCATGATTGAAAAATCGGTGGAGCGCTGCCGCAGCATCCACGACATGGGCATCCCCATCGCGATTTCCATCAACCTCGCGCCGGCCACCCTGGCCCATCCCCAGTTTCTCCAGCAAATGGCTGCCTGCGTGCACCGCCACCGCATCCTGCCCGATTACATTACCTTTGAAATCCCCGAATCATCCGTGCTCGCCACCGACGCCGCTTTTGTGGAACGCCTGGTGCGCCTGCGCATTGCCGGCTACGGCCTCGCCATCGACGACTACGGCACCGGCCGCTCCAACCTGCAACTGCTGGCGCGCATTCCCTTTTCGGAACTGAAAATCGACCCGTCCTTCGTCGACGGCGCCTCGAAAAAGCGCGCGCTGGGCGTGGTGCTGTCATCGTGCCTGGGCTTGGCCCGCAGTCTCGACCGCGCTTCGGTGGCGGTGGGGGTGGAGACCAAGCAGGATTGGGATTTTTTGCAGGGGTTGGGTTGTACCTATGCGCAGGGATACTACATCGCCAGTCCGATGGAGGCGTCTGCCTTCCCCGGTTGGTTGGAAGACTGGCGCCAATTCTTCTGACGCTTGCAGCACCGGGGACTGGCCTTGCAGGCCTGTCCCCATTTTTCCGGCACCAATCAAGCGTGATCTTGCCGCTATAATAAGCGGTGGAAGGTAATGTTGGCGTGAACGTGGCCATTCTCACGCGGCGTTGGTACAGGAAAAATGGGGACAGGTCCGCAGGACCAGTCCCCGCTGCTAATACTCGCGCCGGTCAGGCTTGATCTCTTGCAGAATCGTGGTGGCAATCTCTTCAATGGATTTCGTCGTCGACGACAACCACCTGATCCCCTCCCGCTTCATCATCGCTTCCGCTTCGTTTACCTCATACCGGCAGTTCTCGATCGAGGCATACTTGCTGCCGGCGCGGCGTTCGTGGCGGATTTCGGACAGACGCTCGGGGGTGATCGACAGGCCGAAAATCTTGTGGCGGAAAGGCGGCAGGGAGGAGGGCAGTTTGCCCCGTTCGAAGTCGTCGGGGATCAGGGGATAGTTCGCCGCCTTGATGCCGTACTGCATGGCGAGATACAGACTGGTCGGCGTCTTGCCGGAGCGCGACACGCCCACCAGGATCACGTCGGCCGACGATAAATTCTTGTGCGACTGGCCGTCAT
Organism: Massilia sp.; assembly: GCA_045810505.1. GTDB lineage: Bacteria > Pseudomonadota > Gammaproteobacteria > Burkholderiales > Burkholderiaceae_D > JAFCUW01. The sequence continues at coordinate 3,547 of JBJMVV010000004.1, forward strand.
CGTGGGCCAGCGAAAAATTGATCGCTTCGATGCGGTTTTTATAGGCTTCGCTGTCGACGACGTTGTGCGAGCGCCCGATGGTGTGGGTGGACATCACGCCCAGTTCCTGCTCCAGCGGCGCGACGAAGGTGCTGATCAGGTCCATGTGCATGCCGTTGGCGGTACGGATCACTTTCGACAGGTCGGGCTTGACCAGGGTCGAGAACACGATGGGGCGCTGCTGGTCGGCGGCAAAGGTCTCGTTGATCTTGCGCACGGCGTCATGCGCCTTCTCGATGGTGTCGATGAAAGGCATGCGGATCTGGCGGAAGCGCATCTCGAACTGGCTCAGCACGGCGTGGCCGAAGGTCTCGGCGGTGATGCCGGTGCCATCGGAGACGAAGAACACCGTATTCGGTGAGGGCGGCATGGCAGGGCGCGTTTCTATGGTCATGGGCAATTTGGAAGAATGAAAATTTGTTATTGTCCTAACATTGTGGACTGTAAATTGCTGGCTAACGCTGTAGAATGCTCGGCAACGGTTTTAATTGTGCGCGACAAAGGGCAGAAAAACAAGAATACCCTTGGCTAGCGTACAGACGGCAGGTTTCTATCTAAAGTAAGGGTGTTTTACCATGACCAACGCAGCAATGCAGGACCAGGCACAGTCAGTCTATGTCGCCTCGTTTGAAACCTTGCGCATGACCGATGTGGAATCGGTCGGCGGCAAGAATGCCTCCCTGGGCGAAATGATCAGCCAACTGGCCAGCGCCGGCGTGCGCGTGCCGGGCGGCTTCGCCACCACGGCCCAGGCCTTCCGCGACTTCCTCAATCACAGCATCGACGGCGGTGCGTCGCTCGGTGACCGGATCGCCACCCGTTTGGAAGGCCTCGACATCGACGACGTGCGCTCGCTCGCCGCCGCCGGCGCCGAGATCCGCCAGTGGATCATCGACACCCCGTTCCAGCCCCGCCTGCAACAGGAAATCGAACAGTTCTACGACCGCCTGGTCGCCGATTCCGCCACCGAGATGTCGTTTGCCGTGCGCTCTTCGGCCACTGCCGAAGACTTGCCGGACGCATCGTTTGCCGGACAGCAGGAAACCTTCCTCAACGTGGTCGGCATCGACAATGTGCTCGAAGCGATGAAGCACGTGTTTGCTTCGCTGTACAACGACCGCGCCATCTCGTACCGCGTCCACAAGGGTTTCACCCACGCCGAAGTGGCCCTGTCGGCCGGCGTGCAGCGCATGGTGCGCTCGGACCTGGGCGCCGCCGGCGTGATGTTCACCATCGACACCGAGTCGGGCTTCAAGGACGTCGTGTTCCTGACGTCCAGCTATGGCCTGGGCGAAACGGTGGTGCAGGGCGCCGTCAATCCGGACGAATTCTACGTCCACAAGCCCATGTTGAAGGCCGGCTTCAAGCCCGTCATCCGCCGCAACATCGGCAGCAAACTGATCAAGATGGAATTCACCGCCGAAGCCAAGGCCGGCAAGTCGGTCAAGACCGTCGACGTGCCCATTGAACTGCGCAACCGCTATTCGCTGACCGATGACGAAGTGGTGGAACTGGCGAAATACGCCGTCATCATCGAAGACCACTACCAGCGCCCGATGGACATCGAGTGGGGCAAGGACGGCCGCGACGGCAAGCTCTACATCCTGCAGGCGCGTCCCGAGACCGTCAAATCGCAGCAGAAAGCGGGCGACGCGCAGCAGCGCTTCAAGCTCAAGGGCACTGGCACCGTATTGACTTCGGGCCGCGCAATCGGCCAGAAAGTTGGCGCCGGTCCCGTGCGCGTGATCACCGACCCGTCCGAGATGGAGCGGGTCCAGCCAGGCGACGTGCTGGTGGCCGACATGACCGACCCGAACTGGGAACCGGTCATGAAGCGCGCCTCGGCCATCGTCACCAACCGCGGCGGGCGTACCTGCCACGCGGCGATCATCGCCCGTGAACTGGGCGTGCCGGCCGTGGTCGGCTGCGGCGACGCCACCGAAATTTTAAAAGACGGCACCATCGTGACGGTGTCCTGCGCCGAAGGCGACGAAGGCCGCATCTACGACGGCCTGATCGAGACGGAAGTGTCGGAAGTGGCGCGCGGCGAACTGCCGGAAATCCCGGTGAAGATCACCATGAACATCGGAAATCCCCAACTGGCCTTCGACTTCCAGTCGATCCCCAACAAGGGCGTGGGCCTGGCCCGGCTTGAGTTCATCATCAACAACAATATCGGCGTGCACCCGAAGGCCATCCTCGAGTACCCTAATATCGATGCTGACCTGAAGAAAGCCGTCGAATCGGTGGCCCGCGGTCACGCTTCGCCACGCGCCTTCTATGTCGACAAGCTCGCCGAAGGCATCGCCACCATCGGCGCCGCCTTCTGGCCCAAGCCCGTGATCGTGCGCCTGTCCGATTTTAAATCGAACGAGTACAAGAAACTGATCGGCGGTTCGCGCTACGAGCCTGATGAAGAAAATCCAATGCTGGGTTTCCGCGGCGCCGCCCGCTACCTGGCGGCCGATTTTGCCGGCGCTTTCGAGATGGAATGCGCCGCCATGAAGCGGGTGCGCAATGACATGGGCCTGACCAACGTCGAAATCATGGTGCCATTCGTTCGCACCTTGGGCCAGGCGGAAAAAGTCATCAACCTGCTGGCCGACAATGGTCTCAAGCGCGGCGAAAACGGCCTGCGCATCGTGATGATGTGCGAAGTGCCTTCGAACGCCATCCTGGCCGATGAATTCCTGGAATTCTTCGACGGCTTCTCGATCGGCTCGAACGACCTGACCCAATTGACCCTGGGCCTGGACCGCGACTCCGGTATTGCCCTGCTGGCGGCCGATTTCGACGAGCGCGACCCGGCCGTGCAGGCAATGCTCTCGCGTGCCATCCAGGCCTGCCGCAAGGCCGGCAAGTATGTCGGCATCTGCGGCCAGGGGCCGTCCGACCACCCCGATTTCGCCGCCTGGCTGATGGCGGAAGGGATCGAGTCGATGTCGCTGAACCCGGATTCGGTGATTGACACCTGGACTGGTCTGGCGAAGGTTCACGCCGGTAAGTAATTCGGGTGAGCAGTATAAAAATGGCGCCAGCGATGGCGCCATTTTTTTTGATTGACACCAATCCCAATTGGTCTAGACTGATTACATTGAAATGTTTGACAGATAGCCATCAAAAAAACTGACGCATTGGATTCGAACCCTCGTTGCCTTCACCGGCAAACGGGGGTTTTTTATTGGGAATTTTGCTGGAGGGCGCGATGAGTGACTGGATGAACTGGCTGGTGGCAGCCGGCGTGCTGGTGGTGCTGGAACTGTTTTCCGGCACCTTTTATTTGCTGATGATCGCGCTCGGCCTGGTGGCGGGAGCGCTGGCCGCGCTGGCTGGCGGGGCTGGCGCCTTGCAGATGATTGTGGCGGCCATCGTGGGGGTGGTGGCAACAGGCGTGCTGCATCGCAGCCGCTTCGGCCACGCGGGACGGGGCAATGCGGCGCGCGACCCCAACGTCAATATCGATATCGGGCAGCGGCTGGAAGTGGCGCACTGGCAGGATGGCCACGCCCGCGTGAAGTACCGGGGCGCCTTGTGGGATGTGGAGCTGGGACCGGGCGCCCAGCCCGAGCCGGGCATGTTCAAGATAGTGGAAGTGCAGGGGTGCCGCCTGATTGTCAGCGGCGCCTGATATAAAAATTCAAACAAGGCATCAACATGGAATTTTCTTTCAGTACAGTTGCGTTGGTCATCCTGGTCATCGCCCTCGTCTTCGTCTTCAAAACCATCAACGTGGTGCCCCAGCAGCACGCCTGGGTGGTCGAGCGCCTCGGAAAATACCACGCGACCCTGGCGCCTGGCCTGAACATCGTGGTGCCCTTCATCGACCGCATCGCCTACAAGCACATCCTGAAAGAAATCCCGCTCGATGTGCCGCCCCAGGTCTGCATCACGCGCGACAACACCCAGCTCCAGGTCGACGGCATACTGTACTTCCAGATCACCGACCCGATGCGCGCCTCCTACGGCTCGTCCAACTACATAGCCGCCATTACCCAGCTGGCGCAGACGACCTTGCGCTCGGTGATCGGCAAGATGGAGCTCGACAAGACCTTTGAAGAGCGCGACCACATCAACACCACCATCGTCAACGCCATTGACGAGTCGGCCGCCAACTGGGGCGTCAAGGTGCTGCGCTATGAAATCAAGGACCTGACGCCGCCGAAGGAAATCCTGCACGCGATGCAGGCGCAGATCACGGCCGAGCGCGAAAAGCGCGCGCTGATTGCCGCCTCGGAAGGGCGCAAGCAGGAGCAGATCAATATTGCCGACGGCGAGCGCGCCGCCTCAATTGCCCGCTCGGAAGGCGAGAAGCAGGCCGCCATCAACCGCGCCCAGGGCCAGGCCGCCGCCATCGTGGCTCTCGCCACGGCAAGCGCCGAAGCCCTGCGCAATGTGGGCGAGGCCATCCACTCGCCGGGCGGGCGCGATGCGGTCGACCTGCGCGTGGCGGAAAAATACGTCGATGCTTTTGCCAACCTGGCCAAGACGAATAATTCCATCATCATTCCATCCAACCTGGGCGAGATGAGCGGCATGATTGCCAGCGCCATGCAGATCGTCAAAACGCAGAAATGATGACGACAGAGGCCATCGGTTCCGGCAGTGTGCGGCTGGCCGGCGAGCCCACACCACGGGCGGCGCTGCTGTGGCTGATTGGGGGCTGCGCGCTGTTCGGTGTCATCAAAGCCCTCTGGCATGGTCCCTGGGGCGCGCTGCTGGTCCTGGTGGCCGATATCGTGCTGAACTTTCTGATATTTCTCTGGTACTGCCGCGATGGCAACCTGCACCAGTTCCAGCGCAACATCTGGTGGAATATGGCGGTGATCGTTTTTGCGCTGCCCACGCTATGCTTCTACCTGTGGCGTACCCGTCCTCGTGGCCAGCGCCTGCGCGCGATGCTGGGGTCGCTCGCCTGCGTTCCCCTGCTGATATGCGCGATGGGTCTGGGCGCCATCGCCGGACTGATCGTGTCGAAAATTATTTAAGACATCGTTCAGAATCGCCCCGTATAAAGTAAGCACAACAACAACCTGGGGAATGATGATGAAACACTGGCTGCGCGCCAACAAGGGCTTCCTGGCTTTCCTGCTGCTGTTCGGCGTGTTCCGCACGGCCGTGGCGGACTGGAATCCGATTCCATCGGGCTCGATGCGGCCCAATTTGTTAGAGGGCGATGTGGTGTTCGTCAACCGCCTGGCGTTCGACCTGAAACTGCCGCTGACCAATATCGTGCTGGCCCACACGGGCGAGCCGCAGCGGGGCGATATCGTCACCTTTTATTCGCCCGTCGACGGCACCCACCTGATCAAGCGCCTGGTGGCGCTGCCGGGTGACGTGGTGGAGATGCGCGACGAACACCTCTTCATCAACGGCCAGGAAGCGCGCTACGCCGACATCGGCACGGCGCGCGAAACCCTGCCGGGCGGGGCCGTGCTGGACGCCCGCCAACTGAGCGAAGACTTCGGCGCCGGCGCCCACCGCGTCCAGTTCATTCCGGCCATCGCCGCGCGCCGCAATTTTGCGCCCGTGACCGTGCCGCCGGACCAGTTCATGATGCTGGGCGATAACCGCGACAACAGCGCCGACTCGCGCTACATCGGCCTGGTGCCCCGCAATCTGTTGATCGGCCGCGCGGTGCGGGTGCTGGTCTCGGCCGACGTGCTGGGCAACTGGTCGCCCCGCCTTGAGCGCTTCGGCATGTCGCTGGCGCGCTGAAAAAAAACCGGCGGCCCGCAGGCCGCTTTCACCTTATCGCTTCTGAAAGTGACCCTGCACGCTCCAGTTGGCAACCTGCTTGCCCATCGCGGCGCCTGCCGTGGTGGAAAAGCGGAAATGCATGCCGCCATAAATGCGCGCGACCCTGCTTTCCTCGGCCAGTGCGTCGGTATTCGCATAGGTGCGGGTGGTGCCCGTCACGGTGCTGTCGAAGGTGTAGGTGACTTTGTCGGTGCCGTAGTAGTAGCGCAGCAGTTCGCCAAGCGCGCCGGCGGTGCAGGAGTGTGCCGCCGGATATTCCGGATGGTTTGGCGTCGGCACGCTCGGTGTCCACGCCGGATCAGCCGTGGTGGCTGGATTATTGTCCGTGTCGGCCAATGGAATGGCGCTCTGCGGACGCCAGGATTCGTAGGCGTATTTGGCATTGAAGCAGGCCGTGATGGCATCCGAATAGCCGATATAAATGATCGCCATCAGGCGCGCCGCATCGGAGGCGTTCGCGGTTGTTTTCGCGAACCGTCCGAAATTGCGTGTCAAATAAATCGCGGGCGCCTCAGTATGGAAGCGCGCGATTTCAAACTGCTCCGCGGTGCGGACCGTGCTGACGGCGCCGCCCAGCGCCTTCACCTCGTTGAGGTCGGCGGCGTAAGTGGCGCTGTCGAGGGCGGGCGGGGGCAGGGGCAGGAACTGCCCGATGCTCAGCATGGTAAACGGCCTGATGGCAGGGAAGTAGCGGTTGAGGGGATTTACGCCGCGAAATTTGCCAGGCGCCGTGCCCGGCACATAGGCGCTTTGCGTCACCATGCGGCCGTCGTTAGCGCGATTGGCGACCACGGCGGCGGCTACTTCGGCGCCCAGCGCCAGGCCTCTCGTCCTGGCGTCGCCAGCGGGGATGGCGGCGACATAGCTGTCGTAGGCCGCCTGGTACTGGGCGGCCCGGTTGGGAAACAGCACGCGCAACACATTGTATGCGGCAGCGCTGCCTGCCGCATCGAGCGAGGCGCCGGTTGCGGCGGGCAGCGTGACCAGGAACGGTTGGTAGCGGCCATCGATCGCGCTGATGGCGTCATACATCGCCAGGTGCATGGTGGCAAGATCGGTCTGGAAAGCCGGTCGCAGCTCTTCGGGTGTGGTGGCGACAGCGGCCGTTGCATTGACCGTGGTCATGCCGACGTCGTGCCAATACGACACGACATTGCTGCTGTTTGCGACCAGCACGACAGGTGTATCGGTCGACGGCGGATTGTTGTTGTGATTGTCGCTGTCGCCCCCGCAGGATGTGCACAGCGCCACCAGCAGGACGGGCCATGCTAGGGCCCTGATTGTTCGCACGGACATCGCGTACTCCTTTGTTATTTGTTTTTGAAGGAAGTTCGAATCCGCGGAAATCACAGGATTTCCCCCATCCATTGGGATCGGGCACGATACGTCGCAGCCGCAGGGCAGCCGTTTTATCTTAGCTGAGTAATCAGTATTTACAAGCGCTTCAAGATCGATGGTGTGCCAAAAAAAAGCGGCCCGCAGGCCGCTTTCTTTGCTAGCTGATTTCGCTCACATCGACCCGCGGCGGCGCACCGCCATCACGCCACCCATCGCGAGCAACAACAGCAGCACAGTAGCCGGCTCAGGCACGGCGCTGATGCTGACAAGGATTTCATTGCTGGCCGAATCAAGAAACAGCAAGTCGGAAAAGCTGAAGGCGACCGGGCCGTTCCCCACGGCATTGAAGTCGTAATGGGCCAGCAGGCCGCTGCCGGAAGCGCCGGGACCGGGGCCAAACAGGGAGTCGAAGGCAAATGAGATCGTGCCGGCGGCATTGTCGAAGGTGCCCGCGTCAAAGAACGTCGTGCCGGCCTGATCGAGGAAGCTGCCTTCGATGCCGCTGACCACCTGCAACAGGGATGGGTCGAAATTGAGGGTGAATTGCCAGGCCGCCAGGTCGGTGATGCCGGCAATATTGATGTCGACGCCGACCGCGTGGCCCGCAACGGCGCCCGCTGGCGTGGCGACGGCGCTGATCACCGGCGCGGCCGTGGCAGCCTGCATGCTCATGGCGGACGCCAGCAGCGCCGTGCCCAGGATGTGTTTGATGGTGTTCCACTTCATGATGATTCCCTTGCTGTAAGTTTGTTGGTTTTGCTGGCGTCCACCATGCCGCTGGCCGGTGGACGCGCTGGTGGTGGAACTTAGTTGCAAACCGTACCGGCTGGCATTGCCTTGGTGACCAGGTTGACGTCCTGCACGTTGATCACGCCATCGTGGTTGACGTCGGCATTGGCGCTGTAGCCTGCCTGACCGCTGCGCTTGCCCATGGCCGCCTTGACCAACGCCAGGTCGGCGCAGTTGGTGGCGCCGTCGCCGTTGACGTCGGTCGCGCTGCGCAGCACGAAGTTCGAACGCGACACATCAAAGAAGACGTTGCCGACCGCTTCGATTTTCAGGCGGGCGGTAGCGCTGGCGACATTGGGCATGACCACGCTGGCGCTGCCCGTGTTCGGCGCATTGGCGGCCAGCACCGTCGGGAAGCTGGCGCCGCCGTCGAGCGACAGGCTGATCTTCACGTTCGCCGTGCTGACGGGCGCGAGGTTGGTGTTGGCGACAACCCAGGTGATGGTCTGGGTCGAGCCGGCATCCATCGCCACTGCCGTTGCCGCCGAGGTAACGCGGAACGGACCGGCACCCGGCGCCAGAGTCAGCTTGGTGGCGGCGCTGCCGATGCCACCCTTGCCGTCACGGGCCGTCAGGCGGAAGTTCAGCGACGCGGGCGAGTTGACGCCAGCAGCGCCGACATAGGCCGCGGTGGGCAGGAACTCCGAGAAGCAGTCGACTTCGGTGGCCGTTGGCGTGGCGCCAGCCAGCGGGCAGGCGCCGGTGGCCGCGTTGGTGTTGTTGGCCAGGATCTGCGCCATGTCCGGGAAGACACGGGTTGGATCGGTCGTCACCAGGTTTTCGCCAGGCGAGCCGTACTGCAGCGTATCCGTGCCGCTGACCACCGCGCGCACGCCAAACTGGCGGAACAGGGGACCGTTCAGCTTGGGCTGGGTGATCAGGCCCGTGCCGTTCTGCGTGCCGGTGGCGCCGCGGTCGTTCTGCTCCCACATATAGGTGATGGTCTGGCCGTCGATGTCAGTGGCGCTGCCGGTGAGGGCAAACGGCGTGCGCACCGGAATGGTGTAGCCGGCAGCCGTCGTTACCACTGGCGCCGTGTTGCCGGTGTCGCTGGTGGCGCCGCGCTTGTGGCTCTGGCCGCCTTGGGCGACTTCGCCGATGAAGCCGGAACAGCCGGCGCTGCAATTGACGATCGACAGGTTCGGCACGTCGACACCGGCGAGCGTGCCGCCGTAGGTGAGCGTGAAACCCGTGTTGGTGATGGTGGTGGCCGCCACCGTGCCGCCTGCTGGCCAGCCGGAAATCCCTTCGATGGCCGTCTTGATGTTGCCTGCGCTGGGCACGCCCGTGAGCACAGCCGACAGATTGCCGTTGTAGGAGAACTGGAAGGAACTGCTGGTGGTGTAGTTGCGCAGGGCTGCCTGCTGCACTTCGTTGACGGCCGTTTCCGCACCCGAGGTGTAGGCGGTGATTTCATCGAAGCTGCGCTGCGACCAGTAGGGATCGCTGTGCGACTGCAGGTTGTCGGTGCCGCAAATGCCGGCGTAGGCCATGACGGAAGAGCCGCTGCCCGGTTCGACCGAGGTGCCGGCGTTGCGGTTGCTGGTCGAGCAGTTGCTGACGGTGCCGTTGAAGGTATGGTTGCCGGAGAACTGGTGACCCATTTCGTGGGCAACGTAGTCGACCGCAAAAAAGTCGCCCACTGGCGTTGGAATACCGGTGCAACCCTGGGCTTTGCTGCTGCCGCCCACCACGCCGAGGCTGGCGATGCCGCCGCCGTTCACGCCCAGCGCGACGTGGCCGATGTCGAAGGCGCTCGCGCCCACCAGCAGGCCGAGCACGGTGCGGTTGCGCGTCAGGGTGCTGCTGCCGCAGGTGGAAGCCTGGCTGGCCGAGAAGCACGCTGCCGCGCCGCAAGGACCGTCGGCGCCCGTCATGGCGGCGGCCGTGTTCAGGTTGAGCTTGTCGTTATCGGCAATCAGCACCAGGCGGATCGAGGTTTCGTCCTCGTAGACCTGGGTGACCCGGTTGATCAGGGCGACCTTGGCGGCGGTGACGTTGGCGGCGCCGAAATAGGTGGCGTAATTGTTGTCGGTCAGCAGGGCCAGGCGATAGCTGCGCAGGGTGATGCCGGCGACGCCATTGGCGGCCACATTGTCCGCCACCACCTGGAAGGAACTGGTGGTGTCGTTGACGGCGTCCTTCGCCGCCACCTCGTAGGCGCCGGTGTTGCCGGTCGGATCAGCCGGGAAGTTGAAGCTGATCACGCCTTCCTCGTTGGCGCTGACGACGAAATTCTGCACTGGCGCCGTGTCGGTTTCGCTGCGCACGCTGACAGATACCGAACCGTTCGGCTCGAACCCGGCGCCGCGCACTTCAACGCTGTCGGCGGCGTGGTAGAAACTTCGGTCGAGCATCAGCTGGGGCGCATCGATGCTGCCTTCGCGCAGCGCGCCCTGGGTGTTTTCGGCATCGCGCGTGAAATAGGCCGCGTGCACGCTGTCGCTGGATGTGGAAAGCGGGTCGACATACCAGTTGCCCTTGCTCGAGCGCACCGAAGCGTGCAGGCCCAGCGCGCTGATGTCCATGCGCAGCGAGGCGGTGGGATCATCGACACCCTTGCCGGCGAAGGTGCGGATGTCCGGATGTTTGGCAGCCAGGCCGTCTTCCATGATGGGCGAATCGACCACGCGGAAGCGCTGGTAGCCGCCGTCGGGGAAGGGCAGCGCGATGATGAAGCCGGACTCGGCTTTTTTGACGGCGCGCTCGTGCGGCGCCGCCGCCAGCAGGCGGGCCATATTGCCGCGGTCCAGGGTGACGGCGCGGTATTTGCGCGCCTTGACGCCGGCGCTGACGCTCTTGCCGCCGATCAGCACATTGTCCGAGGCCGCCAGGCTCTTCGCATGGCTCAAGGTGACATCCTGCCAGTGCTGGCCAGTGGCCTGGGTGGGGGCCTGGTCCGGCTTGGCGGCATGGGCCGCGGTGGCGGCGCCGCAGGCGAGCGCGACGAGCAAACGCAGCGCGGTGGTTCGTGGGGTAAATGACATGATGGCCTTTGGTTTTCTGTGATTAAAAAAGCAAATGGTGCGAGCGAGCGAAGTGCGGACGGCGAAGCGAAGACAGGAAGCGGCAGCGGTGCAACGGGACAGCGGGAGGCGGGACTGCAAGCATCAGCGGCGCGGCGATGGGATGTCCGCGGGCCAAGGCTCAGGGGCGATACAATTTCTAAACAGACATTTATTGAAATCTGGAATAAGTATTCACGAGAATTTAAATTGTGACAAGAATATTATTTTTAAGACACTTGTTGCATTTGTGCCGACAAGGGACTGTGCAAACAGGCAATGCTGTGCTTGGCAGGTGCGGTGCAGGAAAATGCTGCAATACGGTAAAATTCGCCTTCTGCGCCGCATGGGTGGCGCGCGTTTTTACAGGACAGTGATGCAGCGTTTGATGACCGTGATTTTGGCCTTCCTGGGAATGGTGGGCGCCCTCGCCATCGACACGTATTTGCCGTCGATTCCGGCGATCGGCCGCCATTTCGCGGTGGGCACCGTAGCGGTGCAGCAAACCCTGAGCGTTTTCCTGTTCTGCTTTGCCTTCATGATGCTGTTCTACGGCACCCTGTCCGATTCCTTCGGCCGCCGTCCCGTGATCATGGTCGCGCTGGGCTTTTATGTGGCGTCCTCGCTGATGGCTGCCATGGCGCCCAGTTTCGGCTGGCTGCTGGTGGCGCGCGCCCTGCAGGGCCTGTCGGCGGGCGCCGGTTCGGTAGTGGGGGCGGCCATGGTGCAGGACCGCTTCTCGGGCGCCCAGGCGCAGAAAATCATGTCGCACATCATGATGGTGTTCGGCCTGGCGCCGGCCATCGCCCCCATCTTCGGCGGCTGGCTGCATGTGCACTACGGCTGGCAGGCCACCTTTTATTTCCTGGCCCTGTTCGGCAGCGTGATGTGGCTGCTGGTCTGGCGCGTCTTGCCCGAGTCGCTGCCGGTGGAAAAGCGCAGCGTGTTTCACCCGGGCGAAATTGGCGCCAACTATCTCAAAGTGCTGCGCCATCCCCGCTTCGTGCTCCTGTCCCTGACGATCGGCATGGCCTTCGGCGGCCTGTCCCTCTATATCGGCTCGGCCGCCAACTTCGTCATGGAAATCCTGAAACTGCCCGAAACGGCTTTCGGCTGGATGTTCATTCCCCTCATTTCCGGCATGGTGCTGGGCTCGGCCTGGAGCGGCAAGGTCGCCGCCCGCGTCGCCCCCGTGCGCATGAAGTGGGTCGGCTTTGCCATCATGTTCGCCGGCGCCCTCGGCGGCGTTCTCTACAACCTGTTTTTCGTCGCCGACATCCCCTGGGCCGTGCTGCCCTTGATGGTGTTCACCTTTGGCCTGGCCGCCGCCATGCCGGCAATCCAGATGAGCGCATTTGAACTCTTCCCCGACAACCGCGGCCTGTCATCCTCGATGCTCTCCTTCATCCAGATGATTTCCTTCGCCCTCGTCTCCGGCCTGGTCGCGCCCCTGCTGTTCGGCAGCGCCCTGAAACTGGCCCTCGGCATGCTCGGCGGCGTCATCCTCGCCTTCATCTGCTGGCGCCTCGCTTCGCTGGAGCGCTTTGCAGCAAGGCCTGTTCCTAACACCGCGCACTCATTCCCCGAGGCGATCGATGAGCAGAATCGGGTTTCCGTAAACTGAAAAAAACCCGGCTTTGCCGGGTTCTTTTTCGCCTGTCCGATCCAAACAAAAGTAGATTTGCACTTTTGTTTGATTACCTTCGATGCGTCTTCATCGCCGCCGCCACCTCCCGCTTGCCATCCCGGTCCTTCTCGGTGGCCCGCTTGTCATGCTGCTTCTTGCCCTTGGCCAGCCCGATCTCGCACTTCACCCGCCCGCCCTTGAAATGCAGGTTCAGCGGCACCAGGGTAAAACCGGAGCGCTCGACCTTGCCGATCAGCTTGTCGACTTCCGCCCGGTGCAGCAGCAGCTTGCGCGTGCGCACGGCGTCCGGATGGGTAAAGCTCGAGGCCGTCGAAAGGGCGCTGATGTGGGCGCCGAACAGGAACAGCTCGTCCCCCCGCACCACCACGTAGGCTTCCTTGATCTGCACCCGCGAATCGCGGATGGCCTTGACTTCCCAGCCCTCGAGCACGATGCCCGCTTCGTAGCGGTCCTCGATGAAGTAGTCGTGGAATGCTTTTCTATTATCAACAATGCTCATGAATTAGCTAAAATGCGCGGGTCGGTTAAACTAGGGCGTCGCGTTGAGACCTCGCTGGCGCTGGTGACTGATGCAACAACCCCAACATCATAGCAAATGGCAGACACATGGCAGTAGTGCACAAGACAGTTTTTCTCGGTTACAGCGCGGAGCAGATGTTTGATCTGGTCGCCAATGTGGCCGACTACCCCAAATTCCTGCCCTGGTGCGGCGGCGTGAAGATCCTGGAACAGAACGAATCGAAGCTGACCGCCTCGCTCGGCATCAATTTTCACGGCGTCAAACAAAGCTTCACGACCACCAATACCAATACCCGGCCAACCCAGATGACCATGAAACTCGTCGACGGCCCCTTCAAGGTGATGGACGGCCTGTGGACCTTCAAGGCCCTGCGCCCCGACGCCTGCAAGGTGGAATTCGACTTGCGTTACGAGTTTTCCAGCATCATCCTGGAGCAGTTGATTGGCCCCGTGTTCGGCATGATTGCCAACAGCATGGTCGATTCCTTCTGCAAACGCGCTGAAACCGTCTACGGCAGCTGACATGCCAGCACCATCAACGCTTCACGTCGTGGTCTGCTACGCCACCGCGCGGCAGGAATTCCTGCGCGAACTGTGGCTGGAGCAGGGCGTCACGGCAGGCGCTGCCATCGAGGCTTCGGGCATCCTGGGCGAGATGGCCAGGCTGGCCGCGACAGGCGAACTGGGTCAGTTGAGCGATGCGCGCGACCCCGGCGCCGTGCCCTTTGATCCGGCCGTGCACCATATCGGCATTTTCGGCAAGAAAAAGCCGCTGGATACGGTGTTACGCGACGGCGACCGGGTCGAGTTGTACCGGCCCTTGCTGGCCGATCCCAAGGAAACCCGGCGCCGGCGGGCTGGCAACAAGCCCGCCGGAAAGACCTAGGCTTTGGTGCAGCTACTGAGGGCCTTGTCCAGCCGCTTCGCTTCAAGCGCGCGCTGCTCGTCGTCCATATAGCCCGGTTCGCCATTCTTGTCGGTGGTGCGGATGCGGCGGCTGTTGTCGAGCGATGCGCGGGCCGAGCGCATCCTTTCGCAGGCATCGTCCTTTGCCATATTCCGCTCTTTTTCCTCGCGGTCCTTCTTGTCCGCCTCGCCCTTTTCCTTTTGCCGTTTCATGAAATCGGCATTGCGCTCGGCCAGGGAAAGCGGCTTCGCGCCGGAAGGGGCAGGGGAAGGGGCTGGGCCGGAGGCCGCCAGGGCGGCGGCGGCAGCAGCGTCCGCTGCGGCGGCTTTTTCCGTCGCCTCCACGGTGGCGACGCTTTGCTGCCCCTTCGGCGCCCGCAGGATGTGTTTGAGGGGCACATCGGCCGGCGGCGGGCGGTCCGAGAACTGTTTGACGCCTTTGGCATCGACCCACAGGTATTGGGCGCTGGCCACGTGGGCGCAGCAGAGCAGGAGGGCGCCGGCGGCCACGCGAAGGGAATAAGGGAGTGAGCGGTGCATGCTGCGCTTTCAAAGTGTGCTGAATGTTGCCTTGCGTCACTACGCCACGGATCGCTCCGCTTGTCAACCGCCGCGGGCAAGACGATACTGCTTTGACAGCGAAACTGTGGCGGCCCCGCCAATGGCACGATCGCTGCCCCGGGGAGAAAATGGCCCCGGCCCGGACGGGGCCAGCGAACTTCTGTATAATTCGCTTTTGCGCCTATAGGAAAATTACTATGCGTCTTCTTCAGAAAGCACTCACGTTCGATGATGTGCTGCTCGTCCCCGCTTATTCCAATGTTTTGCCTGCAGACACGTCGCTCAAGACGAAGTTGACGCGCAATATCACCCTGAATATCCCCCTGCTGTCGGCCGCCATGGATACCGTGACGGAAGGGCGCCTGGCCATTGCCATGGCGCAGGAAGGCGGCATCGGCATCATCCACAAGAATTTGAGCCCGAAAGACCAGGCGCGCGAAGTGGCCAAGGTCAAGCGTTTTGAAGCAGGCGTGCTGCGCGACCCGATCACCATTCCGCCGGACATGAAGATCCGCGACGTGATCGCCCTGACCGAGCAATACGGCATCAGCGGTTTCCCCGTGGTCGAAGGCAAGTCGGTGGTGGGCATCATCACCAACCGCGATTTGCGCTTTGAAGAAGAACTCGACGCCGAAGCGCGCGCCAAGATGACCCCGCGTGAAAAGCTGGTGTTCGTCAAGGAAGACGCCGACCCGGCGGAAGCGAAGCGCCTGATGAACAAGCACCGCCTCGAGCGCGTGCTGGTGGTGGACGATAATTTCGAACTGCGCGGCCTGATCACCGTCAAGGATATCCAGAAGTCCCACGAGCACCCGTTTGCCTCCAAGGATGCCCAGGGCAAGTTGCTGGTGGGCGCCGCCGTGGGCGTGAGCGCGCGCGACGAAGAGCGCATCGACTTGCTGGTTGCGGCCGGCGTGGACGTGCTGGTGGTGGATACCGCCCACGGCCACTCGCAGGGCATTCTTGACCGCGTTAAATGGATCAAGACCAAGTATCCCCAGGTGGACGTCATCGGCGGCAACATCGCCACGGCCGCGGCAGCGCTCGCGCTGGTCGAGTACGGGGCCGACGCCGTCAAGGTGGGCATCGGCCCCGGCTCCATCTGCACCACCCGCATCGTCGCCGGTGTCGGCGTGCCGCAGATCACGGCCATCTCCAACGTCTCGGATGCGCTCAGGGGCACGGGCGTGCCCTGCATCGCTGACGGCGGCATCCGCTTCTCGGGCGACATCTCCAAGGCGCTGGCCGCCGGCGCCAACACCGTCATGATGGGCTCGATGTTTGCCGGTACCGAAGAAGCGCCCGGCGAAGTGATCCTCTACCAGGGCCGCAGCTACAAATCCTACCGCGGCATGGGCAGCCTGGGCGCGATGGCCGACGGTTCGGCCGACCGCTACTTCCAGGACGCGGCCGCCAAGGCCGACAAGTTCGTCCCCGAAGGCATCGAAGGGCGCGTGGCCTACAAGGGCAGCGTGCTGGCGATCATCTATCAGCTGGTCGGCGGCGTGCGCCAGTCGATGGGCTACTGCGGTTGCGCCTCCATTGACGAGCTGCGCGAAAAAGCCGAGTTCGTGGAAATCACCTCGGCCGGCATGAAGGAATCGCACGTGCACGACGTGCAGATCACCAAGGAAGCGCCGAACTACCGTTCCGGCGACTAAGCCCTGGCAGCGCGGCGACAAGTTCGCCGCGTTTTTTTATCGACACCATTTACGTATCCGCAGAGACCGCCCATGCATTCCAAGATTCTCATCCTCGATTTCGGCTCGCAAGTGACCCAGCTGATCGCCCGCCGCGTGCGCGACGCCGGCGTGTTTTCGGAAGTGTTTCCGTATGACGTCAGCGACGATTTTGTGCGCAACTACGGCGCCGCCGGCGTGATCCTCTCCGGCAGCCACAGCTCCACCCTGGAAGGCGAATCGCCCCGCGCGCCGCAGGCCGTCTACGAACTGGGCGTGCCCGTTCTGGGCATCTGCTACGGCATGCAGACCATGGCCCAGCAACTGGGCGGCAAGGTCGAAAACGGCGCCGTGCGCGAATTCGGTTACGCCGAAGTGCGCGCCCGCGGTCACACGGCGCTGCTGAACGGCATCAACGACTTCGTGACCGAAGAAGGCCACGGCATGCTCAAAGTGTGGATGAGCCACGGCGACAAGGTGCTCGACATGCCGCCCGGCTTCAAGCTGATGGGCAACACCCCAAGCTGCCCGATCGCCGCCATGGCCGACGAGGAGCGCCGCTTCTACGCCCTGCAATTCCACCCCGAAGTGACCCACACCACCCAGGGCAAGGCCATCATCGGCCGCTTCGTGCACGAGATCTGCGGCTGCAAATCCGAGTGGAACATGCCGGACTACATTTCCGAAGCTGTCGCAAAGATCCGCGAACAGGTCGGCAGCGATGAAGTCATCCTCGGCCTGTCGGGCGGCGTCGACTCGAGCGTGGCCGCGGCGCTGATCCACCGCGCCATCGGTGATCAATTGACCTGCGTTTTTGTGGACCATGGCCTGTTGCGCCTGGACGAGGGCAAAATGGTCATGGCCATGTTCGCCAACAACCTGGGCGTCAAGGTTATCAAGGTCGACGCTGAAGAACAATTCCTCGGCCACCTGGCCGGCGTCACCGACCCGGAAGCCAAACGCAAGATCATCGGCCGCGAATTTGTCGAAGTGTTCCAGGCCCACGCCAAGGACCTGCCGAAAGCCAAATGGCTGGCCCAGGGCACGATTTATCCTGACGTGATTGAAAGCGCCGGCAAGGGCAAGAAGGGCCAGACCATCAAGAGCCACCACAACGTGGGCGGCCTGCCGGAAACGCTGAACCTCAAGCTGCTCGAACCGCTGCGCGAACTGTTCAAGGACGAAGTGCGAAAACTCGGCGTCGCACTCGGCCTGCCGCACGACATGGTCTACCGCCACCCATTCCCCGGCCCCGGCCTGGGCGTGCGCATCCTCGGCGAAGTCAAAAAAGAATACGCCGACCTGCTGCGCCGCGCCGACGCGATCTTCATCGAAGAATTGCGCAACACCCCGTTCGAACTGCCGCCAGTGGCCGGCATCGATTCCGGCGAAGCCCCCACCAACTGGTACGAAGCCACCAGCCAGGCCTTCGCCGTCTTCCTCCCCGTCAAATCCGTCGGCGTGATGGGCGATGGCCGCACCTACGAATGGGTAGTCGCCCTGCGCGCCGTGCAGACCCTGGACTTCATGACGGCGCAATGGGCCCACCTGCCGCACTCGCTGCTGGGCAAGGTGTCCAATCGCATCATCAACGAGGTGCGCGGCATCAACCGGGTGGTGTACGACATTTCGGGCAAGCCGCCGGCGACGATCGAGTGGGAATGATGTTCAGTCCTGCAGCTTCGCGCGAGCACGTGTAAGCCGAAACTCCGGTCCCGGCGCCTGCGCGATTGCGGTGCCGCGGGCATCAATGTTCCCCGCCATGCACCGATGAAAAAGCCTGCACGCGCAGGCTTTTTTCATTTTACTTCCCGTCACACGCCGTCTTCCGGCGCGCCATCGCAAGGCCCTGGGAGCCCTGCAGGCTCTCTATTGCGACTTCAAGCGAGCTCCTTTTGCTTGCGCTTCCACGACCAGCGTCCAGGCGGTCCGCCATGTGCATACGCCAGCGCGGCCTTGAGCTCGATGCGCCATGTCGTGCCGGCACCCGGCGCGCTATGCAGGTGCGCATCGGCATGAATCAGCCGGGCGCGCTCCCTGATGCCGTGCAGGCCCCAGTGGCCGGGTTTGTCGGCGGCGCCAGCATCGAGGCCACGGCCGTCGTCGCGGATGCTCAGCACCAGTTGGGTCGCGCCATAGGTGACCAGCACTTCGTGGTGCGCGGCATGCGCGTGGCGCAAGGCGTTGCGCAGGGCTTCCGCGCCGATGGCGCAAAATTCCTGTTGTACCAGCGGATGCAGCGGCCGTGGCGTGCCTTCACAACGCAGCGTGAACTGCTGGCCCGGTCCGGCCTCCTTGGCGCCGAGCGCGCGCAGATAGTCGTGCAAGGCGGTTTGCTGGCGCGCGTCGCCGCGCAGGCTGGAGACCTTGTCACGGCCTTCTTCGATGGCGCCCTTGGCGTCACGCAGGCTGCGCCTGAGCGGGTCGCCCAGGCTGGACTCGGCTTCGGGCAGCATGCTGCTCACCTTCAGCACGAAGGCCTGGAAGGTTTGCAGCACGGTGTCGTGCAGATCCCGGGCGATGCGTTCGCGTTCTTCCAGCTGGGCCTTGAGGCGCTCGGTCAGGGTGCGGGTCAGGAAGCGCAGGCGCAAACAATAGCCGAGCCACAGCAGCAGCGCGCCAGCGAGCAGGCAGGCCAGCTTGAAGTAGACGGTCTGCACCAGGGTCGGGGCCACCCGTAGCGCCAGCGTGCGTTCATTGCTACTCCACACGCCGTCTTCGTTCATGGCGCGCACGCGGAACACATAGTCGCCCGGGGCCAGGCCCGTGTAGGTGGCGCTGCGTTCGGCGCCGCTCTGCCAGGCACGGTCGACGCCGTCGAGGCGATAGCTGAACATGATGCGTTCGGGGCGGCTCAGCGCGGGCGCGGTGAAGTCGAAGCGCAGGCGGGTGGTACCGGCGCGGATCTGCGGCGACTGGGTCAAGGGGTAGGCGATATCGTCCCCGGTGACCGCCAGCAGCGACGGTTGCAGGGCCAGCATATTGTGATCGCGTCGCGACGGGTCGACTTCGATGATGCCATCTGTGGTCGTCACCCACAGGCGGTCCCCCACCATTCTCAGCGAAGCCACGTCCGCCGCCGTGCCGGTATAACCGTCGCGCACGTCCAACAGGGTCGGGTGCAGCGGCGCGCCGGCCTGCACGGCCTGGCGCCAGTCGCTCGCCTCGATCCGCAGCAAGCCGCTTTCGCCATTGAGCCAGCGCGTGCCGTCGGCGGCCACGTAAAACCCGGTAACACGGCGCAGCGCGGCGTCGCGCTGCATGCGCAGGCGCCGGAAGCGTCCCTCATGCAGCACGGCCACCCCCGCCTCACCGCCCACCA
>JBJMVV010000005.1:0-10544 GCA_045810505.1 Massilia sp.
TAGTAAACTTCCGCAATTCGGAAAAACGAGAGTATAGCGTGAAAACCATCAAGGAATCAATCACTTGTGAAAAACAATTGTGTCTCGCAATATTTGAAAAATTTCACAATTGACCGTGCTCGGCGAAGGAGTGCACTTGCTGGCCCGCTACGATGAAGTGATCGAGCACGCGCACGTCCACCAGCGCCAGCGCCTCGGTGAGCGAGCGGGTCAGCATCAGGTCAGCCGTGCTGGGCTCGGCGATGCCGGATGGATGGTTGTGGGCCAGTATCACGCTGGCCGCATTGTGGCGCAGCGCGGCCTTGACCACTTCGCGCGGATACACGCTGGCGTGGGTGAGGGTGCCGCGAAACATTTCACTATTGGCGAGCAGGCGATTCTTGACGTCTAAAAACAACACCACGAACACCTCGTGCTGCCGTTGATACAGGCTGGTGCGCAGGTATTGCTCGACCAGCTCAGGACAGTCGAGTGCAATTTTCAGCGCCAGTTGTTCGCCGATGGCGCGGCGCGCCAGTTCCATCACAGCATTGAGTTGGGCGAACTTGGCCGGGCCCAGGCCGTGCAGTTGTGAAAACTCCGTCACACTGGCCTGGAACAGGGCATTGATGGAGCCGAAATGATGCAACATCTGCTGGCCCAGTTCGACGGCCGTGCGCCCCTGCACGCCCACGCGCAGGAAAATTGCCAGCAATTCGGCATCCGTGAGCGCACCGGCGCCGCCGGCAATGAGGCGTTCGCGCGGGCGCTGGTGTTCGGGTAATTGTTTGAGTGTCATGGCAGGCGGGCGGTCGTTGTCACAATGCCCAGCTTAGCCGTGGCTGGGTGCGGCGACTTTGCGCGCACGCCGGTCTGCAGCGGCTTGCATGGCTGCCGCCCAGCCGCCATTGGCTTACAATGTCGCTTTGCGCCAACGAAGAACTCCATGACCCAAGCGTCCACGCCCGTCGTCACCGACTCGGCCTACCTTACCCTGCATTACCGCCTCGCCACCGCCGACGGGACGGACATCGTCACCACCTTCAACGGTAACCCGGCCACCCTGATGCTGGGCCAGGGCCAACTGGCGACTTTCCTCGAGCAGAAGCTGATCGGCCTGCCCGAAGGCTGTCACGAAAAATTTGAGCTGGGCGCCAACGAAGGCTTCGGCGAGCGCAGCGAAGAAATGGTGCAGGCCGTCTCGCGCGCGACCCTGGACGAAAATTCCGCGCCGGGCGCTCAGTACGTGGTGGGCGACCTGGTCGATTTTGCCGCACCGGGCGGTGGCCGCTTTGCAGGCGTGCTGCGTGAATTTACCGACACGGGCGCCATTTTCGATTTCAACCATCCGCTGGCAGGCAAGCCCCTGACCTTCGAAGTCAAACTTATTTCAGTGCTGTGAAGGATGAACATGGACATCGACACCATCGACAAGGAAATCCTGCTGGCCCAGCCGCGCGGCTTTTGCGCCGGGGTCGACCGCGCCATCGAAATCGTCGAGCGCGCCCTGCAGCAGTTCGGCGCGCCGATTTATGTGCGCCACGAAATTGTCCACAACGCCTACGTGGTGGCGGACCTGCGTGCCAAGGGGGCCATCTTTATTGAAGAGCTGGCCGATGTCCCGCCCGGCAACACGCTGGTGTTTTCCGCCCACGGCGTCTCGAAAGCCGTGCGCGAGGAAGCCGCCCAGCGGGGCTTTGCCATTTTCGATGCCACTTGCCCGCTGGTCACCAAGGTGCACATGGAAGTGGCGAAGATGCGCAAGCTTGACTGCGAGATCGTCATGATCGGCCACGACGGCCACCCGGAAGTGGAGGGCACCATGGGCCAGGCCGAGGCCGGCATGCACCTGGTGGAAACGGTGGCGGACGTCGCCGGCCTGCAGGTGGCCAATCCGGACAAGGTCGCCTACGTCTCGCAAACGACGCTGTCGGTGGACGACACGGCCGACGTCATCGCCGCTCTCAAGGCGCGCTTTCCGAACATCATCGAGCCGAAGAAGGGCGATATCTGCTACGCCACCACCAACCGCCAGGAAGCCGTGAAATTCATGGCACCCCAGGTGGAACTGGTGATCGTGGTCGGCAGTCCAAACAGTTCCAATTCCAACCGCCTGCGTGAAGTGGCGGAAAAGAAGGGCACGCCCGCCCACATGATCGACAATGCCGAGCAGATCGATCCAGCCTGGCTGGAAGGGCGCCAGCGCATCGGCGTCACCGCCGGCGCCTCCGCGCCTGAGGTGCTGGTGCAGGCCGTGATTGACCGCCTCAAGGCACTGGGCGCGAAAAGCGTGCGGGCGCTGGAAGGGGTGGAGGAGCATGTGACGTTTCCGTTGCCCAAAGGCCTCGATGGCTCGAAGAAAGTTGCATAATTTCGACAGCGAAGGATTAATTGGGAAACAATATTCGGAGTACGGCTGATTTTCCGATGTTAGTTTTTTCAAAACCTCGCTATGATGTTGACGCTCGGATTACGTCCTCGTGCGTAATCACTGTCAAGAACAAGTAACACCGGCAACTGTCAGTGTGGAGTTTGTGAATCAGACGCAGTTCAGGAGCGGCACCTCGGGATTTCCCAGGGTACCGTTTTTGTTAGATCGATAAGAAAGAGACTTTCCCCCGATGGATACATTTATCCAACAGATCATCAACGGTCTGGTACTTGGTAGTATGTACGCGCTGATTGCCCTGGGCTACACCATGGTCTATGGCGTGCTCAACCTGATCAACTTTGCCCACGGCGACGTGCTGATGATCGGCGCCATGGTCGGCCTGTCGATTCTGAAACTGCTTGAAGTGGTCGCGCCCGGGTTGCCTGGCTATATCGACCTGTTCATCGCCATCGCCGGCGCCATTCCCGCCTGCATGATCGTCAACGTCATCATCGAACGCATCGCCTACCGCCGCCTGCGCAACGCGCCGCGCCTGGCGCCCCTGATCACGGCCATCGGCGTGTCGATCCTGCTGCAAACCTTTGCCATGATGATCTGGGGCCGCAGCCCGCTGCCATTTCCCCAGTTGCTCTCGAGCGAACCGATCATGATAGCCGGCGCGGTGATTTCGCAAACGCAAATCCTGCTGCTCGTGCTGGCCGCGCTTGCCATGCTGGGCCTGGTGTACCTGATTGAACGCACGAAAATGGGCCGCGCCATGCGCGCCACCGCGGAAAATCCCCGCGTCGCCGGCCTGATGGGCGTGGACTCGAACCGGGTGATTGTCGCCACCTTCGCCATCGGCGCGGCGCTCGCTGCCGTGGCCGGTGTGATGTGGGGCGCCAACTACGCCTCGATCGCCTTTGCCATGGGCACCTTGCCCGGCCTGAAAGCGTTCTGCGCAGCCGTGCTGGGCGGCATCGGCAACATCTACGGCGCCATGATTGGCGGCATCCTGCTGGGATTGATTGAAAGCCTGGGCGCCGGCTACCTGCCTGATCTGACCGGCGGCTTCCTCGGCAGTAACTACCAGGACATCTTCGCCTTCGTGGTGTTGATCATCGTGCTCACGATCCGGCCCTCCGGCATCATGGGCGAACGCGTTGCCGACCGCGCATAAGGAACACCATGGCCCTGCTCAATTTCAACGTCAAAGATCGTCCCCGCCAGGCTTACACCAGCATGGCGATCCTGCTGATCGGCCTGATCATTTTCCCCTTCGTTGCTGCCCAATACGGCAACTCCTGGGTGCGCATCATCGATATCGCCCTGCTGTACATCATGCTGGCGCTGGGCCTGAACATCGTGGTCGGCTTTGCCGGCCTGCTCGACCTTGGCTACATCGCCTTCTTTGCGGTGGGCGCCTATCTGACGGGCCTGCTCGCTTCGCCCCAGTTTGCCCAGTTGCTTGAATCGATCGTCAATTACAGTCCGGCCGTGGGCGCCAGCCTGGTGTCCCTGTTCGGGCCGGAGATCCAGCAAAACGGCATTCACCTGTCGGTGTGGATCATCGTGCCGCTGGCGGCGGCAGTCGCCGGCCTGTGCGGCGCGCTGCTCGGTGCACCCACCCTGAAACTGCGCGGTGACTACCTCGCCATCGTGACCCTGGGTTTCGGCGAGATCATCCGGATTTTCATGAACAACCTGAACGATCCGATCAATTTCACGAATGGTCCCCAGGGCATCAATTCGATTGATCCGATCCGCATCTTCGCCGTCAACCTGGCCGGCGAACCCGGTTCGCGTGCCAACGTCATCATCGGCGGCTTTTCCATGCCGTCCGTGAACGCCTATTATTTCCTGTTCCTGGCCCTGTGCATCGCCGTCGTGTTCATCACGACCCGCTTGCAGCACTCGCGCCTGGGCCGCGCCTGGGTCGCCATCCGCGAAGATGAAATCGCCGCCAAGGCGATGGGCATCAACACCCGCAACGTCAAACTGCTGGCGTTTTCCATGGGCGCCTCGTTCGGCGGCGTCGCCGGCGCCATGTTCGCGTCCTTCCAGGGTTTTGTTTCGCCCGAATCGTTTTCGCTGACGGAATCGATTGCCGTGCTGGCGATGGTGGTGCTGGGCGGTATCGGCCACATTCCCGGCGTCATCATGGGCGGCGTGCTGCTGGCAGCGTTGCCGGAAGTACTGCGCCACGTGGTCGAACCGTTCCAGCAGGCCGTGTTCGGCAAGGTGCTGATTGAATCGGAAGTGCTGCGCCAGTTGCTGTACGGCCTGGCCCTGGTGCTGATCATGCTCAACCGTCCGGCCGGCCTGTGGCCGTCGCCGAAGCACGAAGACCGGCCTGATGCCGCTGATACGAACAAGGGCGAAACGTTCCCGGCTTAAAGCTGGCGCGCGCACGAGGACACACATGAGCGACCAAATCATTCTCAATATCTCCGGCGTCAACAAGCGTTTCGGCGGCCTGGCGGCCCTGACCGACGTCGGCATTAAAATCATGAAGGGCCAGATCTACGGCCTGATCGGCCCCAACGGCGCCGGCAAGACCACCTTCTTCAACGTCATCACCGGCCTCTACCAGCCCGATACGGGCACGTTCGAGCTGGCCGGCAAGCCCTACAGCCCGTCCGCGCCGCACGAAGTGGCGCGCGCCGGGATTGCCCGCACCTTTCAGAACATCCGCCTGTTCGGCGAAATGACGGCGCTGGAAAACGTCATGGTCGGCCGCCACGTGCGCTCGCACCAGGGCGTGTTCGGCGCTGTGTTCCGCCACAAGGCGGCGCGTGAAGAAGAAGCGTCGATCCGCGCGCGCGCCCAGGAGCTGCTCGATTTCGTCGGCATCGGCGCGTTTGCCGACCGCACCTCGAAATACCTGTCGTACGGCGACCAGCGCCGCCTGGAAATCGCCCGCGCTCTCGCCACCGATCCGCAACTGCTGGCGCTGGACGAACCGGCCGCCGGCATGAACGCGACCGAAAAGCTGGCCCTGCGCGAGCTGCTGGTAAAAATCAAGGCCGAAGGCAAGACCGTGCTGCTGATCGAGCACGACGTCAAGCTGATGATGGGCCTGTGCGACCGCATCACCGTGCTCGAGTACGGAAAGCCGATTGCCGAAGGTCTGCCGGCCGACATCCAAAAGAATCAGGCTGTCATCGACGCCTACCTGGGAGGCGCGCACAAATGAGCGACAACATGTTGAAAATCGCCGGCCTGAAAGTGGCCTACGGCGGCATCAAGGCCGTCAAGGGCATCGACCTGGAAGTGAACAAGGGCGAACTGGTGACCCTGATCGGCGCCAATGGCGCCGGCAAGACCACGACCTTGAAAGCCATCACCGGCACCTTGCCGCCATGCAGCGTCGAAGGCGTGGTCAGCTACAAGGGCACGCCGCTGACCGGCGTGCATTCCTTCCAGATGGTGCAAAAGAAGCTGGCCATGGTGCCGGAAGGGCGGGGCGTGTTCACCCGCATGACCATCCATGAAAACCTGTTGATGGGCGCCTACACGCGCGACGACAAGGCGGGTATCGAGGCCGATATCGAGAAATGGTATGCCGTGTTTCCCCGTCTGAAGGAGCGCAATGCGCAACTGGCCGGCACTCTGTCCGGCGGCGAGCAGCAAATGCTGGCCATGGCGCGCGCCCTGATGAGCCACCCCGAACTGCTGCTGCTCGACGAGCCTTCGATGGGCCTGTCGCCGATCATGGTGGAAAAGATTTTCGAAGTGATCCGCGATGTGTCGAAGCAGGGCATCACGATCCTGCTGGTGGAGCAGAACGCCAGGCTGGCGCTGGAAGCATCGCACCGGGGGTATGTGATGGATTCGGGCAGCATCATCATGACCGGGGAGGCGGCGGCGATGCTGCATGATCCGCGGGTGCAGGCGGCGTATCTGGGGGAGTAGAACGAAGCCGTTTTGAATTCGCAGTAAAAAACAAAAAAGGGACAGACACCTACGGCGTCAGTCCCTGATTCTTTTTACGCTGTCGAAAAAATGGGGACAGGTCCGCAGGACCAGTCCCCGATGCTTTTTACGCCGACTAATTACTTGGCAGCAGCAGCCTTCGATACCATCGACTGCGCAGCTTGCGTGAACTGGTTCACGGCGGCGTTGACGTTGGTTTCAACGGCTTCGCGGGCTTGCTTGGCGGTTTTGCTGAACTGCTCGTAGCCAGCGTTGGCGTTGCCGATCGAGGCCTTGAAGGCGGCGACGACGTTTTCCGAACCGGCCGGCGCGTTCTTGCTCATTTCGTCGACCAGGCTGATGACCTTGCTGTTGGTCTCGGCCAGCTGGGTTTCAGCGGCGCGGGCCAATTCAGCCTGGGTGCCGGCGGCGATGGCAGCAACCTGGCGGCCATACGACAGGGCTTTTTCAGCGTTCGGCTGGACCTGGGCGGCCGACAGCGACAGGAATTCCTGAGCATCCTTGGCGCCGAGCAGCTGGCGGGTGGCGGTGGCCGACTCTTCCAGGGTGGCTTTGGCGGCCGTCATGTTCAGTTCGACGAGTTTTTCCATGCTTTCCAGCGCTTTGCTGGTCAGCGAGGAAAAGATGGCGAATTGCGATTCGAAGTTGGCTTTGGTGGCGTTCGAGAACTGCTCGGGGATTGCAAACATGTGGTTCTCCAAAAATGTTGGGAATGATTCGGTGTCTGAAACTGGTGAAGCAAGGTGGTCGCATGCCACTGCAGCGAGGTATTGTGCAGCGCAACAGGAACCTATTTTACTGAGATTTTGAGCAAGGTCAAGCGAATTTTGTGCGCCGCAACAAATTAATTTATATGGATTTATTGCGCTAAATCAAAAGCTTACGCGACGTGCATTAAAAGTCGGTGCTGCTGTTGCGTGTTAGACGCCGGAAACGAAAACCGCGACCATGCTAGACTGGCCTGATTGCGCTTTTAATATGGCTGAGTTGGCGCGGCAGCCCTGATGAATGAACCGCCTCGCCATCGATGTCTTCCACTTCCAGTTCCGCCACTTCGCCGTCAAGCCATCCCGCTCCCTGGCTTTCGCCCATCCCCATCTTTTTTGTGCTGCTTTGGAGTACGGGCTTTATCGTCGCCAAGTTCGGCCTGCCGTATGCGCCGCCGCTGACCTTTCTGATGATCCGTTGCGCTCTCGCCGTGTGCGTGCTGGTGCCGATGGTGCTGATCTGGAAAGCGCCCTGGCCGCGCGGCGCGGCCGTGTTTCATATCGGCGTGTCCGGCTTGCTCTTGCAGGCGGGCTATCTGAGCGGGGTGTGGTGCGCGATCAAGCTGGGCATGCCGGCCGGCCTGTCGGCCCTGATCGTCGGCATGCAGCCGATTTTGACGGCCGCTGCGGCGCCCCTGATCGGCGAACGGGTGCGGCCGAAACAGTGGCTGGGATTGCTGTTCGGCCTGACTGGCGTTGCGCTGGTGGTGGCGGCCAAGGTCAAGCTGGTCGGCCTGTCGCCTTGGGCCATTGCCTTTTGCGTGTTTGCGCTGTTTTCCATAACCATCGGCACCATGTACCAAAAACATTTCTGCCCGCGCTTTGATTTGCGCACCGGCACTGTGGTGCAGTTTTCCGCCACCACCGTCGCCTTGCTGCCGCTGGCGATCATCTTCGAGCATTTCAGCCTGCCGTTGACGACGGTGAACTGGACGCCCCAGTTCATCGGCGCGCTGCTGTGGTCAGTGCTGGCCCTGTCGATCGGCGCCATCTTCTTGTTGTTCAAATTACTGCGCCGTAGCGATGCCACGCAAGTGACGAGCCTGCTGTACCTGACCCCGCCCACCACGGCGGTGATGGCGTGGATGGCGTTTGGCGAAGTGTTCAATCTGCTGGGCATTGTCGGCATGGCGCTGGCAGTGCTTGGCGTCGTGTTTGTCGTGAAAAAATAGGAGACTGCAGTGATTTCAAGTGCCCAGCAAGCGCATGTAGATCAAGCCATCAAGAGCCGCCGTTCCATCCGCGCTTTCCTGCCAACACCGGTCGCGCAGGAAGACATCGCGGCGATCCTGGAAACGGCCGCGCGGGCGCCTTCGGGCACCAATATCCAGCCCTGGAAAGTGACGGTGCTCACGGGCGCGGCGCGCACCCGCCTCATCGACGCCATCACGGCGGTCTACAACGACCGCGACGCGCTGGCCCAGCACACGGAAGAGTACGCCTACTATCCGCGCGAGTGGGTCTCGCCTTTTATCGAGCGGCGCCGCAAGGTGGGCTGGGACCTGTACTCGCTGCTGGGCCTGGGGCGCGATAACAAGGCCGGCATGGCGGCCCAGCATGGCCGTAACTATTGCTTCTTTGATGCGCCGGTTGGCATGATCTTCACGATTGACCGCGTGCTCGAGCAAGGCTCGTGGCTGGACTACGGCATGTTTTTACAAAACATCATGGTCGCGGCGCGGGGCAGGGGACTCGACACCTGTCCACAAGCAGCCTTCACGCAGTTCCACAAGATCATCGCCGAACAATTGAATTTACCGGCGAACGAAACCGTCGTGTGCGGCATGGCGCTCGGTTACGCCGACTTGAGCAAAATCGAAAACAGCCTCGTCACGGAGCGGGTTCCGCTTGAACAGTTCGCACGCTTTCTCGAATGAGTTGCTACACTGATCTTGAAACGACGCGTGATCGAAACAGCGTCGCTGCGATCCGCGCCGTGGTAGGGAAAAACGCTTGCCATTGCTGAGTGGTTTGCTACACTGCAACGAGTGTTTGTGTCTGCCTCAAAGGATTGCCCGATGTATAAGTATGCGCTAGCCGCCCTGATGTCCGCCGTGTTCACCTTGAGCGCGGCGCCCGCGGCGCAAGCTGCGACGCACGGGCATGCAGCTTCCAAAAAACATGGTGTTACCCATGCCGGCGCCGCCAAGGCGCGCAACGGCCGCGTCGTCATTCGCGTGCGCGGCGGCCGGCGCATGGTGGCAGTTCGTCCAGTGCGCAGCGCCTTCGTCGTACCGCGCAGCGCGGGCGACCTGGCTGGCCTCAATCTCACGCAAGACCAGGTGGGCCTGGCGTCCAACGTGGCGTTCGTGCTGGACCAGACCAGCTCGGAAGTGCTGTTTGAAAAGAACGCCAATGTCGCCCTGCCGATTGCCTCCATCACCAAGTTGATGACCGGCCTCGTCGTCGTCCAGGCGCAGCAGGACATGCATGAAGTCATCACCATCACTGACGCCGACATCGATCACGAAAAGCACACCAGCTCGCGCCTGAACATCGGCGCGCGCATGACGCGCGGCGACCTGCTGCACATCGCGCTGATGAGCTCGGAAAATCGTGCTGCTTCCGCGCTGGGCCGCAACTACCCCGGCGGCATCGGCGCCTTCGTGGAAGCGATGAACGCCAAGGCGCGCCAGCTGGGCATGAACGACACCCATTATGTTGATTCCTCAGGCCTGTCGAGCCGCAACGTGGCCAGCGCGCGTGACCTCGCGAGGCTGGCCATGACGGCCTACCAGGAACCGCTGCTGCGCGAATACACGACCGACCCGAAATACCAGGTCGACGCGGGCGGGCGCATCATGAATTACTCGAACACCAACTACCTCGTGGCCAGCCCTGACTGGGACATCGGCCTGCAAAAAACGGGTTTTATCAATGAAGCAGGGCGCTGCCTGGTGATGCAGGCCATGATCTCCGGCCGCGCCGTGATCATGGTGTTTCTCGATTCGAAAGGCAAACAGTCGCGCACGGCGGACGCTGGCCGCATGCGGCGCTGGCTCGAACAGTTGCGGCCGCCAGGTCTCGGTTAAACAGACAATATTGGCAAGAAAAGCCGGTTATGCGAGATATTGCATAACCGGCTTTTTTTCGTCTCAAATCATCCACCCAGGTCAGACCGGGGCATGACGTATAAGTTCAATATTTTTTAGGGTGCTGGCGAGTAGCCCAGGGTCGAGGAAATTCTTGCCGCCGTCTGCACCAGGTCTTCCAGCCACTCTTCCTGCAGGCGGTCGGCCGGCGCCGAGATCGACAGGCCCGCCACGAGCTTGCCGGAATCGTCGTGGATGCCGGCGGCCATGCAGCGCACGCCCAGTTCAAGTTCCTCGTTGTCGCGCGCATAACCGCGGGCGCGCACCAGGCTCAGTTCGCGTTCGAGCTTGCTCAGGTCCGTGATGGAATTCTTGTTGTGACCGGCCAGGCCAGTGCGCGTGGCGTAGGAACGGATCGCCATCGGATCGTCCACCGACAGGAACAATTTACCGGTGGAA
>JBJMVV010000006.1:0-12226 GCA_045810505.1 Massilia sp.
CTTACCTGACTTGCGCACCATCGTCGCCGCCGCTCTGCTGTGCGCGGGCGTGCAGCAGGCCCACGCTGAAGAAGCGCGCTTGCTGCGCGTCTGCGCCGATCCCGACAACCTGCCCTAGTCGAATCAACGTGGCGAAGGCTTTGAAAACCGCATCGCCGAACTGCTGGCGGCCGAACTGCACGCCGATGCGGCGGCTGCGGATGGCGGCGCTGTCGAAGCCGGGCGGCCGGTCCGCCTGGCGGGTGACGAACACGTAGGCCGAGCGGTAGTAGGGGCGGGTGGTGCTGACCCGCTCAAAATCGGCCGGCACGCCAATCAGCACGTCACACATGTTCGCGCCTATCGTGCGGCGCACATAACCGCGGCGCTGGGGCCACCAGTCGTACTGCAAGGTGGCGTGCAGTTCCGCCGCCAGCAGTTCGGCGATGCGGTTTTCAAAGCCTTCGCCCTGCTGGCTGGAGTAGGGCAGGTTGTCGGGATCGGCGCACACGCGCAGCACGCGCGCCTCTTCAGCGTGGCCCTGCTGCACGCCCGCGCACAGCAGGGCTGCGGCAACGATGGCGCGCAAGTCAGGGCAGCGCGAAGACATACAGCATCCCTCCCTTGGCCGTGTACTTGGGCAGGTCGCGCGTCAGGTTGATCATGCCGGTGGCGGCGGTGCCGTCGCGCGGGTCGATATCGCCGGCGACAATGGTGCCGGCCCAGCCGCCGATCCCGGACAGCACGGCGATGTACTGCTTGCCGTCCGGTCCCCGGTACGCCACCGGCTGGCCGATGATGCCCGAGCCGACCTTGTACTGCCACAGCAGCCTGCCGGTTTTGGCGTCGAGCCCCTTGAACCAGCCGTCCATGGTGCCGTAGAAGACCACGTCGCCCGCCGTGGCGAGGGCGCCGCTCCAGACGGGGAAATTCTCCTTGATGGTCCAGAGCTTTTTGCGCGCGATGGGATCCCAGGCTGTGAATTCGCCCCGGTGCCCGCCCGGACCGGGGTACTGCTTGATGCTGGCGCCGACATAGGGCGTGCCGGCGATGTAGCTGGTTTCGTAGGTCTCCGCATCCTGGCAGACGTTTTGCATGGGCAGGTAGAGCAGGCGGGTGCGGGGGGACCAGGCGGCCGGCTGCCAGTCCTTGGCACCCGGCGCGCCCGGGCAAATCTCGCGCACGGGCGTGCCGGCCTGCGGATCCTTGGCCGGGTTGTAGATCAGCTTGCCGGTTTGCAGATCGACCCCCGTGCTGGTGGTGATGTGGGCGTAGGGGCTGGCCGAGAGCACCTGGCCGCTGGCGCGGTCCAGCATGTATAAATAGCCGTTGCGGTCGGGGTGCAGGATCACTTTTTTCATCGCACCCGCCAGCGGCAGCTCGACCAGCACGTTCTCGTTGACGCCGTCGTAATCGTGCAGGTCGTGCGGGCTCCACTGGTAGTACCAGGCGGCCTGGCCCGTGTCGGGCTTGCGGGCGAAGATGCCGGTTGTCCACTTGTTGTCGCCCGGCCGCTGCTGGGGATTCCACGGTCCCGGATTGCCGGTGCCGTAGTAGACCAGGTCGGTCTCGGGGTCATACGACAGAAAGCCCCAGACGGTGCCGCCGCCGATCTTCCAGCTCTCGCCCGGCCAAGTGCTCTTGCCCAGGTCCTTACCGCGGTCGCCCGCATAAAACGGCTTGAAGCCGGGACCGATCAGCACTTCATTGTCCGGTCCGGTGCTGTAGGCGCGCCAGGCGATTTTGCCGGAATTGGCATCGAGTGCGGTCAGCCAGCCCCGCACGCCCAGTTCGCCGCCGCTATTGCCCACCAGAACCTTGCCCTTTACCACGAGGGGCGCCATCGTCACCGTCTCGCCCTTTTCAATGCTGCCCAACTTGGTACGCCACAACTGTTTGCCGCTTGCCGCGTCGAGCGCGATGGTGTTGGCGTCGAGCGTGTTCATGAAGATCTTGCCGTCGGCGTAGACCACGCCCCGGTTGACCACGTCGCAGCAGGCCACGCCCTGGCTGCTGGCGCTGGGCTTGGGATCGTACGTCCATTTCATCGGCGCACCCGGTTTGCTCAGGTCGAGCGCGTAGACCAGATTGGGGTAGGGCGTGACGATGAACATCGTGTTGTCGGCGACGATGGGCGCCGCCTCGTGGCCGCGCAGTACGCCGGTGCTGAAAGTGAACGCCAGGGTGAGCTTGCCCAGGTTGTCCGGAGTGATCTCGGCAAGCGGACTGAAGCGAGTATTGGCATAGTCGTGAGCCGCCATGGTCCAGTTGCCGTCGGGCGCCGCGCCCCATGCGCTCTGGGTGGACAGCATGCAGCCTGCCAGCGCGATGGCGCTTGCCTGGCTGATACTGCGCAAATTGAAATGGTTCATCAGGACACTTTCAAGGCTAGCTCTGCGTTAAATAGCAGTTACAAAAACAGTTACAAGGCTTGTTAAATAATAATGATGAGAGAAATTTGTTTATGTGAGTCAGCTCACTCAGCCGCACAAAAATCGGCGTTAGGATACATATTTAATTTCCAGGAAATGATGAACATGTGGCCCTTAATCCTTTCTGTTGCTCTAAGTTCGATAGTGACTTTCGCGCAGGCTGCGCCGCTTGCCTACGTACCCAACGAAACGAGCGGCACCATCAGCGTCATCGATACCGAAAGTGATAAAGTGGTCGGCACCATCAGCACGGGGGGCGCGCCGCGTGGCAGCGCTGCCGGCGCCAATCACAAGCTGTATGCAAGCGACCGCGCCGACAACAGCCTGATCGTGATCGACCGCGACAGCGGCAAGGTGACGGGCCGCCTGCCGGTGGGCAAATCACCGGAAGGCGTCAGCGCTTCCCTTGACGGCAATTACGTCGCAGCGGCCAGCGAAGAGGCCAATGCGGTCATCCTGATCGACCTGCGCACAGGCAAGGCGCTGCCGCCGATTCCGACTGAAGGCAAAAACCCTGAGCACGCCGTGTTCAGTCCCGATGGGCGCTGGCTGTACGTGAGCGCCGAAGAGGCGACCCAGGTCGACGTCGTCGACGTGGCCAAGCGCGCCCAGGTGGCCAGCATCCCGGTCGGCCGGCGCCCGCGCGGGATCGCCTTTGCACCCGACGGCGCCACGGCCTGGGTCGCGTGCGAGCTGGAAGGGGTGGTAGTGGAAATCGATGTCGCCGCGCGCGCCGTGCGCCGCACCGTCAAGGCAGGCGCCTTCCCCAACGGCGTGGCGATGCACCCGGACGGCAGCCGGGTCTACGTCAGCAATGGCCGCGACGGGACGGTCTCCGTGATCGATCGCACCACCGCCAACATCGTCGCCACCATCGCCGTGGGCAAGCGGCCCTGGAATATGGCCATCACGCCAGACGGGGCCAAGCTGTATGTGGCCAATGGCCGCTCGGATTCGGTGTCGGTGATTGACCTGGATCGCAACCGGGTGGTCACGAATATCGCGGTGGGCAAACTGCCGTGGGGCGTGACGATCCGCTGAAAGGCAGTGGCGCTGCATTCGAATGCGAATGCAGCGCCAGTCTCTTTACTTCGTTTATCGGCGCGCCTTCTCGGCATTCGCCCGAATGGTATCGAGCGTCGCCCCCGGCGTAATCAGATTGCCGTCATAGCGCAACTCGATCAGCGCAGGCAGCGACTTCGCGCGCGTGTGCTCGAGCGCGCGTGCCAGCGCTGGCGCGAACTGCGCGGTGGTGCTGACCACTTCGCCGTGGGCGCCGTAGGCCTGGGCCAGGGCGGCGAAGTCGGGGTTGTGCAGGGTGGTGCCGGAAACGCGGCCTGGGTAGTCGCGCTCCTGGTGCATGCGGATGGTGCCGAACATGCTGTTGTTGAAGACGATGATGACGACGCCGGCCTGGTACTGCACGGCGGTAGCCAGTTCCTGGCCGTTCATCATGAATTCGCCGTCGCCGGCAAAGGTGACGACGGTGCGGGCCGGGTCGACGATTTTCGCGGCGATGCCCGCCGGGACGCCATAGCCCATCGCGCCGCTGGTGGGCGCCAGCTGGCTGCGCATGCCGCCATACGAATAAAACCTGTGCGCCCAGGTGGCGTAGTTGCCCGCGCCGTTGGTGATGATGCTGTCGTGCGGGATCGCTTTCTGCAGATCCTGCACCATCTGCCACAGGTCGAGGGGGGCACGAGGTTCAACCCCATCCTGGAAAATCGGCGGCTGTTTCTGCCACGCCGCCAGTTCGCTGTGGCCTTCAGCGGCGCGGTGCTTCCACGCGCTCGCGTCGACCGGCGCCATCGCCGCCAGCATGCTTGCTGCCTGCGGCGCGCCGCTGGCAATCATCAATTCCGCCTGATACACGCTGCCCAGTTCCTCGGGATCGGGGTGGATGTGCACCAGGCGCTGGCGCGGCACGGGCGCTTCGATAATCGAATAGCCGCTGGTGGTCATCTCGCCCAGGCGCGGGCCAAACGCGATCAGCACGTCGGCTTCTTTTACGCGCGCGGCCAGCTTCGGGTTGATGCCGATGCCGACGTCGCCCACGTACTGGGGGTGGGCATTGTCAAACAGGTCTTGGAAGCGGAAGGCGCAGGCAACCGGAAGATGGTTGGCTTCCGCGAAGCGCGTCACGTCGGCGCAGGCTTGCGCGTTCCACGTGCCGCCGCCCAGCAGCAGCAAGGGACGCTTGGCATCGGCCAGCATCGCGCGCAGCTGATCGATCTGGGCGGCGGCCGGGCAAGCCTGCACGGGCGTGTAGGCGCGCGTGTCGGCCACCACGGCCTTTGTCGCCAGCATGTCTTCGGGCAGCGCCAGCACCACGGGACCGGGCCGCCCGCTGGTGGCGATTTGAAAAGCGCGGGCGATGTATTCGGGGATGCGCTCGGCGCGGTCGATCTGGGTGACCCACTTGGCCATCTGGCCGTACATGCGGCGGTAGTCGATCTCCTGGAACGCTTCGCGGTCCATGAAGTCCAGCCCCACCTGGCCGATGAAGAGGATCATCGGCGTGGAATCCTGGTACGCCGTGTGCACGCCGATGGCGGCATTGGTGGCGCCGGGGCCGCGGGTGACAAAGCAGATGCCCGGTTTGCCTGTCAGCTTGCCGTAGGCTTCGGCCATGAAGGCGGCGCCGCCCTCCTGGCGGTTGATGACGAAGTCGATGTTCGAATCGTGCAGGGCGTCGAGCACGTCCAGGTAGCTTTCGCCGGGAACGCCGAAGGCGGTATCGACGCCGTGGATGGCGAGGGCGTCAACGAGAATCTGTCCGCCGCTGCGGGAGGGGTTGGTCATGTGCGCGCCTTTACTGATTAGATCTGATGAAACGAAGCCGGGGGCCGGGGTCGGGCCATTCTAAGCGAGCCCGTGCGGAGAGGCTTTTGTATAGGCGACAGCAATTTTCATATTCCAACAAGGCAAGCGTCCCGGACCCTATGGACCGACTGTTACCAAAACAAAATATAAAAATTGACAATAGATAAAACTGCAATTAGAGTCGGTAAGGCAACATTTTATTAATATAACAATAACTGGGGGATATATGCGTAGAGCCGCAATACCTGTGCTTGTCATGACGCTGTTGAGTGCCTGTGCGACCGCGTCAAAGGACGTTCCAATCACCTACACCTCGCCAATTCAATACCAGGCGTACGACTGCAATCAACTCGCGGCCGAGTCGCAAAGGATACAAGCGCGGGTTGTGCAACTTGGCGGCCGCCTGGATACCGCTGCAAGCAACGATAAAGCCATCGCCGGCGTGGGCGTGATCCTGTTCTGGCCGGCCTTGTTCGCACTGGGAGGCACCAAGCAGCAAGAGGCGGACTACGGCCGCTTGCGTGGCGAATACGAAGCTGTACAGCAGAGTGCAGTGCTGCGCAAATGCGCCGGACTGGTCGCTGCTGCGCCAGTCTGAGTTGCCATCGACTGCGTTTCGTGTAGGTCCCTTCTCATCATTTAACGGAAAAACCATGAAAAATTTCGTATCACTCTGCACTATCGTTGCGGTCGCTGCTCTGCTGTCAGGCTGCGCCACGCCGGCGCGCGTTGACCAGATGGCATCGACGGTCAATCCAGCGCAACGTATCGTTAAAACTGTCTTTCGTGACAACATCGCCGTGCGCGATGTGACGGGCGGTCAGGAAACCAACCCCTTGTGGACGGCGAAGGTTGGCAATAGTGAATTCGAGCAGGCGCTTGAAATTTCCCTGCGTGACGCCGGCCTGCTGGCCAATGGCAAACAGAGCGGGAAATATCAGCTGACCGCGCAAATGGACAAGGTCGACCAGCCGCTTGGCGGATTCAGCATGACGGTGTCAGCCACGGTCAGCTACGCCCTGTTTGAACGCTCGACCGGTAAGGAAATCCTCCGGCGTACCATCACACTGCCTTACACGGCAGAATTCAATGCCGCTTTCATGGGCAGCGAGCGCTTGAAGATTGCAACGGAAGGGGCAATCAAAGCCAATATCGGAAAAATTATCGATGACATCCTGTTGACGAAGGCCGACGCGGTCGCATTGAATTGACGGCACTGCAGCGCGCTCTAATGGCTGAGCGCGCTGCAATCGGCGGCAGTTCGCCCGCTGCCCTCGATACAATTTTTTATCAGAAAACTCATTGACGAACGCCACGCCGAGAAACTACAGTGATTGACAACATTGTGCTCCCGTAATCCTTGTTTCGATCACCCGGAAGTGTGTCATGAAATTGTTGTCCACCTTGTTTCTGGTTTGCGCAGGACCTCTTGTTTTGGGCGGCTGCGCCGGTCCGGCCCGGGGCGACCGCATGGCGGCCATCGCCACGCCCCAGCAACGCATGGTCATCACGCCGCTGCGCAACAATGTCGCGGTGCTCGATGTGAGCGGCGGCCAGGCCAGCAACCGCCTGTGGGCCTCGAAAGTGGGCAACAGCGAGTTTTCCCAGGCCCTGGCCATGTCGCTGGGCGATGCGGGCCTGCTGGCGCCAAGCGCGCCGGCCGCACGCTACACCTTGTCGGCGCGGATGGAACAACTGGTGCAGCCGATGACGGGCATTAACCTGACAGTGACCGCCTCGGTTAGCTATTCACTGGTCGAGCGCGCCACTGGAAAGGAAGTCTTCCGGCGTACCGAAACGGTGCCCTACACGGCGCCTTTCGGCGACACCTTCGGCGCCATGGACCGCATGCGCCTGGCCAACGAGGGCGCCGTAAAGGCCAATATCGCCAGCGTGGTCGAAGATCTGCTGGCCCTGCCGTTTGATGGCGGCAAGCCCCGATCGGCCAGACAATAGCGCCGACAAGGTACAATGGCGCCGTGATGCAGGCCAAGACAGCCGCTGGCCGTTGCGTAATGCACGGCGGGAGGAAGGTCCGGACTCCATAGAGCAGGGTGACGGTTAACGGCCGTCCGCTGAAAGCCGCAAGGTATAAGGCGAGGAACAGGGCCACAGAGACGAGCGTATTCAGTTACGGTGAAACGCGGTAACCTCCACCTGGAGCAATCCCAAATAGGCACGCGTTGAGGCGGCTCGCGGAGCGTGCGGGTAGGGAGCTTGAGCGCCTGAGCAATCAGGCGCCTAGAGGAATGGCTGTCATAGCGCAAGCGCGCAAGCGTGAGCGCCGTAACAAAATCCGGCCTATCGGCCTGCTTCACTTTTTATTTTGACTGGCGGCTTGCGCCGCCCGTCTGCGACGTGGGAGCGACCAGCGACTTGAGCGAATTCATCCTCGCCCTCGACCAGGGCACCACCAGTTCGCGCGCCATCCTGTTCGACCGCGCTGGCCGCATCGCCGGCTGCGCCCAGCAGGAATTCCCCCAACTGTTTCCCCAGCCGGGCTGGGTCGAGCACGACGCGATCGCCATCTGGGACAGCCAACTGGCCTGCGCCCGCCAGGTGCTGCGCGAACAGCATGTCAACGCCACCCAGGTCGCCGCCATCGGCATCGCCAACCAGCGAGAGACCACGGTCGTGTGGGATCGGGCCAGCGGCCAGCCTATCGCGCCCGCCATCGTCTGGCAGGATCGCCGCACGGCCGATCACTGCGAGGCACTGCGCGCGCAGGGCAGGGCGGCAATGATCTGCGAGCGCACGGGCCTGGAATTGGACGCCTATTTTTCCGCCACCAAGCTGGCCTGGTTGTTACAGCACGTGCCGGGCGCGCGGGCCAAGGCTGAAAAGGGCGAACTGGCCTTCGGCACCATCGACAGCTGGCTGGTGTTCAAACTGACGGGCCGCCATGTGACGGATGTGTCAAACGCGGCGCGCACGATGCTATTCAATATCCACCGCCTGCAGTGGGATGAGGATCTGCTGGCGCTGTTCGATATTCCGGCCAACATGCTGCCAGAGGTGGTCGCCAGCAGCGGCGTGGTCGCGCGCACCGATCCATCATGGTTCGGCGCGCCGATCGCCGTGGCGGGCATCGCCGGCGACCAGCAGGCCGCCACCTTCGGCCAGGCCTGCGTCAGGCGCGGCATGGTCAAAAATACCTACGGCACCGGATGCTTCATGCTGATGCACGCCGGGTCCACGCCGGCCATTTCGCATCATCGCCTGTTAAGTACAGTGGGCTGGCAGATCGGCAGTCAGACCGACTACCTGCTCGAAGGCGGCGTCTTCATGGGCGGCGCCACCATCCAGTGGCTGCGCGACGGCCTGGGCATCATCGAACAGTCGTCCGACGTCGAAGCGCTGGCGCTGTCCGTGCCCGACAACGGCGGCGTCTACCTGGTGCCCGCCTTCGCGGGCCTGGGCGCGCCGCACTGGGACCCGTATGCACGGGGCGCCTTGCTCGGCATGACGCGCGGCAGTGGGCGGGGCCACATTGCCCGCGCCGCCGTCGAATCGATCGCCTACCAGAGCGCCGAACTGCTGCGCGCCATGCAGCAGGATGCCGCCTGCGCCATTGTCGAGGTGCGCGCTGACGGCGGCGCGGCCCGCAACGATTTATTGATGCAGTTCCAGGCCGACCTGCTCGGGGTGGCGGTGGTGCGTCCAGCCGTGACGGAAACGACTGCGCTGGGCGCGGCCTGGCTGGCGGGCCTGGCGGTGGGCTTCTGGTCCGACCAGGATGAGCTCGACGCCCAGTGGCGCGCCGAGCGCCGCTTTGAGCCGGCCATGGTAAGTGATCGCCGCGAAACGCTGATGGCGCAGTGGGCCAGGGCCGTCGCGCGCGCCCGAGACTGGGAAAATCAGCGATAATATTGCGCCCCGAGCGGCTGTCCAGCCTGCTCAACTCATCCATTGCAGCAAAAGCGGCCTGTGCTGATTTTTGTTGCAGATATTGAACTCCGGATATTTATTTTTCGCCATCTTCGATGCCGCAACTCACCATTCACAGATGAGATGGCACATTAAGGCTCTTCCATAAGTGCCTAATTTATCGACCTTTTTTTTCAAGCCACTTTCTGCGGTAAGTGCGCTAAGTCCTTGACTTCATTAGCAAAATTCCCATTTTCGTAAAGAAAACCGCTTGACCCTGCTCAGACCATCCTCTAAAGTGGGTGAACGTGTGGAAAAGTGTAGTTTTGTGGGAGAAAATCAGTGCTCCCCGACGCGCAAACTAACGATTACCCAACTTAACGATCAGGCAAAACACCGTGTTTCAAGGCGCGTCCGCAATCAACCTCGATGCAAAAGGCAGGATGGCTATTCCTGCCAAGCATCGTGACGCGCTCGCGGTCCAGTGCGAGGGTCGCCTGACCCTGACCCGCCATCCCCATGGCTGCCTGTTGTTCTTTCCCCGCCCCGTGTGGGAAACCCACCGCGAACAGATCGCCGCCTGGCCCATGTCGGCCCGCGCCTGGCAACGCATTTTCCTGGGCAATGCCTGCGACGTCGAGATGGATTCGGCCGGACGCATCCTGATTGCTCCCGAACTGCGCAACGCCGTGGGCCTGTCCAAGGACGTCATGCTGCTCGGCATGGGTTCACATTTTGAAATCTGGGACGCCGCCAAGCTGGCCGCGGACGAAGAGGAAGCCGTGGCCGGTGGGATGCCCGATGTTCTTTCCAATTTTTCTTTCTAAGGCGCCGCAATGACTGAGGTAACGGTGCCGGTGGGGCTTGAATACAAGCACCTGACTGTATTGCTGGACGAGGCGGTCAACGCCCTCGACCTGGCGGGTCCGCGCGCCGATGGCATCTATATAGACGGCACCTTCGGCCGTGGCGGCCACAGCCGCCTGATCCTGTCGCGCCTGGGCGAGAAGGGCCGCCTGATCGGCTTTGACAAGGACCTGCAGGCCATTGCCACGGCCAAGGAAATCGCCGATCCCCGTTTCAGCATCGTGCACGACAGCTTTGCCAGCATGCGCAGCGCCCTGGCCGAGCGCGGCCTGCAGCAGGTCGATGGCATCCTGCTCGACCTGGGCATCTCCTCGCCGCAGGTGGACGACGCGGCGCGGGGTTTTAGTTTTCGCAACGACGGCCCGCTCGACATGCGCATGGACACCACGCGCGGCATCTCCGCGGCCGACTGGCTCGCCACCGAAACCGAACAACAACTTGAAAAGGTCATACGCGAATATGGGGAAGAACGGTTTGCTTTTCAGATTGCAAAGGCGATTGTTGCTCGCCGGGCAGTCGAACCAATTTCAAGCACACGACAGCTTGCCGGCATCGTGGCAGGCGCGGTCAAGACTCGGGAAAAGGGCAAGGATCCGGCCACCCGTACCTTTCAGGCTATCCGGATTTTCATCAATCAGGAGCTTGAAGACCTCGCGGCAGGCCTGAACGCGGCTTACGCCATGCTGGCCCCTGGCGCGCGCATGTCGGTCATCAGCTTCCACTCGCTGGAAGACCGCATCGTCAAGCAGTTCTTCGCCTCGAAAGTCAAGCTCGAGCAGCCGGACCGCCGCCTGCCGATTCGCGCCGTGGACCTGCCCAAGCCCCTGATGAAACTGATCACCAAGATCAAGCCGTCCGACGCTGAAGTCGCGGCCAATCCGCGCGCGCGCTCCGCCGTGCTGCGCGTGGCCGAGCGCTTGCCGACCCCGGACAAGGATGCAGCATGAGCGGCAAGATCAATCTCGTGCTGGCCGGCTTGCTGGTGCTCTGCGCCCTGTCGGTCGTCAAAGCCCAGTACATCGCGCGCCACCTCTTCATCGATCTCGAAGCGCTGCAGCAGCAGGCGCGCCAGCTCGATATCGACTGGGCGCAGCTGCAGCTGGACCAGTCGACCCTGGGCAAGAACGCGCGCATCGAGCAGATTGCGCGCACTGATTTGAACATGATGCCCCTGACGCCCGCACGCACCCAGTACCTCACCGAAGGGACCAAATGAAGCGGGCCGGCGAGAACAAGAAGGGCGAGCGCGTGGCAGCGTCGAAAGGTGTGAAGTTTTCCACCAGCCCCCTGCTGGCCGTGCGCCTGCCGTCGTGGCGCTCGCGCGTGGTGCTGTTCGTGCTGTTCGCCGCCTTTGCGGCGCTGGCCGGCCGCGCCATGTGGCTGCAGGCCGTGTCCCGTCAGTTCCTGCAAAAGCAGGGCGCCAGCCGCTACGAGCGCACGCTCGAACTGCCTGCCACCCGCGGCAAGATCATGGACCGCAATGGCCAGGTGCTCGCTTCCTCGATTCCCGTCAAGGCAGTCTGGGCGATCCCCGACGACGTGCTGGCCGAGCCGCCTGAAAAACTCAAAAAACTCGCTGCCCTGCTCGAGATGAGCGAAGCGGAACTGCGCAAGAAACTCGACTCGGACCGCACCTTCGTCTACCTGAAGCGCCAGGTCGAGATGGACGTCATCGACAAGATCAACAAGCTCGATATCGACGGCCTCGACACTCGCAAGGAATACAAGCGCTTCTATCCCCAGGGCGAAGTGATGACCCACATGGTGGGCTTCACCAACGTCGAAGACGTGGGTCAGGAGAGCATGGAGCTGGCCCAGCAAAAAAACCTGGTGGGCGCCACCGGCAGCCGCAAGGTGATCAAGGACCGCCTCGGCCACATCGTCGAGGACGTCGGCCTGTCGAAAGAGCCGCACGACGGCAAGGACCTGACCCTGTCGGTCGACAGCAAACTCCAATACATCGCCTTTACCAGCATTAAGGAAGCGGTGGAAAAATTCCACGCCAAGGCCGGCGCCGCCGTGGTGCTTGATGTGCACACGGGCGAAGTGCTGGCGCTGGCCAACTGGCCGACCTACAACCCGAACGACCGCACCAAGCTGACGGGCGAGCAGTTGCGCAACCGCGTCATCACCGACACCTTTGAACCCGGTTCGACCTTGAAACCGTTTACGGTGG
This sequence comes from Massilia sp., assembly GCA_045810505.1. Classification (GTDB taxonomy): domain Bacteria; phylum Pseudomonadota; class Gammaproteobacteria; order Burkholderiales; family Burkholderiaceae_D; genus JAFCUW01. Next base: position 12,145 of record JBJMVV010000006.1, read on the forward strand.
CGCTGGCGCTCGACACCAACCGCGTCAAGCCGACGACCATGTTCGACACGACCTTGTCAGGTCGCATCATGGTGGGCGACAA
>JBJMVV010000007.1:0-5170 GCA_045810505.1 Massilia sp.
CGCCGGCAAAACCACCTGTTTTAATTTGCTCACCAAGTTTCTGGTGCCGACCTCGGGCCAGATCCTGTTCAATGGCCGCGACATCACGGCGGCCGCGCCCGCGCAGATCGCCCGCATGGGCGTGATCCGCTCGTTCCAGATTTCAGCCGTGTTTCCCCATCTCACCGTGTTGCAGAACGTGCGCATCGGCCTGCAGCGTCAGCTGGGTACGTCTTTCCATTTCTGGAAAAGCGAGCGCTCACTGTCCAAGCTGAACGACCGCGCCATGGCCCTGCTGGCTGAAGTGGACCTGACCGAATTTGCCGACACCGTCACCGTCGACATGCCATACGGGCGCAAGCGTGCGCTGGAAATTGCCACCACCCTGGCGATGGAGCCGGAACTGATGCTCTTGGACGAACCCACCCAGGGCATGGGCCACGAGGACGTGCACCGCGTTACCGAACTGATTAAAAAAGTGGCGGCCGGCCGCACCATCCTGATGGTCGAACACAATATGAGCGTCGTGTCCGGCATCTGCGACAAGATCTCCGTGCTGCAACGGGGCGCCATGCTGGCCGAGGGCAGCTATGCGGAAGTGTCGCGCAATCCCCAAGTGATGGAAGCCTATATGGGCACCGTCAATGTCGAGCTGGAAGGAGCCCATTGATGGCGGCCGCACTGGAAATTAGCAATCTGCAAGCCTGGTACGGCGAATCCCACATCCTCCACAACGTCAATCTCTCGGTCAACCAGGGCGAAGTGGTGACCTTGTTGGGCCGCAATGGGGCCGGACGCACCACCACCATGCGCGCCATCATGGGTCTGACGGGCAAGCGCACCGGTTCCATCAAGATCAATGGCGTTGAATCAATCAGCCTGCCGACCCACAAGATTGCCCACCTCGGTGTTGGTTACTGCCCGGAAGAGCGGGGGATTTTTTCTTCTCTCTCCACCGAGGAAAACCTGATGCTGCCCCCTGCGCTGGCGGGCACCGAAAAGGGCATGTCGGTGCAGGAAATCTATCAGATGTTTCCCAACCTGTACGAGCGCCGCAACAGCCAGGGCACCCGCCTGTCCGGCGGCGAGCAGCAGATGCTGGCCGTGGCGCGCATTCTGCGCACGGGCGCGCGCCTGTTGCTGCTCGACGAGATTTCCGAAGGCCTGGCGCCGGTGATCGTGCAGGGCCTGGCCCGGATGATCCTCACCCTCAAGTCCAAGGGCTACACCATCGTCATGGTGGAACAGAATTTCCGCTTCGCCGCCCCGCTGGCGGATCGGTTTTACGTGATGGAGCACGGTCAGATCGTCGAGACCTTCGCTTCGTCTGAACTGAACGTCAAAATGCCGGTGCTGACCGAGCTGCTGGGCGTTTGATCCTGCTTGTGTGTCATAAATAAATCCTCACGGAGACAAAATGAAACGTAATGTGTTTGCTGTCGCAGCCGGCGCCCTGTGCGCCATGAGCGTGTCCCTGTCGGCCCAGGCGCAAGTCTCGGGCGACGTCATCAAGATTGGCCTGATCACCGACCTGTCGGGCACCTATTCCGACATCGACGGCAATGGCGGCGCCGAAGCCGTGCGCATGGCGATCGCCGACATGGGCGGCATGGTCAATGGCAAGAAAGTGGAATTTGTCGTGGCCGACCACCAGAACAAGGCCGATATTGCCAGCAGCAAGGCGCGCGAGTGGTTCGACCGCGAAGGCGTCGACATGCTGATCGGCGGCACCAATTCGGGCACCAGCCTGGCCATGGCCAAGGTCGCCGCGGAAAAGAAAAAAGTGTTTATTTCCATCGGCGCTGGCTCGGCTCGCCTGACCAATGAAGAGTGCACCCCCTACACCGTGCACTACGCCTACGACACCATCGCCCTGGCGCGCGGCACCGGCTCGACCATCGTCAAGCAGGGCGGCAAATCCTGGTACTTCCTGACCGCCGACTACGCTTTTGGCCAGTCGCTCGAGAAAGACACGACCGAAGTCATCAAGGCCAACGGCGGCACCGTGCTGGGTAGCGCCAAGCACCCGCTGGCGGCGTCCGACTTCTCGGCCTTCCTGCTGCAGGCGCAAAACTCGAAAGCCCAGATCCTGGGCCTGGCCAACGCGGGCGGCGACACCATCAACGCCGTCAAGGCCGCCAACGAGTTTGGCATCACCAAGAACATGAAGCTGGCAGGTCTGCTGGTGTTCATCAATGACATCCACACCCTGGGCCTGAAAACCACCGCCGGCATGTACGTCACCGACGGCTGGTACTGGGACCAGAACGACCAGACCCGCGCTTGGTCGAAGCGTTACTTTGCCAAGATGAAGAAAGAGCCGTCAATGCTGCAAGCGGCCGACTACTCGGCCACGATGAACTACCTGGCTGCCGTCAAGGCCGTCGGTGGCGACGATGCCGACAAGGTCATGGCCCAGCTGAAAAAGACCCCGATCAACGACATGTTCGCCAAGGGCGGCGTGATCCGTCCGGACGGCCGCATGGTGCACGATATGTACCTGATGCAAGTGAAGCAGCAGTCGGAATCGAAGTACCCATGGGACTACTACAAGGTGGTTGCCACCATTCCGGGCGCCCAGGCCTACGCCACCAAGGCGGAGACCAAGTGCTCGCTGTGGAAATAAAGACCGTTTAGCTGTCTGGTGGGCCCGGCATTGCGCCGGGATGTGGTTCAGGAAGCGGGTCGCGTACCCGCTTCTTTTGTAATGGTTGTCCCTGTTTGTTGGTTGACGCAATCGACCCCCGTGCCTGCGCCCGCCTCTTCCGGCGTGGCGTGTTCTTTTGTCCACGCCGGTCCCCCGGTGTTTTTGTACTGTGATGCCATGGAAATCTTCGGCGTTCCGCTTCCCGCCATGATGAGCCAGCTGCTGCTCGGTCTCGTCAACGGCTCCTTTTATGCCATGTTGTCGCTGGGCCTGGCTGTGATCTTCGGCCTGCTCAATGTCATTAACTTTTCGCACGGCGCCTTGTATATGGTGGGCGCCTTTCTCGCTTTCATCGGCGTCACCACGCTCGGCCTGAATTACTGGCTGATGCTGCTGATCGCTCCCCTCATCGTTGCCGTGTTCGGCATCCTGGTGGAAAAGTCGATGCTGCGCTGGCTGTATAAACTCGACCACCTGTACGGCCTGCTGCTGACTTTCGGCATCACCCTGTTGCTGGAAGGCGTGTTCCGTTCCTTCTTTGGCGTCTCCGGCCAGTCGATCGAGGTGCCTGAACTGCTGCAAGGCGCGACCAACCTCGGCTTCATGATCATGCCGAACTACCGCGCCTGGGTCGTGCTCGCCTCCCTGGTCGTGTGCCTGGCCACCTGGTTCGTGATTGAAAAAACGAAATTGGGCTCCTACCTGCGCGCCGGCACGGAAAACCCGAAACTGGTGGAAGCCTTCGGCATCAACGTGCCCCTGATGGTCACCCTGACCTACGGCTTCGGCGTCGCCCTGGCCGGCTTTGCAGGCGTGCTGGCCGCGCCCATCATCAACGTCACGCCCCTGATGGGCTCGCACTTGATCATCGTCGTGTTCGCCGTCGTCGTGATTGGCGGCATGGGTTCCATCATGGGTTCCATCCTGACGGGCCTGGGCCTGGGCATCATCGAAGGTTTTACGCGCGTGTTTTATCCGGAAGGGTCGGAAGTGGTCGTGTTTGTCGTCATGGTCATCGTCCTGCTGATCCGCCCGGCCGGCCTGTTCGGCAAAGAGAAATAAGGAAGTCCCATGAATCGCAAAATCGGTTTTCTGCTTGCCCTGGTGGTCGCGCTGGCGGCGCCCTTTATTGGCTACCCCGTCTTCCTGATGAAGCTGCTGTGCTTCGGCCTGTTCGCCTGTGCCTTCAATTTGTTGATCGGCTACACGGGTCTGCTGTCCTTTGGTCACGCCGCTTTCTTTGGCGCCGCCGGCTATTTTGCCGGCTACGCGCTCACTACCCTGGGCTTGCCCACGGAAGTGGGCATCCTGGTCGGCGTCGTTGTTGCCGCCCTGATTGGCCTCGTGATGGGCTGGCTGGCCATCCGCCGCCAGGGCATTTACTTTACGATGATCACCTTGGCCCTGGCCCAGATGGTGTATTTCGCCATGCTCAAGTCGCCATTTACCCACGGCGAAGACGGCTTGCAGGGCATCCCCCGCGGCAAACTGTTCGGCGTAGTCGACCTGGCCAACGACGTCACCATGTACTACGTCGTGCTGGCCATCTGCATTGCCGGCTTTGCCCTGATCGTGCGCATCGTGCACTCGCCGTTTGGCCAGGTGCTCACGGCCATCAAGGAAAACGAGCCGCGCGCCATCTCGCTGGGCTATGACGTGAACCGCTACAAGCTGACCGCCTTTGTGCTGTCGGCCGCCATCGCCGGTCTGGCGGGCGCCACCAAGACCGTGGTGCTGGGTTTTGAAACCCTGACGGACGTGCACTGGAGCATGTCCGGCCTGGTCGTGCTGATGACCCTGGTTGGCGGCATGGGCACCCTGGTCGGCCCCATCCTGGGCGCCTTCATCATCATCGCGCTGGAGAACAAGTTGGGCGACATGGGTAACTTTCTGGCGCGCACCAGCGGCATCGAGTGGTTCTCGACGCTGGGCGAATCAGTCGGCATGGTCACCGGCCTGATTTTCATTGTCTGCGTGTTGCTGTTCCGCCGCGGCATCGTCGGCGAGATCGGCGCCGCCCTCCACGCCGCCGCCCGGCGCAAACGCCTGGCCTAGGTGTGATGCGATGGATCTTCAGACACAGCTGCTGAAGATCAATGGGCTGGAGCTGTTTGTGTCCAGCCTGGGGGAGGGCCCCGCGGTCCTCCTCCTGCACGGTTTTCCCGACAGCCACCAGGTGTGGCGTCATCAACTCACCGCACTGGCCGACGCCGGCTTCCGGGCCATCGCCCCTGATCTGCGCGGCTATGGCCGCTCCAGAGCTCCCGCAGACACTTCCGCCTATCAGCTCGACCACCTGTGCGCCGACGTTCTTGGCATCCTGGACGCCCTGGGCATCTCTCGGGTCCACCTGGTCGGCCACGATTGGGGCGCAGCCATTGCCTGGCAGATCGCAATACGGGCGCCAGAACGCGTTCACAGCCTCGTGGCGCTGTCCGTGGGCCATCCGCGCGCCTTTTCACGTGCCGGCGTGCCGCAGGCGCTCAGATCGTCTTATATGGCTTTATTTCTGATGCGGGGCGTGGCGGAAATGGTGATGCCGGC
>JBJMVV010000008.1:0-6866 GCA_045810505.1 Massilia sp.
CAGGGCGCGGTTGATGGCCTGCTTGTCGGCCAGGGTGATGCCCGGCAGCGGCAGCGCCAGCAGGGCCGAACCGCCGCCCGAGATCAGGCAGATGACGAGATCATTGGCCGTCAATCCCTGCACCATGGCGAGGATGCGCTCGGCCGCCGCCATGCCGGCCGCGTCCGGCACCGGATGGGCCGCCTCGACAATCTCAATGCGCTCGCACGCCGCGCCGTAGCCGTAGCGGGTTACCACCAGGCCCGTCAGCTCACCGGGCCAGTGCGCTTCCAGCACGCGCGCCATCTCGGCCGAGGCCTTGCCAGCCCCGATCACGATGGTGCGCCCGCGCGGCGGCGCCGGCAGGTGAGGCGGCAGGCAGCGGCTGGGCTGGGCGGCCGCGACGGCGGCATCGAACATCTGGCGCAACAGGCTGCGGGGATCGGTCATGCCTTCTCCATGGACGGGCGTTGAAAACAGTGCGCAGCCAACCAGAACGCCGCCGCGCCCGGCTATTCTGCACTATTTTCGGCCCGGCCCGGCCTGGCCAGGACCGTCCCGGCGCTGCCTTGCGCCCTTTTTAAAAACTGTGGCGCACCCCCAGGTTGAATGCGCGGTCGCCCGAACCCGGCTCGGTGTTGTTGGCCACCGTGTAGCCGGCGCCGTTCTTGTTGTCGATGGAGCCGTAGGCCGCATAGAAATTGGTGCGCTTCGATACCGGGTAGACGTAGCCGATGCCCCAGGCGTTGGCGTCCTGGTTGAAATTGCTGCGGTCGTTCTTGCGCATGATGGAGGCGAGGAAGGTGCCCGGGCCGGCAGGCGCCGTGACGCCAATCAGCCAGTCGTTGCTGTCCGTGGAAGGGGTGGGGCGCACGCCGCCAAATGGGTTGTTGGTGTTACCCAGCGGCGAGCTGTTGAAACCCCGTTCGCGGCCAAACGCAAAGTGGGCCTTGACGATATCGAAGTCATAGCTGGCCACCAGCAGCAGGTTGGTGCCGATGTCGCGGCTGATGGGGGTGATGCCCGGCCCCGGGGCGACGTCGTTGTTGCGGTTAATGTAGGCGATGCGGGCGGCCAGTGGGCCGGCGCCATAACCGATGGCGCCGCCGAACTGCCGGCCTGCCGAGTTGTCGCCGCCCTGTTCGCCAAAGCTGTACGACACTTCACCGACGAAGCCCATGGTCGGCGGCGCCGTGTAGACGACGGTGTTGCTGGTGCGGATGTTGGGACCGTAGTCGGGGAACAGGTTGCGCGCCGTGCCCGCCATGCCGGTGGCGAACGGGTCGCCCACCTGGGCCAGGGCGTTGTGCCAGGCGGTGTACTGGCGGCCCAGGGTCAGCTGGCCCGCGACGTCGCTGCGCAGGCCGACAAAGGCCTGGCGGTTGAAGAAACTGCCGGCCACGTCGACCTCGCCCGTGTCGATGCGGTAGCCGGTTTCGAGAGTGAAGATGGCGGTCAGGCCCCCGCCGAGGTCTTCGCTGCCCTTGAAGCCGATGCGCGAGGCCGAGGCGACGCCGCTGGTGAGCTTGTTGACGGTGTCGACGGCGCCGCCGGTTTCACGGACGTAGCCGGCGTCGGCGATGCCGTAAATGCTGACGTTGCTTTGGGCGCTGACAGCGCCGGCGCCGAGGGCCATGACGGCCGCGGCGAGAATTCGCTTGTGCATACATCCTCCTGGTCAGTAGATAGGCTGAGGCCGGCGGAAAGGGCCGCTTCGGCTTCGGTTACTGACCATGCTCGCCGCATAAAGTGAACGAGGTTTGCGAATTCGCAGAGGTGCGGGGATTGTGAAGGGGCGCGTGCGCGCCTGTGGCGAAACGCCGACAGCGCGGCGTTTCAGGCGAAAAACAAGTTTATCGGGTGACAGCGACCAGGCTGCGGTGCCCGCCCTTGAAGGTGTACAAGGTCAGCGCGCCATCGCGGATGTCGCCCGCCTTGTCGAAGGCGATCAGCCCCGTCACGCCCTGGTAGTGCGCGGCGGCCAGCGCCGGCAGATAGCGCGCTGGCGCTGTCGAGCCGGCCCGGACCATGGCGTCGGCCAGGGTCAGCACCGCGTCGTAGGTGTAGGGCGAATAAATCTGCACGGGAATGCCGAAGCGTTTTTTATAGTCGGCGTAAAACTTGTCCATCGCCGCTTTGCCCTGCGCTTCGACCCCACCGGCCTCGGCGCACACCACCTGGCCGTCCGCCACGGCGCCTTGCGCGAGCTTGACGATTTCATCGGAACAGATGCCGTCGCCGCCGACGAATTTGGTGTCGGCAAAGCCCAGTTGCTTCATCTGGTGCAGCATGGGGCCGGCCACCGCGCTCATGCCGCCGAAAAATACCAGGTCCGGCTTGGCGGCGCGGATGCGGGTCAGGATGGCGGAAAATTCGGTCGACTTGTCGGTGGTGAATTCCTTGCCGACGACCGCGCCGCCGGCTTCCTTCAAACCCTTGACGAATTCGGTGGTGACGCCCTGGCCGTAGGCGGTGCGGTCGTCGATCACGGCAACGCGCCTGGCGCCCAGTTTGGCGACCGCGTAGCGGCCCAGCACCCGGCCCAGTTGCTGGTCGTTGCTGACCACCCGGAAGGCGGTATTGAAACCCTGCGCCGTGTACTGGGGGCTGGTGGCCGAAGGCGAGATCTGCGGAATGCCGTTGTCGAAATAGATTTTAGAGGCGGGAATGCTGGTGCCCGAGGTCTGGTGGCCGATCACGGCGTTGACTTTGGCGTCGACCAGTTTTTGCGCGGCGGCGGTCGCCTGTTTCGGGTCGCCCGCGTCGTCCTCGGCCAGCAGTTCGAAGCGCACCGGCTTGCCGGCCACTTTTACGCCGCGCGCGTTAAGCGCTTCAACGGCCATGCGCGCGCCGTTCTCGTTGTCCTTGCCGAAATAGGCGACCGCCCCCGAGGTGGCTGCCACGTGGCCGATTTTCACCACTTCCACGTTGCCCGCGGGGGCGCTGGCCGCGGCGGCCAGCAAGGGCAGGCACAGGCCGATGGCGGCGGCAGCGGTGCTTGTAAGGACAGCACGGGATGGGCGAACGGGCATGAGGACTCCAGAATCAATGGCACAGCCCATCAATATAAAGCCCGCAGGAAAGGATGAGAAGGACGAAGTGGCTATAAGTACATGCCGTCGGGATATGAAGCCCGAGCGCGCCCGGCGCTTCAGTCTCGCGGGCGCTGTCCGCCGCGCCTGCACGCTACCATGCGCCGTGGGCAGACTGGCCAGGAGACAGGCGCGGCGATGCAGGTACTCGAACAACTGCTGGGACTGTTTGTGGCCGCAGTGCTGCTGGCGGCCGCGGCGCGGCGGGTGGGCGCGCCCTATCCCGTCTTTCTCGCGCTGGGCGGCGCCGTGCTGGCGCTCTCGCCGGCCGCGCCCTCGTCACCTTGCCGCCGGAACTGGCGCTGGCCCTGTTCGTGGCGCCCGTGCTGCTCGATTCGGCCTACGACTTGTCCCTGCGCGACCTGCGCGACAACTGGCTGCCCATTGCGGGCCTGGTGGTGTGCGCCGTCGGCCTGACCACCGCCAGCGTGGCCGTGGTGGCGCATGCAATCGAACCGGCCCTGCCGTGGGCGGCGGCGGTGGCGCTGGGCGCCATCGTCGCGCCGCCCGATGCGGTGGCCGCCACCGCCGTGCTGCGCCAGCTGAATCCACCCCACCGCATCGTCACGATATTGGAAGGCGAAAGCCTGCTCAACGATGCCACCGCGCTGCTGATTTACCGGGTCGCGCTGGGCGCCGTCGCGGCCGGGCAATTCAGCTGGCATGCCATCGGTCCGCTGTTTCTGCTGGGCGTGGCCGGCAGCGTCGTCGCCGGCGCGGTGCTGGGCCGGCTCACCCTGAGCGTGACAAAGCGGATCAGCCACATTCCCAGCGCCATCATCCTGCAATTCGTGTTCACCTTTGGCGTCTGGATCGCGGCCGACGAAGTGGGACTGTCGGCGGTACTGACGGTGGTGTGCTTTGCCGTCAGCCTGCAGCGCAGCGGGGCCGTGCGGCTGGACGCGCAGTTGCGCCTGGCCACCAATGCGGTCTGGTCCACCGCCGTGTTCGCCCTGAATATTTTCGCCTTCATTTTTATCGGTCTGCAGATCCGGCCCATCCTCGGTAGCCTGTCGCGGGCGGCCCTGGCCGATTATGTCGGCGTCGCCTTTGCCGTGCTGGCCACCGTGATTGTCGCCCGCATCGCCTGGCACATGTCCTTCAACGCGGCCATGCGCTGGCATGACCGCCGCTTCGGCTTCCAGCCGCCCCGGCCCATGCTGCGTCCCTCGGTCGGCAGCGGCCTGGTCGTCTCCTGGGCCGGCATGCGCGGCATCGTCACCCTGGCCGCGGCGATGGCCCTGCCGGCCGACTTTCCCCAACGCGACCTGATCGTGTTCACTGCCTTTGGCGTCACGCTCTGGACCCTCGTCATCCAGGGGCTGACCTTGAAGCCCCTGCTGCGCCGCCTGAAGCTCGACGACGACGACCCCGTCAGCCACGAAGCGCTGGCCGGGCGCGAGCGCGCCTACCGGGCCGGCCTGGCCCACCTGGAAGCAGACCGTTCGCCGGAAGCGGACTACGTGCGCCAGCGCTTCCGCTCGCTGCTGGCCAGCGGACAGGAGCGTGAGGAAGACGCCCGCAACACCACGGTGGCGCAGCGGCAGGGCAGCTTGTACGCCGAGGCGCTGACAGCCGCGCGCGCCGCCCTGGAAGCGATGCGCGACGAGGAAGAAATCGGCGACGATGCCTTTCACCACGTCGAACTGGAGCTGGACTGGCTGGAAATGGCGCTGGCCCAGACCCACGGGGAGGGCGACCGGACCGTCGACAAGTAGCGCTTAGCGGGCTGGCTTGGGCTGTGCGCGCAGGAAGGCATCGGTCAGCTTCGCCACCTCATCGAGCCGCGTGTCCATCACGAAATGCCCGCCATCGAGAATCGTGATCTGCGCCTGCGGCAGGTCGCGCTTGAAAGCCTGCGCGCCCGGCACGAGGAAGGCCTGGTCATGCTTGCCCCACATCACCAGGGTGGGCAGGCGGTGCTCGCGCAGCCAGCTTTGCCAGGCAGGATAGGCTTTCAGGTTGTTCTGGTAATCGTAGATCAGGTCGGCCTGGATCCTGGCCTGGCCGGGCCGGTTCAGGTAAGCCCATTCATCCATCCACAGGTCCGGATCGTAGGCTTCCACGTTTGGATCGCTGCCAAGATGGCGCGATTTCGTCGTTTCCACCGACTGGTGGCCCTTGACGACGGCGGCCTCGTTGGCGGCGCGGTCCTGCCAGAACGGCTTGCGCTTTTCCCACACGGCGCCCAGTCCCTCTTCGTAGACATTGCCATTCTGGAAAATCATGGCGCTCACCGCCTGCGGCCTGCTTGCCGCCAGGCGCATGCCGACGGGCGCGCCGTAATCCTGCATGAACAGGGTGTAGCGGGACAGGCCGACCCGGTCGGTGAATTTTTCCATCACCTGCGCCAGGTGGTCGAAGGTGTAGGCAAACTGGGCCGGATCGGGCGCGGCGCTGTTGCCGAAGCCGGGGTAGTCGGGCGCCACCATGTGATAGCGCTCGCCCAGTTGGCGCATCAGGCCGTCGTACATGCGCGACGAGCTCGGCACGCCGTGCAGCAGCAGCACGGCCGGTTTGCTGGCATCGCCCGTTTCGCGGTACGCAATGCGCACGCCATCGACTTCGATGTTGCGGTAGGCGATGTCGGCTGCTTCGGCCACGCCAGCCATGCCGGCAAGTGAGGCAAGCAGGGCTGCGGCAATCAGAGGGAAGCGAGGCATGATGTCTCCTTGTTTATTGAGAAGACATTTTATTTCGGCATTGCCAAGGAAAAACCCGGGCGCGCGACAAGACACTTTTTCGCTCGCCGCAACACTGCCTGTCCATGCATGCAGTGCACGCGTGCCAATTCAGGGCGCGCTGCTCCATCCCATGTCGCGCGCAAACAACTGCGCCAGCCGTTGGTAGCCAGCGACCGTAAAGTGGATCAGGTCCGGCGCCATCAGGGGCGGCGACTGGTGGGCCCAGGCGTAGGCACTGCCGGGGCCGCCCATCGCCGCCTGCATGCTCCACACCTGGCAGCCGGCCTCGAAGGCGACTTCGCCCTGGATGCGGCCGATGGCGGCGTGGATGCGGGCGTATTCAAACAGGTCGACCTTGGGCGCATTCTTGCGCCTGGCGTCGGCTTTGACGAGCCGCGCCTTGCCACGCGCGCCACTGGACTTTTTGCGGATGTTTGACGAGCGTCGCACCAGCACGCCCCGGTCGCCCGGCGCGATCAGCACGCACGCCGTGTTGGGAAACACGCTGCGGAAATTACCCACCGATTCGCTCAACAGTTTGCGGTAGGCCAGCGGGTCGAACGGTTTGCCATTGCCCTCGTTGGTGCCAAACTCCAGCGCCACCAGTTGATACTCGCGCTGGGCGAACCAGCTTTTCAGATACGGCTGACTGGCCGACTTCCACGCCGCCACGGTGGCGCCCGGATAGCCGAACACATCGAGCGCGTAGCCGTTCGACTGGGGCGAATGCAAGTCCAGGCCATGCAGGCGCAGGGCGCCTTCCACCAGGCGCACGCGCAATTGCGAGATCGGCTGCTCGGCGCGCAATTCGAGGATGCCCGGTCCGGCGGCGCCGGCCAGATTTACTTCCTGCTCTTCCTGGCCGTCGACACTGACGGCGATCCGGATCGGCGCCTCGGTCTGCTGATACAGCACCCGCACGCGCTCGTAGCCGCGCGCCGCCGCGCCAGTTCTGACATCCCAGGCGATGGCCGCGCCGGCCTGACTGGTCGACATATTCATCAGCCCGGGTCCCGGCGCGACCGCGTTGTCGCCGCCTACATAACCCGGTTCATATTTCCACTGCGCCGACACGCAGGATTTACGCAGCGGCAGGCGCACACCGGCCCGG
>JBJMVV010000009.1:0-3908 GCA_045810505.1 Massilia sp.
ACCCAGTTCGCCAGCAAGGCCACCCGCCTGTCCGCGGTCGGCGCGGTGGCCCTGCTGGTGACGTCGACCGCCATGATGAGCATGATCGAGCGTGCGCTTAACCAGATCTGGGGCGTCAAGCGGCGCCGGCCCTTCACCCAGCGCCTGGTGATGTACTGGGCGCTGTTGACGCTCGGGCCCATCCTGATTGGCTTGTCCCTCACCGTCACTTCGCAGCTTTTCATGGCCACCAGTGAAGTGGTGCGCGCCGTGCCCTTCCTGGGTGCGCTGTTTTATACCCTGGTGTCGGTGAGCCTGTCCGCCGGCGCCTACACGCTGCTGTACGTGACGGTGCCGAACCGCGACGTGGCCTGGGGCGACGCCGTCGTCGGCGGCGTGGTGGCGGCGCTGGCCTTTGAAATCGCCAAGCGCGTCTTCGCCATCTTCATCAAGCAGTTCCCCACCTACGCCATCATTTACGGCGCCCTGGCGGCGCTGCCACTGTTTTTATTGTGGCTGTATTTTTCCTGGATGATCGCGCTGGTGGGCGCCACCATCACGGCTGCGCTCCCCATCATCAAGTACGAGCGCTGGTGGTATCAGCCGGTGCCCGGCGGCGCCTTTGTCGACGCGGTGGCGATTTTAAAGGTGCTGTACGCGGGTGCGCGCCTGTCCGATACGGCGCTGGTGTCGAGCCCCGCCATTCGCGCCCACACCCGCATCGGCTATGAAGAAATGACGGAGCTGCTCGACCGCATGGTCTCTGCTGGCTGGGTGGGCCGGGTGGAACTGAACATCACCACGCGGGCCCGCTGGAAAGAACGCTCGCGCGCCAGCCGCGACAACTGGGTGCTGCTGACCAATCCGGACAAGCTGAAACTGGCCGATGTCTACCGCCTGTTCATTTTCGGCGGCACGGCCATCGTGGCGGCCGCGCCGGGGACGACGGATCCTTTGCTGATGCTCGATACGGCGACCTTGGCCAAGGACGTTGAGGCGGCGGTGGAGGCGGGGTTGGGGCAGACTTTGGCCGAGCATTTTTCGTAAGTCGGGGACTGGCCCTGCGGGGCTTTACGTCCGGGGGACGTAAAGCGAGCGCGCAGCGCCTGTCCCCATTCATTCTTTACCTGCGCCCCCGGCGCCCATCTTGCAGTAGCAGTGAACAAAAATGTGGACAGGCCCTTCGGGCTCGTTTCAGGTCCCCCGGACCTGAAACCCCGCAGGGCCAGTCCCCGGTACTAAAAACTCAGCTTGCCCGTCAACATCTGCCAATACATGATCCAGTCCGCCCTGAACGAATACAGCGGCTGCGCAAACGAGGCTGGCCGGTTGTGCTCATAAAAGAAGTGCCCGATCCAGGCCCCGCCGTAGCCGCAGAACAGCGCCGCCACGATCCAGAGCGCAGCGCCGCTGACAAAGGCCGCGGCAATGCACAGCAGGGCCAGCGAGGAGCCGATGAAGTGCGCGCGCCGGCAGGTACGGTCCGCGTGCTGGGTCAGGTAAAAGGGATAGAACTGCGCAAAACTGTCGATACGCTCTGCCACGATACGTCTCCTAATTGTTGACTTCTTTTGCAAACCCGATCAAGGCATCGAGCACCGCGTCAGGCTGCTCCACCATCAGGGCATGGCCGGCGTCGACCATCACGGTGCGGCTTGAGGCGACAGCCGATGTGAGCAGCTTGGTCGACCGGGCCGGCGTCATCATGTCCTTCGCGCCGAACACGAACCGCACGGGGCAGGTCAAGCTCAGCGCCGCCGTTTCGCCGTTGGCGTAGGCGTTGCAGGCGTTGAAGTCAGTATAAAACAGCTGGTCCGGATTGCGGGCGGACATGCGCTGCATCAGGCGGCGCGCCACGCCCATGGTCGATACGCCCGCCAGCGGGGCGTGCGGGTTCTGCGGCTGGAAGGTGGCCGCGCCGGCGTGTGAAAACATATTCACCATGTCGATGGCGGCCGGTTCGTTTTCACGCGCTGTGGTCAACAGGGCGTCCGATACTTTCATGGGGTAGGTCGTGCCCAGCATGGCGAGCGCAGTCACCCGCGCGGGCGCCTGGTGGGCCGCTTCCAGCGCGATGAGGGAACCCATGCTGTGGCCGATCAGGACGGCCTTCGCGGCGCCGGCGGCATCCAGTAGCGCGATCAGCCAGGCCGCCATCACTTCCACCGAGTGCAGGGCCGGGCCGGTGCTGCGACCGTGGCCCGGCAGGTCGACCGCCAGCACATTGACGCCGTGGTGGGCAAAGTAGCGCGACTGGCCGGCCCAGACGGAATGGTCGTTCTGGGCGCCGTGGATGAATACAAAAGTGGGCAGGGTGGGGTTGAAGGATTTGCCAGCCGTGTAGGCGTAGCCGCTGGCGCCGTCGATATGGAAGATCATTTACGCTCCCTTCTGCGATTGTTTGAGGGCGCGGCCAAGGTCGCCGATCAGGTCATCGGCGTTTTCCAGTCCGACCGATAAACGCATGGTGCCCTCCAGTATGCCGCTGGCGGCCAGTTGATCGGCCGGTACGCGGAAGTGGGTGGTGGAAGCCGGATGAATCACCAGCGACTTGGCGTCGCCCACATTGGCGAGGTGCGAAAAAACCTGCAGGGCATCGACGAAACGGCGGCCGGCGGCGCGGTCGCCTTTGAGGGCAAACGAGAAGACCGCCCCGCAGCCACGCGGCAGCAGGGTCTTGGCCAGTTCATAGTCGGGGTGGGATTCCAGTTCGGGATAGGACACCGACGCCACCGCCGGATGGGCCACCAGGAATTCGACCACCTTGCGCGTGTTGGCGACGTGCCGCTCCATGCGTAGGCTGAGCGTCTCGACGCCCTGCAGGATGGCGAAGGCATTGTGGGGACTCATGACGGCGCCAAAATCGCGCAGCCCTTCGCGGCGGGCGCGCAGGGAAAACGGCGCCACCGTGGACTCTTCGGCAAACACCATGCCGTGAAAGCCGGCATACGGTTCGCACAGTTCGGCAAAGCGCCCGGTGGCCTCGTAGGCTTTCTGCCAGTCGAAGGTGCCGCCTTCGACCAGCACGCCGCCAATTGCGGTGCCATGCCCGCACAGGAACTTGGTCGCCGAGTGGAACACCAGGTCGGCGCCGTGCTCGAAAGGACGCAGCAGATAGGGCGTGGTGAAGGTCGAATCGAGCATCAGGGGCAGGTGCTGCTCGTGGGCGAGCGCCGCCACTTTCGGGATGTCGAGTACATCGAGGCCGGGATTGCCCAGCGTTTCGGCAAACAGCACTTTGGTTTCGGGCCGGATGGCGGCGCGCCAGGCGTCGATGTCGCGCGGGTCGACAAAGGTGGTGGCAATGCCGAAACGCTTGAGGGTGTAGGCCAGCAGGTTTTGCGAGCCGCCGTAGAGGGCGCGCGAGGCGACGATATGGTCGCCCGCCTGGGCGATGGTGGCCAGGCCCAGGTGCATGGCGGCCTGGCCGCTGGCGGTGGCGATGCCGGCCACACCCCCCTCGAGCGCGGCGACCCGTTCTTCGAGCACCGCGTTGGTGGGGTTGGAGATGCGCGAATAAACGTGGCCGGCCCGCTCCATATTGAATAGCGAGGCGGCGTGGTCCGAGTCCTTGAAGGCGAACGAAGAGGTGAAATACACCGGGGTCGCGCGCGCGCCCGTGGTGGGGTCGGGAACACTGCCCGCATGCAGGGCAAGGGTGTCGAAACCGGGGTACTGGGGACCGCTCATGGTGGACTCGCTAAAGGCTGATGATGGGCCGCATCGTAGCACCGTTCCCCATCGCGCGGCACTGTCTGTTCTTGACCCGGATTGCATCAGACGCGCGCTGCCAGCCGGGGTTTTCGCCGTGTTTGCCCACGCCGCTGGATTTTTTGCTACGCTTCGGCTACATTCATTCCAAGCAGGTGCAATATGCAAGCAAGTCCAGTGGAAGTCCAATCAAAGCAGACAGGGGTGGCCGCCATGAA
>JBJMVV010000010.1:0-5300 GCA_045810505.1 Massilia sp.
CGCACATCCGTCATCACCATCCCCCGGTCCGCCGCCTTGCACATATCGTAAATAGTGAGCAAGCCCACCTGCACGGCCGTCAAGGCTTCCATCTCTACCCCGGTCTTGCCGTAGGTTTCCACTTGCGCGCGGCAATGCACTCTTGAACCAGCCTCGTCCACTTCAAAATCGACCGTCACGCGCGTCAATGCCAGCGGATGGCATAAAGGAATCAGGTCGCTGGTTTTTTTGGCGGCCATGATGGCGGCGATGCGGGCAATGCCCAGCACGTCGCCTTTTTTTGCCGTGCCCGAGGTGATCAGGGCCAGGGTGGCTGGCTGCATGCGGATGGTGCCGGCGGCGACGGCGACGCGGGCGGTGTCGGCTTTTGCGCCGACGTCGACCATGTGGGCCTGGCCGGCGCTGTCGAAGTGGGTGAGGGGGGAGTCGGTCATGGGATAAGCGGTAACAATCTGTTTCTGGGAGGGGCGGATTAATGCCGCCCCGGCGCGGTGCGGGTATGATAGCACCGTGAAAGCCACCACCGTTCCTGCCTTCCCCCTCGCCGCCCGCCTGCTGGCGACGGCAATTTTCCCCTTCCTGCTTGCCGGCGCGCCGCCCGCGCTGGCGCAAGTGAGCGCTGTCAATACGCCATCGAGCCCGGCTTTGCCGGTGCTGGGCGATGCCGCCAGGGGCGACCTCTCTCCCGTGCTCGAGCGCAAGCTTGGCGAGGAGATCATGCATGACATCCGGCGCGACCGCGATTTCCTCGACGACGACGGCATCCTCGAATACCTGAACAATTTCGGCGCCGGCCTGGTCGCCGCCTACCCGGGCGCGCGAGGGGAGACGGGCGCCGATTATTACTTCTTTTGCGTGCGCGATACCCAGCTCAATGCCTTCGCGCTGCCGGGCGGCTTTATTGGCGTGCACTCGGCGCTGGTATTGGCCGCGCAAAACGAATCGGAGCTGGCGTCGGTGCTGTCGCACGAGGTCGGCCACGTCGCCCAGCGCCACATTGCCCGCGCCATCGGGCAGCAAAAAGGCGATGCCCTGATGCCGCTGGCGGCCATCATCCTGGCGGCGCTTGCCTCGAAAGCGGGGCCCGACGCGGCCATGGGCGTGTTCATGGGCGGACAGGGCTACGCCATCCAGCGCCAGATCGATTTTACCCGCGAGGCCGAGCGCGAAGCGGACCGGGTCGGTTTCCAGATCATGAGCGCGGCCGGTTTTGACGCCTCCGGCATGGTGGCGTTTTTCCAGCGCATGCAGGCGGCGACCAAGGTGTATTCGGACCTGACCCCGCCCTCGCTGATGAGCCATCCGCTCACCTCCGAGCGCATCACGGATATTCGCGCCCGCGTGCGCGCCATGCCTTTTCATCAGCGTATCGACGGCATCGAATTTTACCTGGTGCGTTCGCGCGCCCGCGTGCTGCAGGATGAAAGCAACCAGGGCCGCATCGATGCCCGCAAAGCGTTTGAGGAACAACTCAAGCAGCAAAACCGCCAGCAGCAGGCGTCCGCCCAGTACGGCCTGGCCTTCCTGGCCATGAAGCAGGGCGAGTTGCCGAAGGCGGCCGAGTGGCTGACGAAAGCGCGCGCCACCATGAAGCCGGTGACGGGCGCCGTGTTTTCCACCGGCCAGAGCGCCTCCGACGGCGCCGCCATGTTTGCCGCCCTGGACCTGGAAATCAAGCTTTCTCCCGGCCAGCCTGCCAGCGTCGTGGCCCAGGCCGTCAAGGATGCCGAGCAATATCGCCAGCAATATCCTCTCGCGCGCGGGATCGCTCGCCAGTACGCCGACGCCATGATCGCCGCCGGGCAACTGGACAAGGCCACCAGCTTCCTGCGCGCCCAGGTGCAGCAATACCGGGAAGAAGCCAAGCTCTACGAATTATTGGCCAAGGCCTACGCGGCCCAGGGCAAGTTCAGCCTGCAGCACATCGCGCTGGCCGAATCGTATGTGCTGTCCGGCGCCGTGCCCGCCGCAGTGGACCAGTTGGGCATCGCCCGCAAGGCGCCTGACGCCTCGTTTTACGACCTGGCCCTGATCGACGCGCGCGAACGCCAGCTGCAAACAAAACAGAAAGAAGAAAACAAGGACAAGAAGGAGCGCTAGCGCGTTCAGGCGGCCGCGGGTCCGGGCCCGGGCAGGCGTTCAAAGCCGAAGCGCGCAGCGAGCGAATCGGCGGCGATGCGCTCGACCGTGACCGGCACGGCGCCCATGCACAGTTGCATCTGTCCGGCGCCGCTTTCCAGCCAGCCCATCACATCCTCATCGCTGGCCGCATGGCCGTCGAGTTTCAAGGCCGCCAGCAACTGCGCCATGTCGCGGTCATCGACCTGGGCGACGAATTGATCGGTTGTGACGATCAGGCTGCCATGTTCCGTGAGGCAGGCTGCCTGCGGCACAAGGGTGGCGCCCGTTTGCACCGTCAAACCCAGCGCAGGATCGGTGCGGGCGATATACGGCGTCGCTTCCAGGTTGACGAACACCCGCTGGGGCCCGTTCTGGAAATACCAGCAACCGCGTTCATCGGCCTCGTAATTGCGGTTGATGAAAGCGAGCAGGGCGGCCTGATGGACCTTGTCGCCAGGGAGATTGAGTTGCTGGGCGCGCTCGTCACGCATGCGCCAGGCGCCGCGCGCGTCGAGCGCCAGCCAGCCGTAGCAGTCGGGCACATTGGGCCACTTGGCCATGGCCTGTTTTACGATGTCATCCATGCTTGCCAGCTTCGCACAGGATGGCAGAATCGGTCGCGCTCTTGCCCGCCACGTCATCGAAAAACCCCAGGATGCGCTGTGGCAGCCAATCCAGTTGCCCCGGCGGCGCACCTGCCGTAAAACCGACGTGGCCGCCGTGGTCGGTGTATTCCAGCGTGACGGCGGGCGCTGCGCTGGCCGGCAAATGTTGACCGGGCAAAAAGGGATCGTTGCGGGCGTTGAGCACCAGGGTCGGCACGGTGATGTCGTGCAGCACGTGGCGGGCGCTGGCGCGGTGCCAGTAGTCGTCGGTGTCGCGGTAACCGTGCAGGGGCGCGGTCACCACATTGTCGAAGGCATACAAATCCTTTGCCGCCAGCATGGCGTCGCGGTCGAACAGGCCGGGAAACTGCTCAAGCTTGTGCAGGCATTTGGGTTTCAGGGTGCGCAGGAACATGCGCGTGTAGATGCGATTGAATCCGCTCGACAGGGCGGCGCCGCCCTGGGCCAGATCGAGCGGCGCGGACACCGCGCAGGCGGCGTCGACCAGATGCGCCTGCTGCTGGAATTCACCCAGCCAGCGCAGCAGCGCATTGCCGCCGAGCGAGACGCCAGCGGCATACAAGGGACCGCTCGCGCGCCCGTGCAATTTGCGCAGCACCCAGTCGATTTCGGCGGCATCGCCCGAATGATAAAAGCGCGGCGCCAGGTTCGGCTCGCCCGAGCAGCCCCGAAAATGGGGCACGGCGCCGGACCAGCCGCGCGCCGCCACGGCGGCCATTAAGGCCTTGGCGTAATGGCTTTGCGAGGACCCTTCCAGGCCGTGAAACAGCACCACCGTGGGTCTACCAGGTACGCCGTCGACAAAATCGACATCGACGAAATCGCCATCGGGCGCCTGCCAGCGTTCGCGCCGCAGGGGCGGGCCGTCGACCCGGATGGCGACGGCCGGATAGATGGTCTGCAGGTGGCCGCCGGGCAGCCAGGCCGGAGCGGGGTAGCGCATGACGTTGGTGCCTTTGCCGGCCTAGTGCAGGCTGGCCGTCGCCGGCAAGCCGCTCGGTGCGGGACCGGGCGCGACCGACACGTGGTGCAGCACCATGCGCCAGCCTTGCGGGGTTTTGAGATAAACATTGGTGGCCAGCAGGTGCGCCGGTTCGCCCTCGGCGGCAGTGGCGCCTTCGATCACGGTGTGTACCGCGCTCATCAGGTTGTGCGCCTCGTACAGCTGGGACGGGCGGATCTGCAGGCCGCCGTTGTTGAGGATCGCGTCCCACGAAGCCTGGATGGCGGCGTGGCCATGCAGGCGGGGACCGCCGGGGTGAATGCAGACGATCTCGTCATCGTCTGCCCACAGGGCCATGAGCGCTTCCACATCGGCGCGGTTGAGGGCGTCGTAAAACGCCGCTTCCACTTCGGCCGGGCTGCCGTTGAGCTTGACGCGCTTCATGGCCGGCGATCAGTGATGCGCCAGCACCGTGCCTGGTTTCAGGCGGTACTCGGTGCCGCAGTAGGGGCACTTGGCTTCGCCGTGGTGGTCGAAGTCCAGGAACACGCGCGGGTGGGACGACCACAGCGGCATGGCCGGATTGGGGCAATGCGCCGGCAAATCCTTGCCGTCGAGTTCTACCGCGGGTACGTGCTTCTCATTCATGGTTTCTCCGTAATACGTGTTGGGCGTGTTGGCGCGTTGGGCGAGTTGGGTGTGCGCGGGCCGATACGGCCGGGCAAACCACGATTTTAGACGATTCGGCCCGCCAGCCGAAAGCATCGGTAAAATAGTCGCTCGAATCACCCGGCCAGGCCGCCGTTTTCCCTGCAAAACGCCGCCCGCGCCCGCTTTTTTTTCCTCCCGTCCGATGCCATTTTGCTTTTTCCCTAGTCTGTTTGTCCCCTGCCTTTGTGGCAAGAAAGCCACATGAGAGACCAGTCGCTTCACCCGCTTTCGGCCGGGTATTCCCTGCAGGACGTTGACACGCCCAATCCCGCCGCCTGGAAAGAAGGCTTTGCGGCCGGTGCGCCCACCCTGTTCGGCATTGCCGCCTGGGGCCTGGTGGTGGGCATCGCCATGGTCAAGGCGGGCTTGACGGTGCCCCAGTGCCTGGGCATGACCTTGCTGGTATTCGCCGGGTCGGCCCAACTGGCCTCGCTGCCCCTGATCCTGGCCAACGCGCCGGTCTGGGTCGTGTTTGCCACGGCGCTGGTCGTCAATCTGCGTTTCGTGATCTTCTCCGTCCTGCTGGCGCCCCATTTCGCCCACCTGCCGTGGCGGCAGCGTTTTTTCCTTGGCTATATTTCGGGCGACATGACGGTGGCCCTGTTCCTGCAGCGCTTTCCCTCGCCCGAACCGGCGCCCGGCAAGCTGTCCTATCTAAAAGCCCTGATGTACCCGAACTGGGCCGCATGGCAGGTCGGTTCCGTCGCGGGCATCCTGTTGGGAACGACGGTGCCGGCGCAGTGGGGCCTGGGCTTTGCGGGCACCTTGGCGATTGTCTGCGTCACCGTTCCCCTGGTGACAAACCAGGCGGTGCTGGCCGGGGTGGTCGTGGCTGGCATTGTGTCCGTGCTCGCGTTTGGCCTGCCGTATAAATTGGGCCTGCTGGCGGCGGTGCTGGC
>JBJMVV010000011.1:0-18276 GCA_045810505.1 Massilia sp.
CCGCCGTCATTTCCAGCTTGCCGCGCCGTTCCACGAAAATGCGGTCGTAGCGGTTGACCAGGATATCCGACACGCTGTGATCGGCCATCAGCAATTCGAGCGGACCGAAGCCCAGCATCTCGTGCTGGATGTCGCGGATCAGCGAGCGCCGTTCCAGTTCGTTGATGGCGGCCTGTTCTTCGTTGAGCAGCAGTTCGACCATGGAGGCGATTTCCGCGCGCAGCAGTTCCGGCGGCAGCGCCTCGAGGGCGGTCAGATCGAACTTGTCGAGCAGCTTGAGGTGGATCACCGCCTTGAGCTTGTTGTAGGCGGCCGTGTGGGCGCCCGCCGCGCCATCGGCGCGCACGTCGGGCGCCTTGTCGACGGCGCTGAGTTTTTCCCGGAATGACATGGCATGCTCCTCTTGAAAAATGAAGCGCCGCTCAGGCCGAAGCGCGACGCAGGATGCGGTCAAGCAGGCCGCGGGTGTCTTCCGGCTTCGGATTCAGGGTCTCGGCAAATTCGGCCAGGCTGCGCGCCACCGGGTTCGATGGCGAAGAACTCATCAAGGGTTCGCCATGGTTGATCGAGGCCGCCACCCGCTTGTAGGAATTGGCCACCGTGTGCACCGTGTGGCGACCCAGCGCACGCTGGATGTCGGCCAGTCCGATGTCGCCGCCCTTTTCAAAGCGGTTCACCACCAAGGCGATTTTTTCCGGCGGATAGCCCAGCGACTTGAAGATGGCAAGCATCTTCTTGGTGTTGCGCAGCGACGGCAGGTTGGCCTGCAGGACGTTGAACACCGTGTGGCTGCGGTCGAGCGCCTTGACCGTGTGGGTATTGATGGGGCGGCCCAGGTCGAGCAGCACGAAGTCGTGCTGGGTGACGGCCAGGGCCAGCACGGCTTCGATGTGCTCGGGCGTGATTTCCACCGCTTCGGATGGATCGTCGGGTGCAGCGAGCAGGCTGAAATTGGGCGCCACCTTGACGGTGCTGGCGGCGAGGAAGGAGGCGTCGAGCCGGCCGATCTCGCGCGCCACATCGGCCAGTGTGGACGCTGGACGGGCCTCGTGCACAAAAGTAAGGGCGTCGCCGAACTGCAAGTTCAGGTCGATCAGCAGCACCGACTTCGACTGCGCCAGTTCCAGCGCCAGGTTGGTGGCAAGGAAGGTCGCGCCATTGCCGCCCTTGCAGGATATGAAGGAGAGCACCTTGCCGCTGGGCCGCGCCGCGCTGCCCTGCAGTTTGCTGGCGACCCGCTTGATGGTCGCCTCCAGCGCCGCCGGCGTGGCGGGCGAGGGCAGCACCTCGCGCACGCCCGCCCGCATCGAATTGATCAGGAAGTCGGGCGAGGTGGTGGCGCACAGCAGCACCACCGCGATGTGGGGGTGGTGGGTGGTGACGTATTCCACCTGTGCCAGTTCGGCCGGGTCGCAGCAGATGCCCTCGACCAGGATCATGTCGGGCGCCTCGTGCTCGGCCGCCTCGCGCATCTTGCTCTTTCCCCCTTCGATCAGCACGGGCAGGTGCGACAGGCTCAGGAGGAGTTTTCCCATCTCGTGCAGATGGTTCATGCTGGGGGAAATGACGGCGATTTTCATGACGGTGTCCCGGGTCTGTAATGGAAATTCATTGGCAAATGGCGACGCTGTTGGGATCCTGCCGCATGATTTCGCGGGGCAGGTAGGTGCTGAAAGTGGGCAGGGTGATGCTGGGCGGGATCGCGCCGGCAATCGGCGAGAGCCACTGGAAGCGCAGGCTGGTGATGGTGACGGTGACGCCCTCGCAGGAGCCGCTGTTGCAGCCGGCCGGCTGCCAGGTCAGGGCGATGTCGGCCACGTCGGGCAGCAGCGTCTGCATGCGCGCCAGCACGGCGGCCTTGTTGCCCGTGTCGTCGCACACGACTGCGTAACGTGCGCCCAGGCGGCTGGCCTCGGTGGCGGCGTTCCAGGCAAACAGCAGGCGGCTGAAGTCCGTCACGGCCAGGGTGAACATCAGGAACATGATCAGCACCAGCGCAAACTCGATGGTGGCGGCGCCGCGGCAGGCGCGCATCAGATGGCGGGCGGGTTTCATATGGGGCTGCGCATCGTGGCGCTGATGTCGCTGTAGGTGATGGTGGGAAAGCTGGTGCCGAACACATTGGCCAGCATCGGCTGAAAGGTGTAGCCCGTGACGCGGATGGTCACCGTATTGATCAGGGGGCTGGCGCCGGCCGTCTGCCAGGTGGGCGTGGGTACATTGCTGGCAGTCAGCTTGGGATCGAGCGGGCTGCCCGTGCCCGCGGTATTGCCGTAGACGATCAGATTGCGCGCCTCCGTCACGTGGGTGCCCGGGGTTTGCGTGGACAGGTAGCGCACGGCGTCCCTGACCGTCTTGGCGGTGGCGTTATAGCGCTGCACAGCGCGGCCCAGTTCGATCACCATGATCGACAGCAGCAGCAGGAAGGGCAGCAGCAGGGCAAATTCGACGAGGGCCGAACCGCGACGGGAGCGCAGGGGAGGGTGCATGGTCTCACCTCACCAAAACCGGAACCAGCGGGCCGGCCGAGCCGCCCGGCAAGCCGTTGGTGGTGCAGGGCGAGGCCGTGTTGCCGGCGTTGCCCCTAAACTCCATCTGCACCGTGTCGTTGGGCCCCGTCATGGGCGCCAGCATGAGCATGCAGACGTAATCGGTGACTTTGCTGCTGCCGTCGATCACGGGCACCACCACCAGCCGGCGCGCGTAGCCATAGCGCTGATGTTCGCCGCCGACACCAGGCGAGGCGATGTTTTTAAAACTGTTCAGCTTGTTCTTGTCGCCGTAGGTGAGCAGGGCGCCATCCTTGAGGTCGGTGCCGGTGTCGTCGAAGGAGGCGTAGGCGGCGCGCTTGCTGACGTAGTTGGCGATGCCCGCGGCCGAGCCGGCGGCAGGCGTGCCGGAAAAGGCGTTCTGGGGCACCGCATTTTTCCAGTTGAACGAGGTATAGGAGTAGCCGGTCTGGTCCGGGTGGTTGCTGGCTGCCGACTCGCCGTTTTTATAGATACCAAAGCGGAAATTCCACTGCTTGTCGACACTGGTCTGGGCGCCTGGCGTGCCCAGCACGTCGCCCACCCGGGTGCCGCAGGAGCCGCCTTCAGCCAGCTCGTTGGCCGTCTCGCTGGCGCTCTTGCTGCCGTCGAGGTTATACCAACCCATTTCGCCGGCCGAGGCGCCGCCCTTGTCGTAGACGGTGACCCATTCGCCCACCTGGAAGCCGTAGTTGGGCGCGGTGCCGCCGGTCCTGGCCTTGATCGCGACCGGCACCGGGCAGGTGCTTTGCGAACTGGCCCGGCTGGCCACGGCGCTGGCCAGCACGGAGCGGGTGGTGGGGGCGGTGGCGGCGCTGCCGCCGGTGGCGGCGATCAGGTGCAGCAGCCACATCTTCACACCCGTCTGGCTGTGGCTGCACATGGCGTAACGTGCCGTGGCCGCCGTGGTGTCGGCGTAGGCGGCATCCTTGAAAGTGATCTCCGCGCTGGTCAGCTGGCCCTTGCCGTCCCAGCTGGCCGACTGCAGGTTGACGCGGTTGAGGTTGGCCGCGGTCAGCCCGGCGCTGCGGGCGCGCGGCAGGGCGCTGGCCTGGCCGTCGAGCTCCTGCGCGGCGGCGAGGGCGCAGCTGTCCATGGCCGTCTGCAGTTCCGTTCTGACGATGAACACGCGGCCGAAATCGAGGGCGATGCCCATCAGTCCCAGCAGCATCAACAGCAGCAGGGCCACCATCACGGCCACTGCCCCGTCCTGGCGCGCTGGCCGCGGGCGCTTGCCGGCAGTATTGCTTGAGGAGTGGGCAATCATGGCAGTGATCCTGATTGTTGATGAAAGGGGGCGCCAGGGATTGGCGGGCCGCCGTTGCCGGCTGGCCCGCCGGACCCGGACTCAGGTGCATGTAGCGCTGCTGAGGCAGTTGGAGACACGGGTGATGAAGCCCGAGAAGGTGGTGCCGGTCGTCAAGCCTTTGAGGGCCAGCACCAGGGCGATCGACACGACGGCAATGATCAGGGCGTATTCGACGACCTGGGCGCCGTCTTCTTCACGGGCAAAGGCGATGGCGGATTTTTTTGCTGCTTTCAAGAAGGTGTTCATGGTTGTACCCTTTGGTGGTGGTTGAAGAACAGTGGAAAAATAATGGCCGTACTCGCGCTGCTGATCCCGCCGTGGCCAGCCGGCGGGAGTTCACGCTGCCCTGGGGACAGCAGAATGGGGTGGATCAGCTGCATGTACCGCTCAGGCAGTTCGCCACGCGGGTGAAAAAGTCGGAAAAGGGCAGGCCCGTCAGGCCCGTCAGGGCAATTGCCAGCGCGATGGAAACGACGGCGATGATCAGGGCGTATTCGACGACCTGGGCGCCTTCCTCGTCGCGGAGGAAGGCGGCGGCGCTGTGGTGGAATGCTGGCAATGGGTTCATGATGAAGTCCTTTCTGCAAGTAAATGTCGAGGCTGTCGGGTTTGGCTTATTTGGCGTTGGTGTTGCCAATGTTGATCACGTTCACCACCGGCGGCGGCGCCTTGAAACTGTCCTGGTAGCGCAGCATCGCTTCGCGTGCGGCGGCGCCGTCGAGGCCGGCCGCGTGGTCCGGAATGGCGCCGGCGCCCGGATTGATGGTCATGGCGAAACGCGTGTCGCGCACGGCGGCGCCAAAACGGCTGTCGAAGTTGGGCGTGGTCGAGCAGGCGGCCAGGGTCAACATCAGGATGCTTGCGAACAGGTTTTTCATGGCGGCTCCTTATTTGCGCGCGGCGTCGGGCGACGTCAGCTGGGGCTTGCCTTCGGCGGCGCCCATCAGCAATACGTCGGCACGGCTCGGTTCAATGTGATTGCTGGTTGGCAGCGGGCCGGCCTCGGCCATTGGCTTGACCAGGCGGGGCGTGACGATGAAGATCAGTTCGGTCTGGTCTTTCTGGAACTCCGTCGAGCGGAACAGGGCGCCAAGCACGGGTATTTCACCGAGCCCTGGAAAACGCGTCAGGGTTTCCGTCACGTTGTTACGGATCAGGCCGGCGATGGCAAAGCTCTGGCCATCGTTTAACTGCACACTGGTGTCGACCCGGCGTGTCGAGATCGATGGCAGCACCGAAGTGACCCCGCCGACGGTGGTGAAGGGCGTTCCCGTCTGCGACAGTTCCGATACCTCGGACACCAGTTTCAGGTTGACCCTGGAGCCATCGAGCACGGTGGGCGAAAATTTCAGGCCCACGCCAAATTCCTTTTCTTCCAGGGTGATGGTGGTGCCGCCCGCATCGCGCGATTGGGCAACGGGAATGAAGATCTTGCCGCCCGACAGAAAGCTGGCCGTCTGGCCCGAGATCGCCATGATGTTCGGCTCGGCCAGCACGCGCAATAAACCGTCTTTTTTCTGGGCGTCGATGCCCAGCAGGGTGGCGTTGCGGCCGGCCGTGAGCAGGTTGGCGGCAGCCCCGGCAGTGTTGCTGTTCACGGCCGCCGTCACGCCGCCGCTGACCGCACCGCCGGCGAAGTTGCCCTTGAACTGGCCGAACACGGCGGGACCGCCGCCGAAGATGCCGCTGATGACTTTCGAGGTCATGCCGTCGGCCGAGGTGAACAGACGCGCGAAATCGATGCCAAATTTGTCGAGCAGGGTCTTGCTCACTTCCGCAATTTTCACTTCCAGCATCACCTGCTGGGGCGCCGTCACGCGCAGCAGGTTGACCACCCGCTTGCCGTCGCCATAGGCCCCGGCCAGGCGCACCACTTCCTCGAGCTTGGGGGCGTCGCTGACGCTGCCGGTGAGGATGATGGCGTTCTCGGCGCTCTTGACGCGGATCCCGCGTTCTTCGGGCATCAGTTCGGCCAGCTTGGCCTGCAGGGTGGCAGGATCGATGGCGACGACGATGTCGCGCACAAAACAGGCGCCTTTTGCGTCCTGCAGGATGACGTTCATGACGCCGGCCCGTTTTCCGCGGAAGAACAGATCGGTGGGGCTGAGCAGCAGCACTTCCATGTCGCCCACACCATTGTTCTCGACCACTTCAGCGACGGCGGCGGGGGCGGCGATGGCGCCCGGGGCCATGGGCGCGGCGGCAGGTTTTTGCCCCGCTGGCTGGCCGCTGATCACGATGCGGGCCACCGGGGCGCTGAGCGGTATCACGCTGGACTTGCCTAGCATGACAAAGCTGGTGGGCGCGACGCTGACGCTGGCGCAATGGCGGGGGGCGGACTTGGCTTCGACCGCGCCGGCGGCATGGACGGCCCCGCTACAAAGGGCGGCGCCAGCGGCCAGGGCGGCTTGCAGGATGTGCGTATTCAAGGCGGCTCCTCGGTAGTCGATTCGATGTCGGACTTACTTAAAAACAGTTCAGAGCGCGGGCGCCGTTCTGCACCACTTCCACGCAGCTTTGTGCGACCTGGGCCATGCGGGGAAGCGGCGCGGCGACAGGGCGTGGACGGGGCGCGGCCGGCTTGACGGCGAGCGGCGCCGCCTCACCGAATAACTCGCTCTTGGTCACGCCGCTGGTGGCCACTTTTTTCTGATCGACCTGGTTGCGCAGCACCAGCGAGAGGGTGCCCACGCTCCTGGCCAGGTCGAGTTTTTCCGAGTCGTCCGGCGACAGTTCCAGCGTGACGGCGCTGACCACTTTCGGCTTGGTGTCGTCGCGGCCCGCTTCCTGGGCCACGGCCAGCACCAGCACATGTTCGAGCACCGTCTTGCTGATCTGGCGGCCTTCTTCATTGCGGTTTTTCTCCTGCTGGGCGTTGACCATCACGTCGACGTAATTGCCGGGCAGGGCGAAGCCGGCCACGCCGACTACATCGTTGACGCGCACCGTCATGGCCCGCTTGCCTTCGGCGATGACGGCGGACAGGCCGCCCTGGCTGCCGGCCGGCGCCAGCTTGCCTTCCACCAGCGGTTCGCCGCGCAGCACGCCCACCTTGACCACCCGGTCCTGCAGCGCCTTGAGGTCGGTGAAGGCGCCCGGCGGCACCGAGCCGCTGGGCCAGTCGAGCGTGGTGAGCATCTGCGGCGTGATCTTGCTGCCCAGCTCAATGTCCACGGCCGCCGTGACCAGCTTGTTGGATGAAATGCCGGCCTGGCGCGAGACCCAGCCGGTGGCATACGCCGCGGCGGCCAGGCCCAGCAGGAGGGCAAAGACGATCAACCCGAGTGCCTTGAGGTTTTTCATGATGGTGTCCGTCGCGGTGAAGGTCGTTCAGATGAAACCGAGCTGGTCGGCAACGAGCCAGGCGCTGGTGCCGACGGCGATGCTGACGCCGTAAGCCAGCCGTCCGACCGAGGTGAAGCGGGTGGCGTTCATGTCAGGCCGGCCCGCCGCCACGGTCGACCACCACAGGCCCTGCGCCACGCTTTTGACGTTGCCCAGCATGGCGCCGGTGACACCGCGCAGGGCGGCAAACAGCAGGGCCGCCAGTCCCGCGGCAACCATGCTGAAGACGATGGCGTGCAGCACACCGGGCACGCCGGTGAAGGCGCCGACCATGGCAATGAGCTTGACGTCGCCGGCGCCCATCACGCGCAGCAGCCACCAGGGCAGCATCGCGCAAAAACCCGTCAGCATGCCGGCGCCGGCCCACCACCAGGGTGAATGGACAAAGCCAGGCAGCATGGCGTTGTAAAGCAGGGCGTAGACAATGCCGCCGCCGGTGAGCCAGTTGGGGATGCGAAAGCTGCGGCTGTCATGCCAGGCCGCCAGAGCCAGCAGGGCCAGCAGCACCCCGGTGCGGCCGTCGGCGACGAGCATGCCAAGCAGCTCGAGCAAAGCGCGAAATTCAGTCATGGTCGTCTTTCATCCCTGGTGGAGCGCTGGGCGCTCTCGTGATCTTGTTCGCCGCGGAGTCTGCTGCGTTAGATTCACTGTAGATGCCGGGGAGGCGGCGCACATCGGCTGAATATCACGTTCGATGTAAGACAACTGCCCTTTTGTTTTGGGGGAGGGCGTGACAAATGTCCTGATGGTGGTGAATTGAAAAAGGGGACAGGCGCCGCAGGGCATTCGCATGCGAATGCGTCACCTTTTTGAATGTTCGAAGTTTGCGACCGGCCGCGTCAGGCACCTGCGGCGCCAGACCCGATGTTGATTTCAGCGGCGCCTAGTCGGCGCGCAGACCGGCTTCG
Organism: Massilia sp.; assembly: GCA_045810505.1. Lineage (GTDB taxonomy): Bacteria > Pseudomonadota > Gammaproteobacteria > Burkholderiales > Burkholderiaceae_D > JAFCUW01. The sequence continues at coordinate 8,091 of JBJMVV010000011.1, forward strand.
GCTTCACCCGCCAGACGATGCCGCAGCGCATAGACGTACAACTCAAGATGGCTCTTGACGTCGAGCTTGCGGTAGATGGCGACCAGGTGGTTGCGCAGGGTGTGTTCGGAGATGAACAGGCGCGCGGCGATGGCGCGGTTGGCGGCGCCGTTGCCGGCGACCAGGGCCTGGATCACTTCCAGTTCGCGCCCGGTGAGGCTGTCCTGCTTGAGCTGTTCGGGATCGCGCCGCAAGGCCACCGGCGGGACCGGCGCCGGCGGGGCACTGGCCACCAGCAGGCGCACCAGGGTGTCGTTGTCGAGCCAGAGCTCGCCGCCGTGGACTTTTTCAATGGCTTTTAGGACCTGCTCGGCGGGCGCATCCTTGCCCACCACCCCGCGCGCGCCGGCGCGCACGGCCGCGTCGAGCATGGCGGTGTCGTGCGAGCCGGTCAGCATTAACACCCGGCGCGCTCCCGCCGCCAGCAGTTCGGTCACCAGCGGCAGCGAACTTTCGCCCGCCAGGTCAAGGTCGAGCAGCACCACGTCGGGCGCCACGACCAGTGCGGCAAATTTTTCGCGCGCTTCCGCCGTATTGGTGGCGCTTGCGACCACCCGCATGCCCGTGTGCGCATCGCCCACCAGGCGTTGCAGGCCCCACAGCATGGTCTTGTGGTCTTCCACCAGCATCACGGCAATCGGCAAGGGCACGCTCATGGGCTCGGGCTCAGACAGGAATGGCGACGCGCACCACGGTGGCGCCGCGGCGCTGCTCGACGGCCGCGTAGCCGCCCAGCGCGCTGGCGCGGGCGGCAATCGAACGGGGGATGAAATGGGGCACCGGTTGCGCGGCGTCGTTTTCAATGTCCATCCGCAGCAGCTGATCATCGCAGGCGATGCGCAGACTGGCCCGGCGCGCCTGGGTGTGCTTGCAGATATTGCTGATGCCTTCCTCGGACAACTGCAGCACGGCGGCCGAGAGCCGGTCGCCCATGCCGTCGGCGCCATGCACATCGAGCCGGATGTCAACGTTGTACCATTGCTTGGCGCGCAAGAGCTGGCGCCGCAGGGGAGCGTCGATCAACAGGCCCGGCTTGCATCCGCCCTTGTTGAAGCCGCCCGCAAAATGGCGCAGGTCGGTGATCACCTGGGCCGACATCGTGGCCAGTTCGTCGATCTGGCTGCGCAGGGGATTGTCGGGCGCGGCCTGGCGGCGCAGGGCGGCCAGCGAGGCGTTCAGGCCTATGTAGGGCTGGATCGCGCTGTCGTGCAAATCGTGCGCGATGGAGCGGCGCTCGCGCACGGCGGCCATGGTGGCCATGCGATCGAGCAGATACACGTTTTCAATCGCGGGCAGCACCTGGGCCACCACCTGTTCGAGAAACAGGGCGTCATCGCGTTCGAAGCGGCGCGCCGTGGCGCAGACGGTGAGGCGGGCCACGCCGCCGCGAAAACTGACGGGCACGCTGATAAAACTGCGCGCATCGCACAGGGCGCCCACCTCCTCGGCGCCGGCGCTGGCGACAAACGGCCAGTTGCCGGCGCCGTCGTGGCGCAGCAGGCGGGGGCCGCCGCGCAGAAGGTCGGTCCAGGCAGGCAGGGCGCCGGGGCCAAGGCCCTCGTACAGCAGGGTGCCGGCCGGATCGAGTCGGGCCAGCGGGGCGTCGGCGGGCAGGCGCTGGGGCGTGGCGGGAGTTGTGCCTCCGGCAATGCGCAATTCGCTGGCGCGCGCGCCGGCCCGGCGCGCCACCAGCAGGCAGACATCGGCGCCGAAGTGAACGCGGCAGCGCTCCATCACGTCGGCCACGGTGCGATCGATGCCGAAACGGGGATTGGCGACGCTGTTGATGTCGCGCAGCAGGGCCAGGCGGCGGTGCTGGCGCAGGTTGGCTTCGCCCAGGCTGGCAACGAGGGAACCCAGGGTGAGCAAGAAGCAGCCGCGCATGACCATGCGCAGCAGGTCGAGCTGGGTGCCTTCGGCCACCGACGCGGCGCCATACATCAGGGTGGCGGTCAGGGCCAGCATGCTGCCGTCGCCTTTGCCAAAGCGAAACGCGGCGATCATCACGCTGAACACATAAAAGGGGAAGAAGGGACTGTTGGTGCCGCCGGTGTGGAACACCATCAGGCTCAGCCAGAGTACTTCGAGGTAGAGCAGGGTGCGCTCGACCCGCACGGGCAGCCAGTAGCGGCACAGCAGAAACACGGCCAGGCTGTAGACCCCGAAGGCAAAGAACAGGGAGCGCACGGCGCCGGTGGCCTCGCTTTCAAGCTCGGCCAGGAAACGCGCCAGCACGATCACGGCCAGCAACAGGTGAAACTGGACCACGACCAGACTGTCTGCGCGGCGCTGGCCGGCCGGAAGCTTTCGCGCGAACAGGGGCGTAATCATGGCGCTGTCCCCATACAGACTGGATATTGATGTGTTGACATAATCATCACTCCTTTCCGCGCGTAATCGTGCGCTGGCAAATTAGAAATTCATTGCAGCAACGATTCGGTATAAATATATCATTGATTTACTCGCAGTAAGTATTTCCGTGAGAATTGTTGTTTCCTACACCAATAGAGCTATCGACAATATCTCCGAAACTATCAGCGATGACGAAAGTTCCCCGCTTTCGATTGATGCACCATCGCGTGCAGCCCCCTGTTCATGCTGTACTTGGTAACAGGGCGCGCCTGGGAGCGGGCCCGTGCTAGCATGGCCTCGCCAGGCTAGCTACAACGTTTTCATAAATGCAATTAGCTACGTCAGAGTTCGACAACCTGGGGCTGAGGGGCTAAACTACCGCCAACTTAAGAATTGCCGTCCAAGGAGAACCTATGAGTTGGTTGGAAAAACTGCTGCCACCCCGGATCCAGCGCTCGGATGCCGCGTCCCGCAAGACCATGCCCGAAGGCCTGTGGGTCAAGTGCCCGTCCTGCGAAGCCGTGCTCTACCGCACTGACCTGGAATCGAATCTGCACGTTTGTCCGAAATGCAGCCACCACATGCGTATCCGCGCCCGCGCCCGCCTCGACAGCCTGCTCGACGAAGGCGGCCGCTACGAAATCGGCCAGGAAACCCTGCCGGTCGACACCCTGAAGTTCAAGGACAGCAAAAAGTACCCCGACCGTTTGAAAGCGGCCATGGAAGCGACCGGTGAAACCGACGCGCTGGTGGTCATGGGCGGCGCCATCATGAGCCTGCCCGTGGTGGTGGCCTGCTTTGAATTTGAATTCATGGGCGGCTCGATGGGTTCGGTCGTCGGCGAGCGCTTTGTTCGCGGCGCCCAGATCGCGCTGGAACAGAAGGTGCCGTTCATCTGCATCACCGCCACCGGCGGCGCCCGCATGCAGGAAGGCCTGTTGTCCCTGATGCAAATGGCCAAGACCACGGCCATGCTGACCAAGCTGTCGGAAAAGAAACTGCCTTTCATCAGCGTGCTGACCGACCCGACCATGGGCGGCGTGTCGGCCTCGTTTGCCTTTATGGGCGACGTCGTCATTGCTGAACCGAAAGCGCTGATCGGCTTTGCCGGTCCTCGCGTGATTGAAAACACGGTCCGCGAGAAATTGCCTGAAGGCTTCCAGCGCGCCGAATTCCTCGTGCAAAAAGGCGCCGTCGACATGATCGTCGACCGCCGCAAAATGCGCGAAGAAATTGCCCGTCTGCTGGCATTGCTGCAAGATCAAGCTGTCGAAGTCCTGGCCTGAAGTCCTTCCTCCCGCGGGCGCGTCACGGCGCGCCCGCTGTCAAAGTTTCCAATCATGAATTTGCCTTCATCCCTGCCTGCCTGGCTTGCCCTGCTTGAATCGCGCCACGCCGAAGTTCACATCGACATGGGCCTGGCCCGGGTGGAGGCGGTCAAACAGGCGATGGGCCTGGCCTTCGATTGCCCCGTCATCATGGTGGCGGGCACCAATGGCAAGGGTTCCACCTGCGCCATGCTTGAATCGATTCTGCTGCGCGCCGGCTACAAGGTGGGCCTGTACATCAAGCCCCATTTTCTGCATTTCAACGAACGCGCCCGCATCAATGGCGACCTGGCCACGGATGAAGCGCTGGTCGCGGCCTTTGACTTTGTCGAGGCAAAGCGCGGCGACGTTGATCTGACGTATTTCGAGTTCACCACTCTGGCCATCATGCATTTGCTGGCCGGCAGTAAGCTCGATGTCGCCATCCTCGAAGTGGGCCTGGGCGGACGGCTCGATGCCGTCAACGTCATCGACGCCGACGTGTCGATCGTCACCAGCGTCGACATCGACCACACCGATTACCTGGGCGACACGCGCGAGAAAATCGGCTTTGAGAAGGCCGGCATTTTCCGCGCCGGCAAGCCGGCCATCTGCAGCGATCCGGTCCCGCCGGCATCGCTGGTGGCCCACGCCGAAGCGATCGGCGCCGACCTCTGGCTGCTGGGCCGCGACTTCAATTATTCGGGCGACAAGCAGCAGTGGAATTACGGCGGGCGCGCGCAGCGCAGAAATGCCCTCGCGTATCCGAGTCTGCGCGGCGCCAACCAGTTGTTGAATGCTTCAGCCGCACTGGCGGCGCTGGAAGTATTGCGGCTTGAATTGCCGGTCGGCGCGCAGGAAGTGCGCACCGGCCTGGTGGTGGTGGAACTGCCCGGCCGTTTTCAGGTCTTGCCGGGCCGGCCCACCGTGATCCTGGACGTGGCGCACAATCCCCACGCCGCTTCCGCGCTGGCGCAAAACCTGGGCAATATGGGCTTTCATCCCTATACCTACGCCGTGTTCGGGGTGATGGACGACAAGGATATCGAAGGGGTGGTCGCGCCCATGGCCGAGCACATCGACCATTGGTGCCTCACCGCACTGCCTTCGCCCCGGTCAGCCGATCCGGAGAAGTTGGCCGGCATCGTCGAATCGCTGGCGCCCGAGGATGGCAAGCCGGGTGAACGTTCCGTCAACACCTTCGCAAACCCGCTGGACGCCTACGCAAACGCGATGAGCCGTGCCGGAGAGAATGATAGAATTGTGGTCTTCGGTTCGTTTTATACCGTCGCCGGCGTCATGGCGGCGCGACAACCCTCTCACCACTGATAAATAAATCGCATGGGCTTGTTCTCTCTCTTCAGTAAAAACAAGCAAGAAACCGCTGCGCAAGACAGCGGCTATTTTTCCCGCGAAGAAGATCCCGCCGCCGTCAGGGCTCGCTCCAAGCGCGCCTCCAGCGCCGGCGAGGGCGCGCCCCGTCCAAGCCGCAAGACGCGCGCCGTCGACGATCCCGTCCTGCCCGAAAAGAAACGCGCGCGCCGCCGCCTGGTGGGCGCCGTCGCGCTGGCGCTGGCTGTCGCTGTGGGCCTGCCGATGATCCTCGATTCGGAACCGAAGCCCATTTCCAGCGACATCGCGATCCAGATTCCTTCGCGCGACAAGGCGGCGCCGCTGCCATTGCCCGCCGGCCCCGGCGAAGTGCGCCCGACCGCGCCGGCGCCGGCCGACACGCTCGACAAGCGCGAGCAATTGGTGGACCCGAATGAAATCAAGACGGTCAAGCTGACGGGCGCGAGCAAGCAGGAAACCAGGCCGGAGCCGAAGGCGGAGCCTGTTCCGGTCGTGAAAAAACCGGAAGCCGATCCAAAAGCGGAAGCGCTGGCAAAGGCCGAGGCGGACGCCAAGGCCAAGGCAAAAGCCAAGGCCAAAGCGGAAGCCGAGGCGGAAGCGAAGGCGCGGCTGGAAGCGAAGGCGGAAGCGAAAAAGGCGGCCGAGGCCAGGGCGGCGAAGGCTGAGCGCGCCGCTGAGAAACCCGCCGAGAAAACCCCGGACGAGAACGCCCGCGCGCTCGCCATCCTCGAGGGGAAAGCTGCCGAAAAAGCAAAAGCGCCCGAGGGTGCTGCGCAAAAATTCGTGGTGCAGGTCGCCGCGCTGGGCTCGCAGGAAAAAGTCGACGAGTTGCAGGAAAAACTCAGCGCCGCCGGCATCCGCGCCCACACCCACAAGGTCAGCACGCCCTCGGGCGAGCGCATTCAGGTGCGGGTGGGGCCGTTCTCGCGCGAGGAAGCGGACCGGATGCGGGCCAGGCTCGACAAGGTTGGCCTGGGCGGCAGCATGGTGCGTCCCGATGGCAAGTAGGGGCGGCGTAGCGCACCCTGGCGGTAAAACACGGGTGGCGGCGTGACCCTGTTCGATTATTTGGTATTGTTTATCCTGGTGGCGTCGGTCGTGATCAGCACGATGCGGGGCCTGATCCGCGAAATCCTGTCGCTGCTGGGCTGGGTGGTGGCCTTTGTCGTCGCCAATGCCTACGGCGCAACCCTGGCGCCCATGTTGCCATCCGTGATACCCGGCGCCGCGCTGCGGCTGATGGTGGCCTTTGTGGCATTGTTTATTGGCGTGCGCCTCCTGATGGGCCTCCTGACCCTGGCGGTGGGGGCCGTTGTGACGGCCGCCGGCCTGTCGCTGGCCGACCGCGGCCTCGGCGGCCTGTTCGGCCTGGCGCGGGGGATTGTAATTGTGCTGTTCGGCGTCATATTGTGCGGGATGACCTCGATCCCCCAGCAAGACTTCTGGAAGCAGGCCCTCTTGTCGCCCATGGCGGAAACGGGCGTGCGTACCGTCAAACCTTTCCTGCCGGCTGACTTCGCGCAGCACGTGCATTTTTAAATTTTCACTATTCGGTTTTTAATACGAGTCCCGTTTTAGGAGTGCATCATGTGTGGCATCGTCGGCGTTGTTTCCCACCAACCGGTCAATCAACTTTTGTATGACGCCCTGCTGCTCCTGCAGCACCGCGGCCAGGATGCGGCAGGCATCGCAACCAATCACAGCAGCATGTTCTCGATGCACAAGGCCAACGGCCTGGTGCGCGACGTGTTCCGTACCCGCAATATGCGCTCGCTCCAGGGCAACTCCGGCATCGGCCACTGCCGCTATCCGACCGCCGGTTCGTCCAGCGAAGAAGAAGCGCAGCCCTTCTATGTCAATGCCCCGTTCGGCATCACCCTGGCCCACAACGGCAACCTGACCAACCAGGAACAACTCAAGTCCGAGATGTTCAAGAATGACCGCCGCCACATCAACACCGATTCCGATTCGGAAGTGCTGTTGAACGTGCTGGCCCACGAAATCCAGGAAGCGGCCAGCGGCTACACGCTCGACCCGGACACCATCTTCAAGGCGGTCGCCCAGGTGCACCGCCGTGTGCGCGGCGCCTACGCCGTCGTCGCCCAGATCGCCGGTCATGGCCTGCTGGCTTTCCGCGATCCCTTCGGCATCCGTCCCCTGTGCATCGGCGTCAACGAAACCGACAGCGGCACCGAATACCTGGTGGCGAGCGAATCGGTCGCCCTGGAAGGCATTGGTTTCCGCTTCCTGCGCGACATTGCACCTGGTGAAGCGGTGTTCGTCGACAACGACGGCGTCTTGCACGAGCGCCAGTGCGCCGACAATCCTTCGCTCAATCCTTGCGCGTTTGAATACGTCTACCTGGCCCGTCCGGATTCGATTCTCGACGGCGCCTCGGTCTACGCCACCCGGCTGAAAATGGGCGAGTACCTGGCTGAAAAAATCCGCAAAGAATTTTCCGCTGGCGAAATCGACGTCGTCATGCCGATCCCCGACTCCTCGCGTCCCGCCGCCATTCAACTGGCCTTGAAACTGGGCATCGAGTACCGCGAAGGTTTCATCAAAAACCGCTATATCGGCCGCACCTTCCTGATGCCGGGCCAGGCCATCCGCAGCAAGTCGGTGCGCCAGAAACTCAACGCGATTGCGTCCGAATTCAAGGGCAAGAATGTGCTGCTGGTGGACGACTCCATCGTGCGCGGCACCACCAGCCGCGAAATCGTGCAGATGGCCCGTGAAGCGGGCGCGCGCAATGTGTTCTTTGCCTCGGCCGCGCCACCGGTGCTGTTCCCGAACGTGTACGGCATCGACATGCCCACCCGTGGCGAGCTGATCGCTTACGGGCGTAGCAACGAGGAAGTCTGCCGCGAAATCACCGCCGACAAACTGGTCTACCAGGATGTGGATGCCTTGAAACGCTCCATCTCGGATGTGAATCCGGCGCTGCAGAGTTTCGAAGCTTCCTGCTTTGACGGCATTTACGTGACGGGCGATATCACCCAGGCCTATCTGGACCGTCTTGAATTTGCCCGCCACAATCCAAAGAGCGCGCCGATTGAAGACGCCGTGGCGACCCATCTGCACCTGGCCGCTTCGACGACGGAGTAAAGCCATGAGCGACGCCGCGCAACCCCGTCAATTTGGTTTTACCACCACGATCCTGCACAACGACCGCCGCAAGGGCATCGAGCACGGCTCGCTCCACAAGCCCGTGCACACCTCGGTCGCCTTTGGCTATACGGATGCCCGCCAACTGGCTTCCGTGTTCCAGGGCAAGGAGCCGGGCTTTCGTTATGGCCGCCAGGGCAACCCCACCGTGGCTGCGCTGGAAGACAAGATCACGCGCATGGAAGAGGGCGTATCGACCATCTGCTTCGCCACCGGCATGGGCGCGATCGGCGCCGTGTTCCAGGGGCTGTTGCGCTCGGGCGATCACGTGGTGTCGTCGGCCTTTTTGTTCGGCAACACCAACAGCCTGTGGCAGACGGTGGCGGGGCAGGGCGTGGCGGTCGATTTTGTTGACGCCACGGCGGTCGCCAATGTGGCTTCGGCATTGCGTCCCGAAACGCGCCTGGTGTTCGTGGAAACCATCGCCAATCCCCGCACGCAGGTGGCGGACCTGGCCCGCATCGGCCAGTTGTGCCGCGAGCGGGGCATCCTGTTCGTGGTCGACAACACCATGACCTCGCCCTACCTGTTCCGCCCCAAAACCGTGGGTGCTGGCCTGGTGGTCAATGCGCTGACCAAGTCCATCGGCGGGCACGGCATCGCGCTCGGCGGCGCGCTGACCGACACGGGCGAGTACGACTGGAGCGGCTACCCGCACATTGCCGAGAACTACAAGCGCAATCCGCCGAAGCAGTGGGGCATGGCGCAGATCCGCTCCAAGGGCCTGCGCGACTTCGGCGCTTCGCTGGGGCCGGAAGCGGCCCATCACATTGCCGTCGGCGCTGAAACGCTGGCGCTGCGCACTGAGCGTACATCCTCGAACGCGCTGGCGCTGGCGCGCATGCTGGAAGCCGATCCGCGCGTGGCTGCCGTGCATTACCCTGGCCTGGCTTCGCATCCCCAGCACGTGCTGGCGAGCGAACTGTTCCGTTCATTCGGCTTTCTGCTCAGCTTTGAATTGAAAGAGGGCATCGATTGCTTCGATTACCTCAACCGCCTGCAGGTGGCCATCCCCGCCAGTAATCTTGGCGACACCCGCACCCTGGTGATTCCTGTTGCTCATACGATTTTCTACGAGATGGGCGCCGAGCGCCGCGCCAGCATGGGCATCGCCGAATCGCTGATCCGGGTCTCGGTGGGCATCGAGGATGAGGCCGACCTGCTGGCCGATTTCAGCGGCGCGCTGGATTGATTGTCGTTTTTTTCGGAACTGTATGAAACGCTCCTTACTGCTGTGCCTCGCTCTCCTGTCGCCTCTCGCTCTCCTGTCCACTTTCGCTCACGCCGATGAGCTGGCCGACGCCGACGCCCTGTTCGAGAAAAAACAATACGCCCAGGCGCTCAAGCTTTACACCAAGCTGGCCAACGCCGGCAATCCGGAGGCGCAGCAGCACGTGGGCGAGATGTACTGGTATGGCGAAGCGGGCGTGATCGACGACGGCATCGCCCAGGGCTGGTTCACCAAGTCGGCGGCCAAGGGCAACAAGGTGTCGGCCGCGGCGCTCGGCGTGATGCAGCAGCGGGTGGCGCGCAAGGCCGATATCGCGTACTGGGTCAGCAAGTACGACGGCGCCGACCTGAAATCGGGCAAGTTCCGCTGCCCCACGCCGCGCCTGCCGGCAATCTCAAAAGACAATGCGGAAATCGACGCCGTGTCCGCGAAGATCGAGACCTGGCAGGATTGCTATAACGGTTTTGTGCTCAACCTGAACGCCGTCACGCCATTGACGAAGCGCATTCCCGCCGACATCTCCGTGCTGATGAAGCAGGAAGAACTCGACGCCGCCAGCAAGCATCTGGCAGCGGTGCAGGAAAACGTGGCCGAAGAAGCCAAGACCAGCAGCAAACTGGTGCTGGCCGACATCGCCGCCTGGCGGTCTGCGACGGAAGCCTGGGTGCGCGAGCACAACGAAATCGTCGGCAATTCGCCGAGCGCGAAGAAGCAGGCGGATATTGAGGCGCGCAAA
>JBJMVV010000012.1:0-15793 GCA_045810505.1 Massilia sp.
GTCCACATTGCCTGAACCGGCGCCAGCCCGTATGCTGGCGCCGATGGTGTCCACCCCGTCCCGCCGTCCTGCCTGTCCCACCTGCCTGCGCCCGCAGCGCACCTGTATCTGCCGCTGGATCGCGCCCGTGGCCACCAGCGCCAGCGTCCTGATCCTGCAACATCCCCTTGAAGTGGCCAATGCCAAGGGCAGCGCGCGCCTGCTGCACCTGTGCCTGCCCGGCAGCGTGATGCTGACCGGCGAGCAGTTCGATCCCGCCGAACTGTCCCTGCATCTGCACGCGGACGGGCGCACGCCGGTGCTGCTGTATCCGGCCGATGGCGACGACGATGGCGATGGCGCGACAGTGGTACCGGCGTCGCAGCAGCGTCTCGTCGTGCTCGATGCCACCTGGCGCAAGAGCCGCAAGATGCTGCACCTCAATCCCGTGCTGGCCGCGCTGCCTCGACTGGCGCTTCGCGCCATGCCGGCCTCGCACTACCGCATCCGCAAGGCGCACCGGCCTGATCAACTGTCCAGTTTTGAAGCGGCCGCGTACGCACTATGCGGCCAGCAGGGCGGGGACGCCGACCTGGCGCGCCTGCTCGCAGCTTTCGACGGCTTTGTCGACCAGCAAGCCGGCTACGCCGAAGCGGGCCGGCCGGAAACTGATTTCCAAGATTCATTGCTCCTAGCATAGTAACGCCGGCAATTGTTGAGCGTGATCAGACACTCATCCGCTAATTTTCACCCGGCCTGCATGGCTCGCTAGTATCGACATCGCAGTTCTCCGATGTCTCACGAATGCGAGGAAATATGAAAAAAGCTCTGTTGATTGCCGGCGCGCTCGCGTCGGCCTGCCTGCTTGCCACCGCAAGCAGCGCCAGCGCGGCGCCAGCCCCCGGCCCAGTGGTCAAGACCAACACGGTGTCGAGCCTGCTGCCCAACACCTACTGGACGCCGGAACGCTTCCGCGCCGCCAGGCCGCTCACGCTGCCCATTGCCGCGGCCGGTCAGCGCCATGCGCCAACCCTGGCGGCGCCCATGACGGGCAAGCCCGTCTCGAGCGACCCGGCCGCACCGAGCATCGACGCCAACCTGCCGTCGATGAACCTGTTCACCTCCATCGAAGGACGCAACCAGGCGCTGGAAGGCAATGACAGCCTCAGCGCCAGCTTGGCTGAACGCAGTGGCCAGGAAGTCACGCCCACCGCCGCCGGCAGCTTCGGCGCCTACTACACCAGCACCCGGGTATTCCCCATGTACACGGGCGCGGCCGCTCCGTACTCGGCAGACCGCGCCTACCCCTACCGCACGGTCGGCAAGCTGTTTTTCTCGATCAACGGCGCGCCTTACCTGTGCTCGGCGTCCGTGATCCAGCGCCGCATCGTCGCCACCGCGGGCCACTGCGTCCACAGCGGCAACCTGGCAACCGGCTTCTACAGCGACTTCGTGTTCGTGCCCGCCTACCGTGACGGCGCCGCCCCGTTCAAGTCCTGGAACTGGCGCGTCGTCACGACCACGCTGGCCTGGGCAACCGGCAACGGCGAAGTACCGAACGCCGCCGACTACGCCATGATCGAGTTCGACGACCAGCCCCTGACGACGGGCGGCGCACCGGTTCGCCTGGGCAATGTCACTGGCTGGCTCGGCTGGCAGACCAACAGCCTGATTCCCAACCACACCTCCAAGCTGGGCTATCCCTGCAATCTTGACGCCTGCCAGAAAATGCAGAACGTCATGAGCAACAGCTTCCAGGCCACCGAGCCGAACAACGTCGAATACGGCTCCGACGCCCGCGGCGGTTCCAGCGGCGGACCATGGGTGCAGAACTTCCAGGTCCTGCAGGTCGGCGGCGGCACCGGGATCAAGACGGGCAGCAACCGCGTGGTCGGCATTACTTCCTACGGCTACGTCAGCGAAGACCCGAAAGTGCAGGGCGCTTCCAACCTCGACGGCCGCTGGGTCGAGTTGTTCACCCTGCTGTGCGGCTTCCATCGCGGTAACTGCACGCCCTGAGCGGGGGCGCAACAGCGCCTGAAATTCCCTGATCCTTCGTTTGTACCTCGCTTGTCCTTCCGCGTCTTCCGCAGTACACTACTGTATATAAGCACAGTAGTTGGAACGATGGCAATGGACAAGCGCGATGAAGAGTTCGAAGGGCAGGTCATGCTGCCCCCCAAGCCGCTCGCACCCCGCAAGGGGCGCGGCGCGGTGTCGAACCTGCAAGGGCGCTTTGAAGTGGCGGCCCGTGAGAGTTTTGATGACGGCTGGGTGCAGCCGGGTGAAGATGAGGGTGAGGTTGACCTTGACGCTGCACGGGGCGATGTTGGCGACGGCGCCGACGCAGGCGCTGAAGTCGATGCGGCGCCCCTTGCGCCTCCGATCAAGACCATCGTCACCGACGAATACGCCAAGTCCATCCTCAGCCGCAACGCGTCGCCCGACATTCCTTTCAACGTGTCGCTCAATCCCTACCGCGGCTGTGAACACGGCTGCGTCTACTGTTTTGCACGGCCTTCGCACAGCTACCTGGGCCTGTCTCCCGGCCTCGATTTTGAAACCCGCCTGTTCGCCAAGGTCAATGCGGCCGACTTGCTGCGGCGCGAACTGGCGCGGCCCGGCTATGTGCCTGAATCCATTGCACTGGGCGTCAACACGGACGCGTATCAACCCTGCGAGCGGGAGCGGGGCATTACACGCCAGGTGCTGCAGGTGCTCAGCGAATGCGCCCATCCGGTCGGCCTCATCACCAAAAACTCTCTGATCGAGCGCGACATCGACATTCTCGCGCCCATGGCGGCAAAGCGCCTGGCGCTGGCGGCTGTCACGCTCACAACGCTCGACCCCGCCATTTCGCGCACGCTTGAGCCCCGCGCCGCCGCCCCGGCGCGGCGCCTGCGCACCATCCGCACCCTGGTCGAGGCCGGCATCCCCGTCAGCGTCAGCGTGGCGCCCATCATTCCGTTTGTGACGGAACCGGACATTGAAAAAATCCTCGAAGCAGCCGCCGAGGCCGGCGCCACGGGTGCCCATTACACGGTGCTGCGTCTGCCGTGGGAAGTCAACACCCTGTTCCAGGAATGGCTGCAAGCCCATTTCCCCGACCGCGCCCAGCGCGTCATGAACCGCGTGCGTGAAATGCGCGGCGGCAAAGACTACGACGCGGACTTCGCCACCCGCATGCACGGCGAAGGCGTCTGGGCCGACCTGATCCGCCAACGCTTCACCCGCGCGGCCGAAAAATACGGCCTCATCGTCGGCGGCCGCCGCCACGAAAAGCTCGACTGCAGCCAGTTCCAGCGGCCTCGCGTCGTGCCGGCGAAGGCCGCCCCAACAGGGCGGGGCGCCTCGCAACTCGATCTGTTTTAAAACGGGGGGCGCCGAGTTTAAACGGCGATCAGTGCAAGACGGACTTTTCTGGACATTTTGGCCAACGCGAACAAACTCATGGCCAGTTCCGGACAGTTTGTTTCTGATATCAAAAAACGTTGCTCGGTAGAATATATTAATGCTATCGTCGTATTGTTGCGTCTTGGTTCGGCGCAGCGCTATCTCAAAATTTTGTGGCAAGTCTGCGCTTTTGTAGAATCACCACATAACTTATCGGGCACGCATCGGGCTGCGTCTCATCATGAAAGACTCGCCAAATACGGTTTTTCCTGCGTCCACTGTGCGGCTTACCGCGCGCAACCGCAGGGCCGCAACTTTCGCTACGCCGTTGTCGGCTGTCCTGGCGCTTTTCGCGGGCTGCGGTGGCCCTGGCCTTCTGCCGGCTGAGACAGCGCTCGCAGACCAGATGACCGACTGTGCCTACCTGTCGACTCGTCACATGCTGCTTGGGAACGAACTTGGTGTCCCGGTCGAGAAAGGGTACGCGAGCATCGGATACTACAAGGTGGCCGGTATCGCTTTATCGTCGGAGGCACATGCAGCGCGTCGGTTCGACCAGGCCAGGACCCGCTACTTTGAGGCCGAGGAATCAATCGTCAAATCAGCTGCAGACCCTGCGCACAAGCTCAGGGAGATGAGTTTGCTTGAGAAAAAGCTGGCCGATTGTTCGCAGCTAAGCAGAACCCACCGCGACTTCATCAGCCCCAGGGTCGGCGCTTTTATAGCCCATTCCAAATAGGACAATCATGACAGTACAGCCAATAAAAACGGTCGCATTGACAATCGCGCTTGCTGGAAGCCTGGCGTTATCGAACGCGTGCTCCGCTGAGATGCGTCCTGGCCTGAAAGCGGATAAGGAACTGGCAGCAAAACTGGCACAATGCGCGGCAACCTATACGGAGAATGCAAGGTGGCTCAGGGCCATCAAACAAAATGCCGATAAATTGCTTGAGCAAGGGCAGTGGCATTACGACGGCGCCGTCGCATTGTCCGATGACGCGTTCGTCAGGGCGCAGTTCATCCAGCGGACGAAGGAGTTGATTTCGCTGTTTGCCGACCCAAAAAAACCGAAAGAAGAGCAAGTCGCCGCGCTGAATATATTCCTGGAGACGACAGACCGGTATAAAAGCGCTTGCGAACAGCTCAGATCCGCACACGAGACCATGCTGGAGTCCCCGGCTTAATTACGCCATCTCGTCAGCACGGAGCGCCGTGTCCGCGCTCCCGCCTTCCTGTCCTCGCTCAAGCGAAGAATTCCTGGGCGTCCGAGCGGCATTCGTCCTCCTGAACGCCTGTTTAAAGCGTCCAAACTTTTCTCAGCCCAAGGCTGCCAGATGCGCCTCGATGGCAAATACATGCGCATCAACCTTGCCCAGTTCACGCAGCGCCCGCGCCATCCCCAGCAGATAATCCCGGTTCGGTCCGCTCGGTCCCTGCGCGCCGGCGATGTGGCGGGCGATGGCTTCTTCGCTGGCCGGCCCCAGCCAGGCGGCGTTGTCTTCGTCAGCAATGTAGACCAGGGCCTGCGCCGTGGCGGGTTTGCCAACAACAGCATCGTCCGCTTCGTCGTCAAAGCTGATCTCGGCTGCAATGCGCAGGTAGCCGTTCTTTTCGCGGTGGTCGAGGTGGGCAAACACGGCCGGCGTAATCAGGTAAGCCATGCCGGCGCAGACGGCGCCGGCTTCCGGCGCCAGGGTCAGCACGCGGCCCGGCGCTTCGGGCGTGCCGCGGTGGTCGTGCGAGCCTTGCCAGAAGCGGCGTTGCCAACCGGGCAGCAGGGCGGGGCGCTTGTCGAGGTAGGGAAAATCGGCCTTGAAGATCAGCGAGCCATAGCCGAACAGCCAGAGCTGCTCGTGGCCATCGAAAGTGTCCATCTGTTGGTTGATGGCAATGGTGTCGTGTGACATGCGATGAAAATGGCGGCCGCTGCGGCGCGGCGTGAATGATGGGTCAGGCGTAAATTATAGCCATTCGCGCCGGCGGGAAAATGCGATACACATTTAAGTAATGGTCAAAAACATCTGTATCATGACGGAATACGCGGGCCTTGCCCTGAGCGCTGTGCACTCCCAGGAGACTTTCACCATGAACATCAAAAAAATCCATCACGTGGCCTACCGCTGCATCGATGCCAAGCAAACCGTGGAATGGTATGGCAAATACCTCGGCATGGATTTCGTGCTCGCCATTGCCGAAGACCAGGTGCCCTCGACCGGCGCGCCCGATCCCTACATGCACGTGTTTCTCGATGCCGGCGCCGGCAATGTGCTGGCCTTTTTCGAATTGCCGAACCAGACGGCAATGGGCCGCGACGAAAACACCCCGGCCTGGGTGCAGCATCTGGCGATGGAAGTGGACAGCATGGACGAGTTGCTCGCAGCAAAAGCGCGGCTGGAAGCGGACGGCATCGATGTGATCGGTCCCACCAACCACACCATTTTCAAATCGATTTACTTCTTCGACCCGAACGGCCACCGCCTGGAACTTGCCGTCAACACCGGCACGCCCGACATGATGGAAAAACTCGACGCCGTCAAATGGGACATGCTTAACGAATGGGCCCAGACCCGCAAGGCGCCCCAGCATGCTGCCTGGATGCACGCGAAGCAGCCGGAGGTGCAGGCATGAAGCTGGCGACCCTGAAAAACGGTAGCCGCGATGGCATGCTGGTCGTGGTCGACCGCCATCTCACCGTCTGCCGTCCCGTCCCCGAGATCAGCCCGACCCTGCAATACGCGCTGGACAACTGGGAGCAAATTGCGCCCCGCCTGCAAGCCGTCTACAGCGCACTGAACGAAGATGCCGGCGGCGCGCAGCCGTTTGTCGAATCCGATTGCCATTCGCCCCTGCCGCGCGCCTACCAGTGGGCCGATGGCTCGGCCTACATCAACCACGTGGAACTGGTGCGAAAAGCCCGGAACGCGGAAGTGCCGGCCTCGTTCTACACCGATCCCCTGATGTACCAGGGCGGCTCGGACGCCTTTGTGGGGCCGTGGGACCCGATCTACGCGCTCGACGAAGCCTGGGGCATCGACCTGGAAGCCGAAGTGGCTGTCATCACCGGCGACGTGCCGATGGGCGCCGATACGGCAACCGCAGCGTCCGCCATTCGCCTGCTCATGCTGGTCAACGACGTTTCGCTGCGCAACCTGATTCCCAATGAACTGGCGAAAGGCTTCGGCTTTTTCCAGTCGAAGGCGGCCAGCGCCTTTTCCCCGGTCGCCGTCACGCCTGATGAACTTGGCGCCGCCTGGCAGGACAGCAAGCTCTGTCTGCCGCTGCACGTCACCTTGAATGCCCTGCCGTTCGGCAAACCGAACGCGGGCGAAGACATGACCTTCAATTTTGCCCAACTGGTGGCGCACGCTGCCCGCACCCGCGAGCTGACGGCCGGCACCATCATCGGCTCGGGCACGGTGTCGAACAAGCAGGGCAATCTGCACGGTTCCAGCATCGAGCATGGCGGCGTCGGCTATTGCTGCCTTGCAGAGGTGCGCATGTACGAGACGATTGAAAAGGGCGCCCCCACCACGCCTTTCCTCAAGTTCGGCAACAACGTGCGCATTGAGATGCTTGACCAGGACGGCGCCAGCATCTTCGGCGCCATCGACCAGGACGTGATGCGCTACGACACGGCCGGCGGCCCGGACGATGCCCGCCCGATTGCGGCCCGCCTGGCCAGCACCAGCACCAGCGCCGCATGAAGCTCTACACTTACTTCCGCAGTTCCGCGGCCTATCGGGTGCGCATTGCGCTGCACCTGAAAGGCTTGCCCTACGAGGCGATTCCGATCCACCTCGTCAAAGGCGGCGGCGAGCAGAAGGGCGCCGCCTACCGGGCCGTCAATCCGAATGCGCTGCTGCCGGCCTTCGAGACTGACGAGCGCGCGGAAGGCGGGCAAGGGGGGCACAATACGCTGACCCAGTCGCTGGCCATCATCGAATACCTCGACGAAGTCTATCCCGACGTGCCCCTGCTGCCCTCGACGGCGCTGGGCCGCGCGCGCTCGCGCGAACTGGCCCTGCTGATTGCCTGCGACATCCACCCGGTCAACAATCTGCGGGTGCTGCGCTACCTGACGGATACCTTGAAAGTGGACGAAGCGGCCAAAACGGCCTGGTACCGTCACTGGGTGACGGAGGGACTGGCGGCGCTGGAACAGCACCTGGCCCGCCCGGCGCACAATGAGGGCGCCGATGCACCCGCCCAGTTCTGCGTGGGCGACGCCCCGACGATCGCCGACTGCTGCCTGGTGCCGCAGGTCTACAACGCCCGCCGCTTCCATGTCGACATGGCGGCCTTCCCCCTGATCGAAGCCATCGACGCCCGCTGCGCGCAGTTGCCGGCGTTTCAGATGGCGCATCCGGCGCAGCAGCCGGATGCTGAATAAGCTAACTTGCCCGCGGCGTTGTTAGCACCGGGGACTGGCCTTGCAGGCCTGTCCCCATTCAATCTTTACCTGCGCTCCAGCGCCCGTTGCGCAGTAAAAGCAAACAGAAAATGGGGGCAGGTAGGGCCGCAATCGGACGCCGGGCCAGTCCCCGATGCTGCAGACGTTTATTGCCCGCCACCTGGCTGCGAAATCTTGCCCAGCGCCTTGTCCGTATCCGACGCCGCCTTCACCGCCATGTCGCCCAGCGACACGATGCCGATCATGGTCGTCGCATCCTGATCCACCACGGGCACGCGGCGGATTTTGATGTCGCCCATTTCAGCGAGCACCTCGTCCACCGTCTGGCTGGCCTTGCAGGTGCGCACTTCGGTGCTCATGACGTCGCCGATGCGGGTCTTGGCCGGCTCCTTGCCGGCGGCGGTGGAGCGGATGGTGATGTCGCGGTCGGTGATCATGCCGACCAGCTTGCCGCCGTCGCAGACGGGAATGGCGCCGACGTCGAACTCTTTCATCATCTGGGCGGCGCGGTGCACCGTCTCTTCGGGCGACACGCTTTGTACGTTGCGGGTCATGACATCCTGAATCGTTTGCATTGAGATCTCCTGTGAAGTAGGCCTGATGATGCCAAAATTTTATCGATATTGACGCATGATTGAACGCCCAGGTCCCTGGTCTTGCTTTATCATCCGCGCCATGACCGACACCACACTCCCACCCGCCATCGCCGCCGCGCTCGGCCTGGCCGATCCCGGCTGGCGCCCCATCCTTGAAGACGGCCTGCGCAAGATGGCCGCCGCCGACCCCGCCTACCTGCCCGCGCTGGCGGCGGACGACTATTTGCCCACCGACGGCCGCCTGTTTGCCGCCTTTGCCCTGCCGCTGGCGCAGGTGCGCTACGTGCTGGTGGGGGAGGGGCCGTATCCGCGCGCCGCGTCCGCCACGGGCGTGTGCTTCATGGATGGCGCCGTCGGGGCCTTGTGGAGCGAAGCAGGACTATCCAAACCAGTGAACCGGGCCACGTCGCTGCGTAATTTCATGAAGATGCTGCTGGTGGCCGATGGCCGCCTGGCGGCCGATGCGACCGGCGGCGCCGCGCTGGCGCCGGTGGCGGCCGCCGCGCGGGCAGGGGAGGCCATCGCCACTTTGGCTGAGCTGCAAGCCAATCTGCTGGCCGAGGGTTTTTTGCTGCTCAATGCCGCCCTGGTGTTCCGCGCCCACGTGCCGCCCGTCATCGAAGCGCGCGCCTGGCTGCCGTTTTTGCGGACGGTGCTGGCGGCCCTGGCTGGCCGGGAGGTGCATTTGGTGCTGTGGGGGAAGATCGCCGAGCAGCTCAAACAGTTGCCGGAAGCGCAAGACCTGGGGCAGCTTTGCGCCGAACACCCTTACAATCTGTCCTTCATCAAGCATGCCGGCATGCACAGTCTGTTCGGGCCAATGCGCCTGCTCCAGCCTCGTGGCCCAAAAACGGGGCCCTGAAAGACAAGCCGCTCTGGATTTGATATACTTGACTAATTCATTCAACTAATCCGGTCTTTTCTGCAAGCAGAGTGGACTTAGCAAGGATTAATTGAGAACTGACAAGATTTTACCATTTCAGAGAGTACGATGCGTCTGACCACCAAAGGCCGTTTTGCTGTGACCGCGATGATCGATCTTGCCCTGCGCCAGGGCAAGGGACCGGTCACGCTGTCGGGCATCAGCCAGCGCCAGGCCATTTCCCTGTCCTACCTCGAGCAATTGTTTGGCAAGCTGCGCCGCCAAGCCATCGTCGAATCGATTCGCGGCCCCGGCGGCGGTTATAGCTTAGCCCGCAATGCCGACAAGGTGACGGTGGCCGACATCATCATCGCCGTCGACGAACCGCTCGACGCCACCCAATGTGGCGGCAAGGAAAACTGTCATGGCGCCGATCCGGCCACGGGCGTGCGCTGCATGACCCACGAGTTGTGGTCCACGCTGAATGAAAAAATGGTCGATTACCTCGATTCCGTGTCCCTGCAGGACCTGGTCGACCAGCAGAACAGCAAAGAACTGAAACACAAGCAGCAGGGCGAACACGCCGTGGTGATCATGCATGGCAAACATGCGACCGCCGAGCACAACTGAAGCAAATCAGCAGATTATTGGAGTGAACAGAATGAATGCGCCTTTGGACAAGAATTTGGAACACAGCTTTGTGACCGCCCCGCACTTTCCTATCTACATGGATTACTCGGCGACGACGCCGATCGATCCCCGCGTGGCCGACAAGATGATTCCCTACCTGCGCGAGCAGTTCGGCAACCCTGCTTCCCGCAGCCACATGTATGGCTGGACGGCGGAAGCGGCGGTCGAAGAGGCGCGTGCGGAAGTGGCCAAGCTGGTTGGCGCCGATCCCCGTGAAATCATCTGGACCTCGGGCGCGACCGAATCGAACAACCTGGCCTTGAAGGGTGCGGCGCACTTCTACAAGACCAAGGGCAAGCACATCATCACCGTGAAAACCGAGCACAAGGCTGTGCTGGACACCGTGCGTGAGCTGGAGCGCCAGGGTTTTGAAGCCACTTACCTGGAACCGCAGGACAACGGCCTGATCACGGTCGAGCAGCTCGAAGCGGCCATCCGTCCCGACACCATCCTCGTCTCGGTCATGCTGGTGAACAACGAGATCGGCGTGATCCAGCCCATCGAGGAACTGGCTGCCGTGACGCGCGCCAAGGGCATCATTTTCCATTCGGATGCGGCCCAGGCCACCGGCAAGGTGAAAATCGACCTGGCCAACAGCAAGGTCGACCTGATGACTTTTACTGCCCATAAAACCTACGGCCCGAAAGGTATCGGCGCCCTGTACGTGCGCAGGAAGCCCCGCGTGCGCCTGGAAGCGCAGATGCATGGCGGCGGTCACGAGCGCGGCTTGCGTTCGGGCACCTTGCCGACTCACCAGATCGTCGGCATGGGCGAAGCTTTCCGCATTGCCCGCGAGGAAATGGACAGCGAAATCGCCCACGTGCTGAAATTGCGCGACCGCCTGGCAAAAGGCCTGCAGGAAATCGAAGAGGTCTACATCAACGGCGACATGGACCATCGCGTGCCGCACAATCTGAACGTGAGCTTCAATTACGTCGAGGGCGAATCGCTGATCATGGCGATCAAGGATATCGCCGTCTCGTCCGGTTCGGCCTGCACCTCGGCCAGCCTGGAGCCATCGTATGTGCTGCGCGCCCTCGGCCGCAGCGACGAACTGGCGCACAGCTCGATCCGCTTTACCATCGGCCGCTTCTCGACCGAAGCCGACATCGATTTCGCCGTGGAATTGCTGAAAGCGAAAGTGCACAAATTGCGCGAACTGTCGCCCCTGTGGGACATGTTCAAGGAAGGCATCGACATCAATTCGATCCAATGGGCCGCCCACTAATTTAGAAATACCGGAGAAAACATCATGGCATATTCAGACAAAGTACTCGATCACTACGAAAATCCCCGCAACGTCGGCGCCTTTGAAAAGGGCGACGACAGCATCGGCACCGGCATGGTCGGCGCGCCTGCCTGCGGCGACGTGATGAAACTGCAAATCAAGGTCGGCGCCGATGGCCTGATCGAAGATGCAAAATTCAAGACCTACGGCTGCGGCTCGGCCATTGCGTCGAGCTCGCTGGTGACGGAATGGGTCAAGGGCAAGACGCTCGACCAGGCCCTGTCGATCAAGAACACGGAAATCGCCGAAGAACTGGCGCTGCCACCGGTCAAGATCCACTGCTCGATCCTGGCTGAAGACGCCATCAAGGCGGCCGTGCTCGATTACAAGACCAAGCACCCCGCTGTAGCCTAAAAGCTCATTTGCGTAAAGATTTGTTGGAGGACACATGGCAGTTACCCTGACCGAAAAAGCGGCCAAGCACATCAACCGCTACATCGAGCGCCGCGGCAAGGGCCTGGGTCTGCGGTTCGGCGTGCGCACGACCGGCTGTTCGGGCCTGGCCTATAAACTCGAGTATGTCGACGAGTCGGCCGCAGAAGACCAGGTCTTTGAATCGCATGGCGTGAAGGTCTTTGTCGACCCGAAGAGCCTGCCTTACATCGATGGCACCGAACTGGACTTCACGCGCGAAGGCTTGAACGAAGGCTTCCGTTTCAATAACCCGCACGTGAAGGACGAGTGCGGCTGCGGCGAGAGCTTCCGCATTTAATTTCAGCATGCAGAACCACTTCGAGCTGTTTCACTTGCCGGCGCGCTTCGCCGTCGACCCTGCCGCGCTGGACGCCGCCTACCGCGACGTCCAGGGCCAGGTGCACCCGGACCGCTTCGTCAACGCGGGCGACGCCGAAAAACGGGTCGCCATGCAATGGGCCACCCGCGCCAACGAAGCCTACCAAACCCTGAAAAACCCGCAAAAACGGGCCCGCTACCTGGTCGAGTTGAACGGCGTCGACCTGCAGACGGAATCGAACACGGCCATGCCAGTGGACTTCCTGATGCAGCAGATGGAATGGCGCGAGGCGCTGGGCGAGGCGAGGGCAGGCAAGGACGAAGCAGCGCTTGACGAGCTCAACGAGCAAGTGCGGGCGGCCCGCAAGGCCCAGCTGGCGCAGGTTGCCACCGAGCTCGACGCCGGCAACTTCGACGCCGCCGGCCAGACCGTCCGCCTCCTGATGTTCCTCGACAAATTCTCCGAAGAACTCCAGCACGCGCTCTCTGCCATCGACGCCTAAAAGCATCGGGGACTGGCCCTGCGTCCGAATGCGGCCCAGCCTGTCCCCATTTTCGCCCTACCAAAAACAACAATTATGGCCCTCCTCCAAATCTCCGAACCCGGCATGTCCACCGCCCCCCACCAGCACCGCCTGGCCGTGGGCATCGACCTGGGCACTACCAACTCCCTGGTCGCCACCGTGCGCAGCGGCATCCCGGAAGTACTGAGCGACGAAGACGGCCGCCCCCTGCTGCCCTCCGTGGTGCGCTACCTGCCGAACGGTCACGCCAACATCGGCTACAAGGCCCAGGCGCACCAGACCACGGACCCGAAAAACACCGTCGTCTCCGTCAAGCGCTTCATGGGCCGCGGCCTGCGCGACATCGCCCACGCTGAAAACCTGCCCTACGATTTTCTTGACGCGCCCGGCATGGTCCAGTTGCGCACCGTCGCCGGCACCAAGAGCCCGGTAGAAATCTCGGCGCAGATCCTGGCCACCCTGCGCCAGCGCGCCGAAGATTCCCTCGGCGACGAGCTGGTCGGCGCGGTGATCACCGTCCCCGCCTATTTTGATGACGCCCAGCGCCAGGCCACCAAGGACGCGGCCCAACTGGCCGGCCTGAACGTGCTGCGCCTGCTGTCCGAACCCACCGCCGCAGCCATCGCCTACGGCCTCGACCAGGGCAGCGAAGGCGTGTTCGCCGTCTACGACCTGGGCGGCGGCACCTTCGACATCTCGATCCTGAAACTGTCCAAGGGCGTGTTTGAAGTGCTGGCCACGGGCGGCGATTCGGCCCTGGGCGGCGACGATTTCGACCAGCGACTGTTTTGCTGGATCACCGAGCATGCCAAGCTGTCGCCCCTGTCCGACGAGGACACGGCCACCCTGATGGTGAAAGCCCGCCAGGCCAAGGAGCTGCTCTCGACCAACGACGTCACCACCATCGACGCCATCCTCGACTCCGGCGAAATCGTCCATCTGAAAGTGACGGCCGAGCAATTCGCCGAGATGACCAAGCACCTGGTGGGCAAGACCATGACGGCGATTCGCAAGGCCATGCGCGACGCTGATGTGTCGGTCGACGACATCGACGGCGTGGTCATGGTGGGCGGCGCCACCCGCATGCCGCACGTGCGCCGCGCCGTCTCGGAGCAATTCAAGACCATCCCGCACGCCAATATCGACCCGGACAAGGTGGTGGCCCTGGGCGCCGCCATCCAGGCGAATCTGCTGGCCGGCAACCGCGCCGCCGGCGACGACTGGCTGCTGCTCGACGTGATTCCCCTGTCGCTGGGCATCGAGACCATGGGCGGCCTGGTGGAAAAAATCATCCCCCGCAATTCGACCATCCCCTGCGCCCGCGCCCAGGAGTTCACCACCTTCAAGGATGGCCAGACGGCGCTGGCCGTACACGTGCTGCAGGGCGAGCGCGAGCTGGTGTCCGATTGCCGCTCGCTGGCCCGCTTTGAATTGCGCGGCATCCCGCCGATGGTGGCCGGCGCGGCGCGCATCCGCATTACTTACCAGGTCGATGCCGACGGCTTGCTGTCCGTCTCCGCCCGCGAGACCCGATCCGGCGTGGAAGCCCACATCACCGTCAAGCCGTCCTACGGCCTGGAAGACCAGGACGTGGCGCGCATGCTGCAGGAATCGTATTCGGGCGCCGCCTCCGACATGCTGATGCGGGCGATGCGCGAGGAGCAGGTTGAAGCCGAGCGGATCTTGCTGGCGACGCAGTCGGCGCTGGATACTGATAGCGGCTTGCTGAGCGCGGAAGAACTGGTCAGTGTGAATGCACTAATGGAACAGGTCAGGGTGGCCGCGAAGGCAACAGAGGCGCCGGTGGATGTACCTGCGGCACAGGCTGCTTTGCATGCGGCTGTCGATGCGCTGGCGCATGGCACCGAGGAATTTGCATCGCGGCGCATGGATCAAAGTGTGCGTACTGCTTTGTCTGGGAAAACGCTGGATCAAATTTAAGGTAAAAGGGGGACAGACCGGGCCGCGAAAGGCACCTACGGCGTCAGTCCCCCAGCGCCGCCAATTAGCAGGGGGACTGACGCCGAAGGTGTCTGTCCCATTTTAGAATTTACCTATTCGTATCGAGAACCGCCGTGCCACAAATCGTCATCCTGCCCCACCCAGTTTTCTGCCCCGAAGGCGCCGTCCTTGAAGCCCCCAAGGGCAAATCCGTCTGCGACGTCATGCTTGAAAACGACATCGAGATCGAACACGCCTGCGACCGCGTTTGCGCCTGCACCACCTGCCACGTGCTGGTGCGCGAGGGTTTTGCATCCCTGAACGAACCCGAGGAAAAGGAAGAAGACATGCTCGACAAGGCCTGGGGCCTGGAAGCTGTCTCGCGCCTGTCCTGCCAGGCCATTGTGGCCGACACCGATCTGGTGGTGGAAATTCCCAAGTACACCATCAACCACGCGGCTGAAAAGAATCATTGAGGAGGGCCCTCAGCATGAAATGGTCTGACATCACCGCGATTGCCGAAGCCTTGTGCGAGGCGCATCCTGACGTCGATCCGGCGAAGCTGCGCTTCGTGGAGTTGCACAACTGGATCGTCGGCTTGCCTGAGTTTGATGACGACCACAAGCGCGGCGGTGAGAAAGTGCTCGAGGCAATACAACAGGCGTGGATCGATGAAGCAGAATAAACCAGCAGCAGCACCCAAAACAATTGAGTTGCCACCCGAAGTGCGTCCCGGCCAGTCCGTGGCCCTGCTGCAGGAATTGCACATCCTGACCCGCGATGGCAAACTCAACCAGGACAGCCGCCGGAAACTGAAGCAGGTGTATCACCTCGTGCAGTTCATCGAGCCGCTGATCCGCGAGATCCAGCAGGATCACCCGCAAGTGTCGCTGGTCGACCATGGCGCCGGCAAATCCTATCTTGGCTTTATCCTTTACGACCTGTTTTTCAAGACCCTGGCCGACGGCTCGACCATCTACGGCATCGAAACGCGCGAGGAACTGGTCAAGAAATCCGAGGAGCTGGCGAAGCACCTCGAATTTCCCGGCATGCGCTTTTTGAACCTGTCCGTCGCCGATTCGACCGAATCGAATCTGCTGCCGGATCGCATCGACATCGTCACGGCTCTGCACGCCTGCAACACGGCCACCGATGACGCCATCGATTTTGCCCTCAAGAAGAAGGCAAAGTTCATGGTGCTGGTGCCATGCTGCCAGGCCGAAGTGGCCAGCGTCCTGAAAAAGAACAAGGGCCGCGACCTCGGTAAAAGTGCGCTGACGGAAATCTGGCGCCATCCCCTGCACACGCGCGAGTTCGGCAGCCAGGTGACCAATGTACTGCGCTGCCTGCAACTGGAAGCGCACGGCTACCAGGTCA
>JBJMVV010000013.1:0-3781 GCA_045810505.1 Massilia sp.
CCGGGTCAATGCCGGCATGCAGGCGCCCGAGCGCAGCAATTCCGACCTGATCCGGGTGGCCATCGCCCAGTTCTGCGCCTGGCCGGGCAACCATGCCCATGATTTCGAGGAGGAACTCGACACCTCCTTGCCGCCTTACCAGGGCGAGGTGACCAATCGGCACGGCCGGGTGCTGTCCGAGACCAGCCTGCTGCCACGCGAACGCAACCGCCCCCACGCTTAGTCGCCGACCGCCCCGCGCTCGTCTTACCGGGTGTTACAAATGTTGCGGTGCGCTTGCACCGGTAGAGCGAAAGCGGCGATAGAGTGGACCTGTCAGCAACAAGGACGCACAGAACAGGAGACCATCATGCATAACACTTTTAAAATGTTCGCCGCCGGCGCCGTCGCCGCCATCACCGTGGCCGCCGCAGCACCGGCATCGGCTGAAGTACGGGTTGGCGTGCGCGTCGGCGCCCCAGTCTATGCCCGGCCTTACGCCTATGCGCCGGCCCCGGTGGCGTATTACGGCCCGCCGCGGGTCTATACGCCGGGCTATTACAACAGCCGCTACGACTGGCGCGCACGCCGCGAAGCCGAGTGGCGCCACCGTGAATGGCTGCGCCACGAAGAATGGCGCCGTGAGCAGTGGCGCCGCGAACACTGGCGTCGCGACCGCGGCTGGGACGGCCGCCGTTAAGGCGCAGAACACGCGCCGCGGTGCTGGAATTGGTGCCGATGCTCGAGCCGACCGGCAAAGCTGCCGGGAGGCCGCCGTCGGCCCCCGCACGCAAGCATCATAAGGGCGCCGCATGACGGCTTGATGACCTTCCCGCCATCACGCGCGCCATGCGCTGTGGTCAGTTGGACAATGTCCAGATCTGAACAAATTTTCCGGAAGTGTCTTAAAAGTAGCGTTCGCTTGACTCCATTACTCGATCGAAAATAGTGTGTATCTAACCCCGCCAGTATTGACGCGTGGGGCAACTATAACGACGTTCGATTCACCTATTGGAGAAGAGATGACATTACGGAAAACCTTGCTGGCCGCCTCGATTGCGGCCTTGCCCCTGATGCTGGCCGTGCCCGCCGGCGCGGGCGCCGCCGATCTGATGGCCGCGCCCACCGTGCAATCGGCCCAAGACAACGCCAGCCTGCTGGCCACCCTGGCCGCCGGACGCGGCAAGTCCGGCCTGGACAGCCGCCACGGCTTTGTGATCGGCAAGCAGCACCCCGGCACGGCCGGCACCATCATCAGCCGTGTCGACCACACCTTCAGGGGCGTGCGCGTGTTTCAGTCGGAATCGGTGGTCGTCAGCGGCCCCCACGGCAACCTGATCAGTGAATCGGCCTCGGACCGCCGCAACGGCCTGGCCAAAGGCGACCTGGACGTCAATCCCCGCATCAGCGGCAAGGACGCCATTGCCAGGGTGCTCAAGGCGGTTTCGTCAAACGGCAAGCCGATCGATCCCCCATTTGCCGAGCTGATCGTCTATCCGGTGGTGAGCGAACAGCGCATCGCCTCGGCTGCCAACAAGGCGGAAGACCAGCTCAACGCCACCGATATCGAGCAGGTCATCACCGGCTACAAGCTCGCTTACCTGGTCACCACCCGCCTGATGGAAGGCAACCGCCCACAATTCCACAACACCATTGTCAGCGCCCAGGACGGCAGCGTGCTGGAGCAGTGGAACATGGTGCAGACGGTGGTCGGCACCGGCAACAGCCAGTACAACGGCGCCGTGCCCATCAACACCACCCAGACCGCCAGCGGTTACCAGATGATCGACAGCACCCGCGGCACGGGCGGCAAGTTCGGCGCCATGGCCATCACCAATGCCAACCACGGCACCACGGCGGGTGCCGTGTACACCAACAGCAGCAATACCTGGGGCGATGGCAAGCAATACGTTGCGGGCGGCTCCACCACCAACGCCAACGGCCAGACCGCGGCCGTCAACGCGCTGTGGGGCCTGATGAACACCTACGACATGCTGCGCAATACGCTGGGCTGGCAGTCGCTGGACGGCCACAACACGGCCACCTACATCGCCGCCCACGTCAACACGGCCTACGACAACGCCTATTACGACGACACCTGCAAATGCATGTACATCGGCGACGGCGGCAGTTCCTTCAACAACCTGGGCTCGATCGACGTGATCGGCCACGAGATGTCGCACGGCGTCACCGCGGCCACCTCGAACCTGACCTACCGCGCCGAATCGGGCGGCCTGAACGAGTCGAATTCCGACATCGGCGGCGAGATGGTGGAAGCCTATGCCCGCAACGGCGGCACCGGTACCGTCATCCCGGCAGGCAATGACTGGGTGATGGGCAAGGAAATTTCCAAGACGGGGACGCCGCTGCGCTATCTCTACAAGCCCAGCAAGGACGGCGCCAGCCCCAATGCCTGGACCACCCGCGTCAAGTCGCTCGATGTGCACTACGCATCGGGACCGAACAACCGCATGTTCTATTTCCTTTCGCAAGGATCGAGTTCGGTCAGCACCAGCGATTACTACAGCGCTTACCTGACCCAGTCGCCACGCAACATGACGGGGATCGGCAATGACAAGGCGTATCGCATCTGGTTCAGGGCGCTGACGACGAAATTCACTTCGTCCACCAACTACGCCGATGCGCGCCTGAAAGTCATCGCGGCAGCGCAGGAACTGTATGGCGTGGGCAGCAAGGAAGCCAAAGCGGTCCAGCGCGCCTATGCGGCAATCAATGTGGGTAGCGACATCGCTGAATAAGTAGCGTTGTAAAATAGCGCCGCAAAAACCCCCTAACGGCTGAGGCCGTCAGGGGGTTTTTTTTGCGTTACTTCAAAGTATTTCCTCAAGGCGAGAACAAGATGCTGAGATGCCCGCAGGCCGCGGGTGACTTTCACGAAGGAACCGCCATGTCGATCCGCCTCCAATGCCTGGCCGCCGCCGTCGCTGGCGCCTTGCCGCTGCTTGCCGCGGCTGCGCAGCCTGTGGCCAACGCACCCCTGATGAGTCCCGCCGCCGTGCAGACCCAGGCCGCCACTGCCAACATCGCCGCCATCCTCACCTCGCAAAATGCCGCCCAGGGGCTCGACGCCAACCACGGCGTGGTGTTTTCGCGCCAGCATCCAGGCGTGCAGGGCACCCAGGTGCTGCGTTACGACCAGACCTATAAAGGCGTGCGGATTTTTGGCGCCGATGCCGTCGTCGTCACCGACAACAGCGGCAAACTGCTCAGCGTGAATGCATCCGACCGCCACTTGAGCCTCGGCCGCGGCGCCGCCAACCGCATCGGACCCGCCACCGCCGACTTCGACGTCACCCCGGTGCTGTCGACCAAGGCCGCCATCGACGCCGCCCTGCGCACCCTGCCGGCCGGTGGCGCCCACCAGGCCCCACCCTCGGCCGAGCTCATCATCTATCCGGTGATGAAGACGGAGCGCCTCTCGACCGCCCTGGCCAAGAACGACAATGAATTGAATGCCCTCGATGAGCGCGACATTGTCGACAGCTACGAACTGGCCTACCTGGTGCATATCCGCATGAACCTGGGAAAAAAGCCCCTGTTCTACGACACCGTCGTCAGCGCCCGCGACGGCCATGTGCTGCACCAGTGGAGCATGCTGCAGACGGTGGTGGGGGTGGGCAACAGCCAGTACAACGGCACGGTGGCCATCAACACGACCTTGCAAAAGGGCAGCTACCAGATGATCGACGCCAGCCGCGGCACGGGCGGCACCTTTGGCGCCATGGCCATCACCAACGCCAACCACGGCACGTCCCCGGGCAGCGTCTACGCCAATCCCAGC
>JBJMVV010000014.1:0-3948 GCA_045810505.1 Massilia sp.
CAACGATTTTCGCGAAGAATGTCATGTCGCATTTACGAAACGTCACAGGCCGGAATTTGGGGACGCCAAATTGCCCCCAAAATAGCTGTCGACCACTTTTCCGGCCCTAGTAAACGCGATCATCCACGAATCGTCGTTACTTCTGCTTGGCATCACCTCATTCAAGAGAAGACCTGCGCGCTTGAATGTTGAAGATGGCTCACTCTCAGGAAATTCATCAATTGCTATCGAAATCAAGAGGAATCGGAAGTCGTCTTGTATCTCGGTCGAAATCAATTCTTTCTTGAAGGGTCTTTTCTCATCAAGAAGGTGCAGAACTTTATCTACCAACTCTGGCGTAATCGTCGCATTGTCCATTTCACTCGCTCACATTCCTACTCCGTTACGTCGATTACAGATCACAGGCATCCCATTGCTTTTGCTTGGGCGATCTTGTTTGCTAAGCCTATTCGATAACCAGCAATGACCGCCAAGTGTCCGGTGTAGGTTCCCTTACCTGCGATGATCCTGGCTTCCCGTCGAGGTGAACAATACCTGGAGAAAATATTTTTATAAAGCAATATTATTGGTTTCGCCAAATATTTGTTCCAATGTGCAAACACGTAGCCTGCTTGCCTGGGACGCGCGTCTGCTACCGATCACTGACTTAGGCAGTGAGATCGGCGCCAATAGTGGGCAGGATGTTTTACGAGGCGTTGCGGCGCGAACGATGTGGCATAGCAAGCTCTTGGGCTTTGCTGGCCTGAATCAAGGACTGGCGTCATGCGATCGGCGACTTTGACGGCATGATTGGTGCCGACGTGTCCGGTTACCATGGGCAGCGAACAGATTCACTTCCGCCGCGGCTACGCCGTTTTTGATGAACAGGTCAGCAGCAGCCCGCCAGAACTTTCCGCGCTTGCGGGGACTGCTCTGTCACCTCACCCGCCCTGCTTCCCCGCCAGCTCCGCCCGCATCTTCTCCTCCTGCTCGCGCAACTCCGGCGTGAACTCCGCGCCGAAATCTTCGGCTTCGAAAATTTGGCGCAATTCAATGGTGGCGACGCCGCTTTGCATCGGCATGGGGACTTTTTTGACCCAGTCGATGGCTTCCTGTTTCGATGTGCATTCCCAGAGCCAGAAGCCGGCCAGCGGTTTGTCGCTGAGCGGGAACGGGCCTTCGGTTACGCTGACTTTGCCGTGGTCGAAATGGACCCTGGCGCCTTTGGCGGTGGGGTGGAGGCCTTCGCCGGCCAGCATGATGCCGGCGTCGACCAGTTGCTGGTTGAAGTTGCCCATGTCGCGCAGCATTTGTTCGCCGGGCATTTTGCCGGCTTCGCTGTCCTGGTCGGCCTGGATAAGAATCATGAAGCGCATGCTGTCTCCCTGTTCATGTTCGAGACAGCAAACTTATCACATTTGCAGCGGTGCTTCGACAGGTCTTTGAGCGGCGAGCGCGAGGATGCGGGCGAAGGCGGCCTGGGCGCCGGCGCAGGCGTCGGCGACGTCGGCGTCGCTGTGCAGGCCGGCCTTGAGGGCGGCCATGAAGGCGCGCCAGCGGGGGCCGGGGCCGTCGGCGCCCGGCTGCAGGTAGCGCAGGGGATGGGGAGCGAGGCGGGCGGCGAGGCGCTTGTGCAGCACGGCGCCGCCCAGTTGCGAGCCTTCCACCACGTAGGCGACGCCCCAGCGGTAGGCGGCGCTGGCGTGGGCGGGCCAGGGACCCGGGGACACGCCTGCGGCGGATCCGGACTGCCGCCCGGAGTCGTGCACCATCGGCTGCCCGGCCCCGGCCAGATCGGCGGCGATGACGGCCATCCTGTCGAGCGCGGGCGGCGCGGCCGGTCCCTGCGGGCCATCGGCATAGTCTGCCTGCCAGGCCTGGATGGGACCGAGCCAGTTGGCCAGCATGCGCAAATGGTCGAGATAGTCGGCCAGGGAAGCATCGGCCTTTGCGAGCGGCAGGCCGGTATCGAGGATCTCGTGCTGGGCGCCGGTGGCCTGGCGCAGGGCTGTCAGCGGATCGCTGGCAAGGGAGGCGGGAGGGGTCATTAAACTGTGAATTCGGACAATGTGGGATTTTACCAGCAGCGCCGCAAGCGAGCCGCACGGCGCGGCTCGCGCTCACAGCCTTATTTAAAAAGTTTCAGCAGCCCCAGCAGCAGCCGCAAGAAATCGTCGAAACCGCCCAGATGCACGGGCGCCAGGCTGGCCAACAGGTCGATCATCGTAGTCTCCTTGGATGGATGGATGGAGTGGGCAGCTTATCGGCATGGCATGAAACCGCCTTGATGCGGCGCGCATGGGATGGGACTTTTTCACGCGTCAATGACAAATAAATAGTTTCCACGTGGAAAAATTACGTATAGTAGCGATATCGTATTGACGAGGAATTTCATGAACGCAACTATCGTAATGGTCGTGCTGGCGCTGGTCCTGATCGTGCTCGCATTGGCGATGAGCGCAGTGCGGGGCAAACGCAAGAACGCGCCCCAAGTCAAGGCCAGGCAGTTCATGAGCGCGAACGAACTGGAGTTTCTGCACCGCCTGGAGACGGCCGTGCCGGAATACCGTTTCCATGCCCAGGTGGCGATGGGCGCCCTGCTCGACCCTGCCGTGGCACGCAAGGCCAACGGCAGCCAACACGCGAGCGCCCGCAACATGTTCAGTCAGAAAATCGTTGACTACGTGGCCCAGCGGCGCGACACGGGCCAGATCGTCGCCATCATTGAACTGGACGATCGCACCCACAAGCCTGAAAAGGATGCACAGCGCGACGCCATGCTGCAGCAGGCCGGTTACCGCACCGTGCGCTGGGATGCGAAAAACAAACCGGGCCGGGCCGACATTCTCACCGCGCTGGTCGAAGCGCCCTCGCTGCTCAAGCCAACGGTTTAAGCGGCCGGCGCCGGATAGCTCACCTCAAGTATTTCAAGCTCTTCCGTGCCCTGCGGCGTCTGCAGGGTGACGACATCGCCC
Source organism: Massilia sp. (assembly GCA_045810505.1). GTDB lineage: Bacteria > Pseudomonadota > Gammaproteobacteria > Burkholderiales > Burkholderiaceae_D > JAFCUW01. The sequence continues at coordinate 2,955 of JBJMVV010000014.1, forward strand.
TCTCTCGCCTTGGTAAGTGCGCGCGCCACCGGCGAGACCCAGCTGATCTTGCCTTTTAATGGATCAAGCTCGTCGATGCCGACAATGGTGACGCTGTGTTCTTCGCCGGCGCCGTTCTGGTAGAGCACGGTCGCGCCGAAAAAGACCTGGTCGTTGCCGTGGTGGACGCTGGGGTCGACCACGGCGGCCGCATCCATGCGCTTGGTGAGGAAGCGGATGCGGCTGTCGATCTGGCGCAGGCGGCGCTTGCCGTAGATATAGTCGCCGTTTTCCGAGCGGTCGCCGTTGCTGGCGGCCCAGTGGACGATCTTGACGACTTCGGGGCGCTCGACGTCGATCAGTTGCAGCAGCTCGTCCTTGATGCGCTGGTAACCAGCCGGGGTAATGTAGTTCTTGCTGCCGGCAGGAATGGCGCGCGCCAGCGCGAGGGCCTCGGCGGCGTCTTCGTCGTCGGCATCGGATTCTTTGACAAAGGCTTTGTTCATGGTCTTTATTGTACCGGCAGCGCAGCCGGCCTGCGGGGTGCGCACGCACTGTCCAATCACGTATGATCGGATCATGCCGTCACCTCCGCCTTCGCCTTCCCGCGCGCGCTCCATGCGCAACCGCCTGCTCTCGCCCCTGGTGGTGGCGGGCGCACTGATCCTCTTGCTGGAGGAATGGTGCTGGGAGATCGGCCTGGCGCTGGTGCGGCACGTGGCTGGCTGGCCGCTGTTCAAGACCCTCGACCGCCATATTGCCGCCCTGCCTCCGTATCCCGCCCTGTGCCTGTTCGTGTTGCCCGCATTGATGCTCTTGCCGGTGAAACTGCTGGCCCTGTTTGCCATGGCTTCCGGCTATCCCGTGATGGGGATCACCGTGTTCGTCGTCGCCAAGATTGGCGGGGCGGCGCTGGTGGCCCGGGTGTATTTCCTCACCCGCCCCACCCTGCTGACCCTGCCGTGGTTTGCACGCTGGCACAATGCGTTTATCCTGCTGAAAAATGACTGGCTGG
>JBJMVV010000015.1:0-4199 GCA_045810505.1 Massilia sp.
ATCGCTCAGGGAATTGCCGCCAGCCGTGCAGCAGCAACTGGGCGTGGGCTCCGTGGACGACGCCATCGCCGACCGCGGCGAGCCCTTCAATGCAGGCTGCCTGGTGTTTGACCAGACCCCGCGCAGGCGCTTCCTGCTGGGCGTGGTCAGTGCCGATGTGGTGGTTGTGGCCGTCGAGTTTGGCGGCATTGCCTTGACTACGCAGCGGATTGAGTTTCGCCGCAGCGGGCAATCATGGACGCGCACTGGCACCCATCCACTGGGCGCCGGCCCGGCCAACCTGCCGGAACTGGGCGGCAAGGCCAGCCGCGCTGTGCTGGCGACGATGTAAAAAATCAGGCGGCGCGCGCCTGTTCGGTGTCGGCGTGATCGAACACCGCCATCTCCACGCCCGGCAGGTTGCATTCCGCCACGGCGCGGCAGATGGCGTCGATGGCCGCCTTTCTCGTAAAACTCTTGCGCCAGACCAGCACCACCCGGCGCGAGGGCACCGGTTCGCTGAAGGGGACGAAGCGCAGCATGCTGCGCGGATCACGGTTGGCGCCTTCCATGTCGGCCACCGAGGCGCGCGGCAACACGGTCAGGCCGATACCGCTGGCGACCATGTGGCGGATGGTTTCCAGCGAGGAGCCTTCAAAGGTGCGCTGCATGCCATTGCCCGGCGTGGAAAAGCGCGCCATTTCCGGACACACTTCCAGCACCTGGTCGCGGAAGCAGTGGCCGTTGCCGAGCAGGAGCATGGTTTCCGATTTCAAATCTTCCGCCGTGATGGTGCTGCGCTTGGCCCATGGATGGCTCTTGGGCATGGCGACGACAAACGGCTCGTCATATAAAGTCTGCAAGGACATGCCGTGATCGGGCAGGGGCAGAGCCATGATGGCCGCGTCCAGTTCGCCCTGGCGCAGCAGTTCGAGCAGGCGCACCGTGAAATTCTCCTGCAGGATCAGGGGCATCTGCGGCACCGTGTCGATCAGGTTTTTCACCAGCGGCGGCAGCAGATAAGGCCCGATGGTGTAGATCACGCCCAGGCGCAGGGGACCGGCAAGGGGATCCTTGTTTTGCTTGGCCAATTCCTTGATGGCGGCCGTCTGCTCGAGCACCCGTTCGGCCTGGGCCACGATCTGCGCACCGAGCGGCGTGATCGACACTTCCGTGCCGCCCCGCTCGAACAGCACGACGCCCAGTTCATCTTCGAGTTTCTTGATCGCCACCGAGAGGGTCGGCTGGGCGACGTGGCAAGCTTCGGCGGCATGGCCGAAGTGGCGGGCGCGCGCGACAGCAACGATGTATTTGAGTTCAGTGAGTGTCATGATAGTCGTGAAGGCCAGGAGATCCAGGGGCGTGACGACTGCCACAGAGACGACAGCTGTGCGACAGTTGCAATTTCGTCCAGCAAACATTTTGTATTTTACCGGAAGCCCAGTCGATATAATTGCTGGGCAGGGAAATTTGTCATTTCATCTCCTGATCCCCATTCGTTCCACGTGCAAGGAAGTCCATGTCCACCACCTTCGGTCCCGTCGAAGCCCAGGCTTATATCCACAAACTCCTCACAGTGATGCAACACCAGGGCGGCTCCGACCTGTTCATCTCCGCCGACTTCCCTCCGAGCATGAAGCACCAGGGCGCCATGAAGCCCCTGAGCCAGCAGAAACTGAGCGGCGAAGTGACCCGCGCGCTGGCCCTGTCGCTGATGAACGACAAGCAGAAGGCCGAGTTCGAAGCAGAGATGGAATGCAATTTTGCTATTTCCCTGCCGAATGTCTGCCGCTTCCGCGTCAATGTGTTCGTGCAACAACAGTGCGTCGGCATGGTGGTGCGGACCATTGCCTCGGAAATTCCGAACTTTGAAAAGCTGGACCTGCCCGACGTGTTAAAAGACGTCATCATGACCAAGCGCGGCCTGGTGCTGGTGGTGGGCGGTACCGGTTCAGGTAAATCGACGACCCTGGCGGCCATGATCGATTACCGCAACGCCAACTCGGCCGGCCACATCATCACGGTGGAAGACCCCGTCGAATACGTCCACAAGAACAAGGGCTGCCTGATCACCCACCGCGAAGTGGGCGTCGATACGCATTCCTGGCACCACGCCCTGAAAAACACCCTGCGCCAGGCGCCGGACGTGATTCTGATCGGCGAAATCCGCGACACGGAAACGATGGAACACGCGATTGCGTTTGCGGAAACGGGCCACCTCTGCCTGGGTACTTTGCACGCCAACAATTCGAACCAGACCATGGACCGCATCATCAACTTTTTCCCGGAAGAGCGGAGAAACCAGTTGCTGATGGACCTGTCCTCGAACCTGCGCGCCATCGTCTCCCAGCGCCTGGTGCGCACGGAAGACGGCAAGGGCCGCAAGGCCGCCATCGAAATCCTGCTCAACACGCCGACCATCGGCGAGATGATCTTGAAAGGCAATTTTCAAGGCATCAAGGAAATCATGCACAAGTCACGCGAACTGGGCATGTGCACCTTCGACCAGGCCCTGTACGAGCTGTATAACAAGGGTCATATCGGCTACGACGAAGCAATCCGCAACGCCGACTCGGCCAATGGCCTGCGCCTGCAGATAAAATTGCGGGGCGATCGCAAGGAGCCGGGCGGACCGGCCGCGGCGACGAAGGCGGACGACCTGTCGATGCTGGTCGAGGAAGAGCCCGAAGAATGATGGCGGCCTTCGAGCAAAAAATCTGTACGCGCGCTGAACTCGCGGCGCGGGTGGCGGCCTTGCCCAAGCCCGTGGTGCTGACCAACGGCGTGTTCGATATCCTGCACCGCGGCCACGTGACCTATCTGGCGCAGGCGCGCGCGCTGGGCGCCTCCCTGGTCGTGGCGGCCAATACCGACGCGTCCGTGAAACGGCTGGGCAAGGGCGACGACCGCCCGCTCAACACGGCGATGGACCGCATGGCGGTGCTGGCTGCCCTCGAGTCGGTCAGCCTGGTGGTCGATTTCGATGAAGACACGGCGCTAGAAGTAGTGCTCGAAGCGCGTCCCGAGATTTATGCCAAAGGGGGCGATTACGACATGCGCGCCATTCCGGAAGGGCAGGCCGTGTTAGCCTACGGAGGCGAAGCGGTCGCGATCGATTTCGAGCATGACCGCTCGACCACCAAGTTGCTGACCAAGGTGCGCCAACAGCAGTGATCTGACAGGAGAGTCGCCATGAAACGTGTATTCGTGATTGCTGCACTGCTGGCCAGCGCCGGCCTGGCCCAGGCCCAGGCGCCCGCCGCCAAAACCAGGGTTGTCATGCAGGTGAGCGACAACGACAGCGGCAAGTGGAACCTGGCTCTGGGCAATGCCCGCAACCTGCAAAAAGCCCTGGGCCCGGCCAATGTGGACATCGAGATCGTCGCCTACGGCCCCGGCATCGGCATGGTTAAAGCGGACTCATCAGCCGCGGCGAACGTCCGCGACGCCGTCGCCAGCGGCATGAACATCAATGCCTGCGAGAACACCATGGCGGCGCAGCACCTGAACAAATCGGACATCAACCCGGCCGCCGGCTACGTCCCCTCGGGCGTGGTGGAGATTGTCCAGCGCCAGCAGAACGGCTACGCCTACCTGCGGCCCTGACTCGCCAGGCTATTCATTTCTGCATAGCCGCTAGCGGCTTTCATGCGTTCCCGTATGGCGTGAAGGTGGGCACACTGGGTGCTCCTTCATTCCACCACGAGAGAGCGCCATGCACACCATTCGCAAAGTAATGATCACCGCCTTCGGTGATGCGTCCAATGTCACCGTTGTCAGCGGCACCATCGATGCGCCGAGCAAGCACGAGGCCCAGGTGGCGGTGGAATATTCGGCCCTGTCCGGCGCCGACATCAATATGCGGCGCGGCGTGTATCCCATGCAGCCGCCGGCGCCCCTGACACCTGGCTACGTGATCATCGGCAAGGTGGTCGCAGTGGGCGAGGGCGCCGATGGCATGCGAGTCGGCCAGCGCGTCGCCAGCCTCAACGTGACGGGCGGCCAGGCTGAGCGGGTCAATGTGCCGGTCCGTTTCCTGGTGCCGGTGCCGGACGGTGTCGATCCCCGCCAGGCCGTCTGCCTGGTGCTCGACTGGAACACTGCCTGGCAGATGCTGGAAGTGGCCACGCGCCGCAGCGCTGGCAAGCGCATCTTCGTGCATGGTTTGAGCGGCGCGGTGGGCAATGCGCTGGCGACCCTGGCGCGCATGCGCGGGATCG
>JBJMVV010000016.1:0-4424 GCA_045810505.1 Massilia sp.
ACACGGGCCTGCTGCTGGCTGGCGTGCTTGTTGCGGCCCAGTATTTTGATGGCGACAGCGCGGACGAAGGGGAGATCCGCCGCCTCGGCGCGCAGTTGTACCAGCGCGCCAACTGGCAATGGATCATGGCCGGCGCCAGCCTCATCTGCCACGGCTGGCAACCCGAAACCGGCTTTTTGCAATGGCACTGGGAAGGCTACGATGAAGCGCTGATCCTGTATCTGCTGGCGCTGGGTTCGCCGACCTTTCCCATCGACCCCGCCTGCTACGCGGCCTGGACCGCCACCTATGAGTGGAAAAGCGTCTACGGCATCGATTACCTGTATGCCGGCCCCCTGTTCATCCACCAGATGTCGCACCTGTGGGTGGATTTCAGGGGCCTGACGGACGCGTACATGGACGCGCGCGGCTGCGACTATTTTGAAAACAGCCGCCGCGCCACCCTGGTGCAGCAGCAATACGCGATCCGCAATCCGATGGGCTTCGCGCAGTATGGCGAGTATTGCTGGGGCGTGACGGCCAGCGATGGCCCCGGCGAACTGGTGCGCAAGATGGACGGCGTCGAGCGGCATTTTTTCGACTACGTGGCGCGCGGCGTGCCGTTCGGGCCGGACGACGGCACCATCGCCCCCTGGGCCGCGGCCGCCTGCCTGCCGTTTGCCCCGGAAGTGGTTCTGCCCACCATCGCCGCCTTCCAGCAGCGCCGCCTGCGTGAAGCCAACCCCTATGGCTTCAAGGCCTCGTTCAACCCCAGCTTTCAGACCGGCACGACGGGCCGGGCCGGCTGGGTGTCTCCGTACCACTTCGGCATCAACGAGGGTCCCACCGTCATCATGATCGCCAACCACCAGCGAGATTTTCCGTGGAGGCTCATGCGCAACAACCCCGTACTGCGCCGAGGCCTGCTGCGCGCAGGCTTCAAGGGCGGCTGGCTCGACCAGCTGCCTGCTACCGACCACACCATGAAGGAAGCGACCCATGCAGATCACACTTGAACGAAAAATCGCCCTCGTCACCGGCGCCAGCGGCGGCATCGGCCAGGCCATCGCCAAAGCCCTGGCGGCGGCGGGCGCCAAAGTCGGCGTCAATTACGCCAGCCACCCGGACGGCGCCGACGCCACCGTCAAGGCCATCACGGATGCAGGCGGGCAGGCGCTGGCGGTGCAGTGCGATGTCAGCGATCCCGCCTCGGTGGCCGCCATGTTCGAGCAGGTCACCACGCGACTGGGCCCCATCGACATCCTGATCAACTGCGCCGGCATGGATGGCAAGAGCGCCAAAAGCTGGGAGATCACGCCGGAAGACTTCCGCAAGGTGATTGATGTGAACCTGTTCGGCGCCTTTTACTGTTCGCGGCTGGCCCTGCAATCGATGACGGAGAGGAAGAGCGGCGTGATCCTGAATATCTCCTCGGTCCACGAAACAATTGCCTGGAGCGGCTACGCGGCCTACACGGCCAGCAAGGCGGGCGTATCGATGTTGACCAAGACCATGGCGCAGGAAGCAGCGCCGTTCGGGGTGCGCGTGCTCGCGCTGGCGCCCGGCGCCATCCAGACCGACATCAACCGGTCGGTGTGGAGCGACCCCGAGCAGATGCGCGACTTGCTGGGCAAGATTCCTTTGGGCCGCATGGGACAGGTGGACGACGTCGCCAACATGGTGGTGGTGCTGGTATCAAGCGTCGGCAGTTACGTCACCGGCACCACCGTGTTTGTCGATGGCGGCATGACGGATTATCCGGAGTTTGCCCACGGCGGCTGAAGGGCGCCCGACGCTACAGGTGCGATCAGCCCCACTGCATCGGCGTAAACCGGATCCCGTTCTTGATCGTCATCGGCGCGGTGGCTACGAAGCCCAGGCGCTGGTAGGCCGGCAGCGCGTAGTTGGACGCGTTGACGGTGAAGGGCGGGGCGCCGCCGGCGTCGATGGCGGCGTGACGTCCGGCATCCCACAGGGCGCGTGACAGGCCCCGTCCCTGCCAGCGCTTGTCGACAAACAGGTGAAACAGGTGGCGCCGTTCGCGCATGCCGATGAAGCCGACAATTGCGCCGGCGTCTTCGGCGACGTGGTAGGCGAAACCATTGGCGAGATGGGCGCGGATGCCCGGCGCTGAATTGTCTTGCAGGAAAACCGCGGCCTGTTCGGGCGGGGTTTCGTGCAGGATGAATTCGCTGGCGAGGCTGTGCAGCAGGGCGGCGACGGCGTCCAGGTCGGCGGGAAGCAGGGGGCGGATGTGCATGACTGGTTGAATGGTTGAGTTGCCAATAGAATACACTGCAAACTCAACAGGTCTCCCGGACGAACCATCTTGAACATTTCCTCCCGCAGTGCCGGCGCGCGCGCATGACGAGCGCCCTTGAAATCGCCGCCAACCTCATGGCCACCGCCGCCATTGTCCTGGCAGGGCGCAACAGCGTCCACACCTGGTGGACCGGCATGGCCGGTTGCGCCCTGTTCGGCCTGCTGTTTTTCGACAGCCGCCTGTATGCCGACGTGCTGCTGCAACTGTTCTTCATCGGCTCGAGTGCGCTGGGCTGGTGGTACTGGCTGCGCGGGCAGGAGGGCCACGCCTTGCCGATTGCCGCGGCCGATTACCGCAGCCTGGCCTGGCCCACAATCGGCGCGCTCGCCGTCGCCGCCATCTACGCCAGCCTGCTGATGCATTTTACGGACGCCTATGCGCCCTTCATCGATTCAGCCGTGCTGATGCTGTCGGTGCTGGCGCAACTGTTGATGATGAAACGGCGGATTGAAAACTGGCCGTTCTGGCTGCTGGTGAATACGCTTGCCGTGCCCCTCTACGCCAGCCGCGGCCTGTACCTGACGGCGGTGCTGTATGCGTTTTACTGGCTGCATGCCATCTATGCCTGGCGCCAGTGGAAGCGCATGGCGGCGCCGGCGCCTGGAACGGCTGTGCCCGCCTGAACAGGGCACGGCGCATCAAGCCGGATCAGGTCAGCAGGCCCACCAGCCAGGCCGGGTGAATCTGCCATTGCAGCAATCCGGCCAGGCCCATCACCACGCCCATTGCCGTCGGCACCAGCGAGAGCATGTACAGCCAGCGCTGGGCCGTCAGGGCCGTCACCGCGAGCAGGGCTACGCTGATGGCCAGAAAGGCGTCGGACAGGTCGAACTGGTCGTCGCGGAAGTTGGCGGCGTCGTAGTCCTTCTGGTCCTGGGCGGCCAGGTTTTTCAGTTCTTCCTTTTTCCTGTTCTCATCGGCCGCCAGCTTTTCATAGCGGGCGCTGGCGCTGTCGTACTGGGCGCGTACACTGGCCGGGGCGCTGGCTGCCGCCAGTTGCAGCTGCAGCAGGGTGGCGCGGGCGACGTCTTCGCGGATATTGCGGGCCTGGTAGAAATTCCAGTGATCGAGCTTGTTGGCCTGCGACTGCTGCATGGCCTGCACAATATTGTCATCCTTGACCTTGCAGATGCCCATGAAAGTGGCCAGCAGGGCCACCGTGATGGCGACCAGCACGTGCAGGCGCGATTTGTCCTGCTCGATGATGCGGGCCTCGCGCGCCTGGCCGACCGTGTCGATGGGATCGAGTTCCATGGTGTTTCCTTCAATGGTGAGATGCCGGCGCATTGTAGCAAGCCTGGCAAGGTCTGCCGTGGAGTGAGCTGATCGGGCAAGAAAGCGACCCATCCGGGCATTCACGCCCGGCGCCCGGCTGCCTACACTGCTCTCTCACGCCGCACCGACCGGTCCGGCAATCAACCACCAAGGAATATCCCATGCAAGATGTCGTCATGTACACCAGCAATGCCTGCCCTTATTGCAGGATGGCCAAACAACTGCTGTCCCGCCGCGGCATCGTGGCGCAGGAACTGCTTGTCGATTTTGAACCAGCCTTGCACAAGCAGATGGTGGAACGCACAGGCCGGCGCACCGTGCCGCAGATTTTTATCGGCGCGCGTCACGTCGGCGGCTTTGATGATCTCGCTGCGCTCGAGCGGAGCGGCGAACTGGCCGCTTTGCTGTAAGCCGCTTTTTGTCACTTTTCGTGGAGTTCACCATGTCCCGCATCGCCGTCCTCGACGCCGCCAGCGCAAGTGGTGCTGGGTGTCAGCCTCGCGACGCTGCGCAACTTCGCCAACAACCTGGCTCAGACGGAGGTCAATCCCCATTTGCAGCCTTACCTGCCGGCGCGCTGACGCCGTGCGCGGGCCTATCGTGCCAGCGCGATCCCAGTATGCTGCAGCACAGATTGCCCCGCTTGAAGGCCGGGTCCTTCCAGGCCAGGAAATCGTCATTGAAGCTGCCGAAGGTGGTGGCGGGGCGGTGCTGCAGGCCTGCATAAAAGGTGTCGATGACGTCCTGGCCGAAGCTGGGGCCGCGCGGGTAGGCTGCCACCACGGCCTCGCGCTGCGCCGCCGTGTAGCGATCAAAATCGCGGCCGGCCATGTCGACCCCGGCCCCG
>JBJMVV010000017.1:0-7237 GCA_045810505.1 Massilia sp.
CCGCCCGGCCATCCCTTCAATCCCCTGCAGGCCCTGCGCATGTGCCTGGCCGTAACGGACCCGGCGGCGCGACGCCGCTTTGCCATGACCATGCTGGCGGCCTGCTGGGAACAGGGCCGCGATATCAGCGACACCGCCGAACTGAAGCGGATTGCCCTTGAATCAAATCTGGACGGTGACGCCGTCGAGGCCGCGGCGCGGCAGGCGAGCATCAAGGTGCAACTGGCGGCCGACACCGAACAGGCCATCCAGCAAGGCGTGTTCGGTGTGCCGACATTCCAGGTCGGCACGGAACTGTTCTGGGGCGCCGACCGAGTCCATTCCCTGCTGCGCTACATGCAGGGCGCCAGGATCGACGAGGCGGCGCTGGCGGCGATCCTGGCCCGGCCGGCTTCGGCCCAGCGCTAAGCCTGGGCGCCTGCCGCCTGGGCGAAATCGATGAAGGCGCGCAAAGGTGCCGGCACGTGCTTTCGTCCGGAGTAGTACAGATAGGGCCCCGGGAAGCGCAGCCACCAGTCCTCCAGCACCGGTTCCAGTTTGCCCGCATCGAAATAGGGCTGCAGCCATTCCTCGAACAGATACATGATGCCGTGGCCGGCCACCGCCGCGCCAATGAGGGTGTCGGCCGCCGTCGGCGTGACGATCAGCGGCCCGGACGGCGCCACGCTGAGCAGGTGGCCGTCGCGTTCGAATTCCCATGCCGCCATGGATCCGCTGATGAATTTGCCGCGCAGGCAGGCGTGCTCGAGCAGATCACGGGGGTGGCCTGGCCGGCCGCGCCGCGCCAGGTAGGCGGGCGCAGCGGCGACGGCAAAGCGCTGGCTGCGCGGGCCGATCGGCACGGCAATCATGTCCTGTTCGAGCCGCTCGCCGTAGCGGATCCCCGCATCGCAGCCGCTGGCGACCAGATCAACAAAATTGTTGTCGACCACCAGGTCCAGCACGATCTCCGGATACGCTGTCAGGAAGCGGTCGATCATGCTCTGCAGGAAAAAACGTGCCGCGCTGACGGGCACGTTCAGGCGCAGAGTGCCGCGCGGCTTGTCACGCAGGGTGTTCAAGACATCGAGGGCGCTGGCCACTTCGTCCAGCGCCGGCCTCAACCGCCCCAGCAACAAGGCGCCCGCCTCGGTCGGCGTGACGCTGCGGGTCGTGCGCAGCAGCAGGCGCAGTCCCAGTTGCTGCTCAAGCCTGCGCACGGCGTCGCTGAGCATCGAGGCGGACTGGCCGCTGGCGCGCGCGGCCTGGCGAAACCCCTGGTGCCGGGCGACCAGAGAAAAACTGGCCAGGTCAGCCAGGGCGGCGTGTTGATTACTCATATTGATTGTACGGTTAGGCGCACAGCCTGTGCACGATTAGCCGGATTATCACACGAATACTCCTTCGATAAGATCGATTTCAGTTCAACCACGGAGAGACATCATGACGCAGCAAACCACCTTCAGCCCTGCCGGCAGCGACCTCGTGTTCAATCGCATGGGCTACGGCGCCATGCAACTGGCCGGCCCCCACGTGTTCGGCCCGCCGAAAGACCGCGCCGCCGCCCTCGCCGTGCTGCGTGCAACGGTCGAACTGGGCATCAACCACATCGACACCGCCGATTTCTATGGGCCGTATGTGACGAACGAAGTGATCCGCAAAGCCCTGCATCCCTATCGCGAGGACCTGCACATCGTCACCAAGGTCGGCTTTCTGCGCGATGCTGCAGGTGGATGGAATCCGGCCAACTCGCCGGCGCAGTTGCGCGAAGCGGTGCTGGCCAATCTGGACCGCCTGGGCCTTGAGCAGATGGACGTCGTCAATTTCAGGGCCGGTGGCGCCATGGGGCCGGACGACAGTTCGATTGCCGAGGGCGTGCAGGCACTGGCGTCGATGCAGCGCGAAGGCTTGCTGCGCTATATTGGGCTGAGTAATGTTACTGCGGCGCAGGTGCAGGAAGCGCAGGGCATCGCGCAGATCGTTTGCGTGCAGAACCAATATAACCTGGTGCATCGGGGCGACGATGCATTGATCGATGCTTTGCAGGCGCAAGGGATTGCCTATGTGCCGTTTTTTCCGCTGGGGGGATTTACGCCATTGCAGTCTTCAAGCTTGATCGATGTGGCGAAGCGCCTGGAAGCGACGCCGATGCAGGTGGCGCTGGCGTGGTTGTTGCAACGGTCGGCGAATATATTGGTGATTCCGGGGACGTCGTCGGTGGCGCATTTAAGAGAAAATGCTGCGGCGGCGGAGCTGGTGCTGGATCGCCAAGCGATTGAGGTACTAAACGGGATCGCGGCGTAGCGAAAAATGGGGACAGGCCCGCAGGGCCAGTCCCCGACTACGGTTAAATTTCTTCGTACAGCGGCAGGGTCAGGAACTCTTCGAACGTTTCCGAGGTCGCCATTTTTTCAAAGATGGTGGCGGCGCGTTCGTAGCTGGGGTTGTCGCCGTTGGGGGCGTCGACTTTGACCTTGGCCAGTTCTTCCGGGATCATTGCGCGGACCATGTCGGCGGTGACCTTGCGGCCGTCTTCCAGCACGCCCTTGCTGGAACGGATCCATTGCCACACTTGCGAGCGGCTGATTTCGGCGGTGGCGGCGTCTTCCATCAGGTTGTGGATGGGGACGCAACCGTTGCCGGTCAGCCAGCTACCGAGGTAGTGGATGCCGACGTTGATGTTGTAGCGCAGGCCCGCTTCCGTGATCGGCGCTTCCGGCTTGAAGTCGAGCAACTGCTCAGCTGTCACGGCGACATCGGGACGCAGTTTCTCGACCTGGTTTTTACGGTCGCCCAGCACGTTGACGAATTCGGTCATGGCCAGTTGCACCAGTCCCGGGTGGGCGACCCAGCCGCCGTCGTAGCCGTCGGTGGCGTCACGCGCCTTGTCGACACGCACGCCGGCCATGGCGATGTCGTTCTTTTCCGGATCGTTCTTGATCGGAATCAGGGCCGCCATGCCGCCCATGGCCTGGGCGCCGCGGTGGTGGCAGGTCTTCAGCAACAGCAAGGCGTAGGCGCGCATGAAGGGCGCCGTCATCGTTACTTTCGGACGGTCGGCCAGGCAGAAATCCTTGTCCAGCTTGAACTTCTTGATGCACGAGAAAATGTAATCCCAGCGGCCGGCGTTCAGGCCGGCGCTGTGTTCGCGCAGTTCGTAGAGAATCTCGTCCATCTCGAAGGCGGCGATGATGGTTTCAATCAGCACAGTCGCCTTGATGGTGCCCTGCGGCAGGCCCAGTTCGTTCTGGGTCATGACGAAGATGTCGTTCCACAGGCGCGCTTCCAGGTGCGATTCAATCTTCGGCAGGTAGAAATAGGGGCCGAGGCCGCGCGCCAGCAGTTCCTTGGCGTTGTGGAACATGAACAGGGCGAAGTCGAAAATGCCGCCGGAGACACGCTTGCCGTCGACCAGCACGTGCTTCTCATCGAGGTGCCAGCCACGCGGGCGCACGATCAGGGTCGCGACCTTGTCGTTGAGCTTGTACTGCTTGCCCTTCTGCTCGAGCGTGATGGTGCCGCGAATCGCTTCCATCAGGTTGATCTGGCCGTCGACCTGGTTGTGCCAGTTCGGCGTCTGCGAATCCTCGAAGTCCGTCATGTAGGCGTCGGCGCCCGAGTTGAGGGCGTTGATCACCATCTTGCGGTCGGTCGGACCGGTGATCTCGACGCGGCGGCATTGCAGCGCCTCGGGGATGGGGGCGATTTTCCAGTCGCCGGCGCGCACGTGGGCGGTCTCGGCGAGGAAATCGGGGCGCTCGCCGGCGTCGAGGCGGGCAGCCAGTTCGGCGCGCTTGACCAGCAGTTCCTGGCGGCGCGGTTCGAACGCGCGCGACAGTTTGGCGACCAGGGCCAGCGCGTCGGGGGTGAGTATGGTCTCGAAGCCAGGCTCGATGGCGCCGCTGATGTCCATGCCGGCGGGGGTTGCAATGGGGCTTGCAAAATTCATGGGTTCACTCCTGTGTTGTTATAAATGTTCTTCAGCAAAAATCGTCACCGTCGTTGCGCTGCACCACCCGCCTAGTCTAGGCCAAAAACGGTCGGCGCCGGGCGCGCTTGGCGCTGTTGTCGCTATGCAGTATATTCACTAAAGATAAGATAAACGAGACAATTTATACATTCATCTGTGAGTTTTTCTCATAAATGCACGATGCGAAATCCCACTTCACCCTCTGGAATACCCATGGACCATTTCCGCCAGATCTCCACCTTCGTCGAAGCGGTCGCGCGCGGCAGCCTCTCCGCCGCGGCGCGCGCCGAAGGGATCGCGCCGGCCATGATCGGGCGCCGCCTCGATGCGCTCGAAGCCCGGCTCGGGGTCAAGCTGCTGCAGCGCACCACGCGCCGCCTGGCCCTGACCAACGAGGGCGCCGCCTTCCTGGAAGACTGCCAGCGCATCCTGGGTGAACTCGAAGAGGCCGAGTCGGCCGTGGCGGAACGCAGCGCGCGCGCCAGCGGCCACCTGCTGGTGTCGGCGCCGGCCGGTTTCGGCCGCCAGCACGTGGCGCCCCTCTTGCCCTCCTTTCTCGCCGAACACCGCGACGTCACCATCAATCTGAACCTGAACGACCGGGTGGTGGATGTGATTGGCGAAGGGGTGGACGTGGCAATCCGCATCGCCAGCCTGTCCGATTCGAGCCTGGTGGGCGTCAAACTGGCCGACAACCAGCGCGTGCTGGTGGGTTCGCCCGCCTACTTCAAGCGGCACGGCACACCGCTCTCCCTGGCCGACCTGGCCAGGCACAATTGCCTCGCGATCAGCAGCGAAGGTAGCCAGCGGGGCTGGACCTTCGTCGACCATGGCAAGCCGGTGACGATCAAGGTGGCGGGCAATATGCAGTGCAACGACGGCGAGGTGCTGCACGACTGGGCGCTGGCCGGCAAGGGCCTGGCGTGGCGCTCGATGTGGGAAGTGGGTCCGGAACTGCGTGCCGGACGCCTCAAGAGCGTGCTGGACCAGCACGCCGCGCCCGGCAACGACATCTACGCCGTGTTTGCGCAGCGCCGCCACCTGCCGCTGCGGATCCGGGCGTTTGTCGATTTCCTGCGGCACACGTACAGCCAGGACGCCTACTGGAACCAGGCTGAGATTATGCGAGATCGCGCATAATTTGCGGCGAAAAAAATCCCCGGCTTGCGAGGATCATTTGCGAAAAAATCCCCGGGAACCGAGGATTTTGTTCGTTGTTCAGGAACTAATTAGATAGCCTGAATGTTCGAAGCTTGCTTGCCTTTAGGGCCGGCGGTAACTTCGAAAGAGACGCGCTGGTTCTCTTGCAGCGACTTGAAGCCGTTCGACTGAATCGCCGAGAAGTGAGCGAACAGATCTTCGCCGCCTTCGTCAGGGGTGATAAAGCCAAAACCCTTCGAATCATTGAACCATTTTACGATGCCAGTTGCCATTACAATTTCCTATTTCAGTTAAGTTGGGCTTGCGCCCGTTTAGATCGTTTGAAGAAGCAAGAAAGAAATGACAGACAGACTGCACTACTACCTCGAATCCAACGATCCCGCATTATACCGAATAAACCACAAAAAACACCCCTTCCGCAAAATAAACCTCCATCGAAGCTTAATAATTCCAAACTTCAACTTTTATACGGACGATGTCAAGCGGCGGCATGGGTCAATATAAGGGTTAAACAGGTGCTGAGTTTGCGCTAAATCAAACGTCACCAAGACCGCTCTCGACGGGGAAGACTTCAGCGCGCGCATCCTTTTCCGCCCAGGCCAGATAATGGTCCAGGCTCAATAACCAGGACGTCCACTCGGGTGCACCGACATGCTCGAAAGCCTGCAGCACGCGCAGGCGCTGCTCCAGCACACGCGCTTCCGCGCCGAAGGTGCGAAAGCCGAAGGTGGCGGCGGAACCGGCAATCGTGTGCAGCACCTGCTGCATCTCGCGCGCGCCTTCCAGGCTCGGTGCGGCGGCATCGAAGGCGGCGCGCGAGGCACGCAGGCGCGCCAGCGTGGCCGGCACGCTGGCGGCGAACTTGTCGTTCATCGCGCGCAGGCGCTCGAAAAATTCCTGGTCGATGGGCGTTTCCATGCGGTGCGGCGCGCTCGTTTCCCGGTCCACGCTACTTGGTGCCGAAAATGCGGTCCCCCGCATCGCCCAGGCCCGGCACGATGTAGTCGTGATCGTTCAGGTGGGAGTCGAGCGAAGCGACGTACAGTTTCACGCCCGGGTGAGCGTTCTGGAACACCTGCACGCCTTCGGGCGCGGCCACCAGGGCCAGGAACAGGATCTGTTCGTCCGACACGCCGCGCTTCTTGAGGACATCGACGGCGTGCACGGCCGAGTTGCCAGTTGCCACCATCGGGTCGCACAGGATGAAGATGCGGTCGGCCGTGTCCGGCAGGCGCACCATGTATTCCACCGGCAGGTGGGTGGCGGGATCGCGGAACACGCCGATGTGGCCGACGCGGGCCGAGGGCACCAGTTCCAGCAGGCCATCGCTCATGCCGATGCCGGCACGCAAAATTGGCACGATGGCCAGCTTCTTGCCGGCGATCACGGGCGCGTCGATCGTCACCAGCGGCGTCTCGATGGTGCGGGTGGTCAGCGGCAGGTCGCGGGTGATCTCGTAACCCATCAACAAGGTGATTTCCTTGAGCAGCTCGCGGAAGGTGCGGGTCGAGGTGTCGCGCTCGCGCATGTGCGACAACTTGTGCTGAATCAGGGGGTGGTTGAGGATGAAAAGGTTGGGAAAGCGCGAATCTTGTTTCATATGGGGCATTCTGTTGTTAATTATGACTGAGGCGCATTATCCCAGCCCTGACGCCGCTTGTCCGCATTTTGGCAAATAAATATCGGGTCGCACCTCAAGGGCGCTCCACCAGCGCGCGCGCCAGGATGGCCGCGCAATCGACCCCGGCCGGCAGGCGTCCAAACGCCCCACCCGGCCCCGCCGCTCCCAAACGCGAATCGACGAAGGCCGTACTGACCAGGGCCGGCGCATGGCGCAGCAGCAGGCCCGCCTGCACGGCCAGCACGATGCGCTCGGCGAGGCGGCGCGCGCCATATTCGCCTTCGACCGGCGGGCCGCCGTTGTTACCGATTCCCAAGTCCGCCATCAGCGCCTGCACGTAATCGGTATAGCTGCGGTTGCCGTCGCCGGCCAGCGCCAGTTCCTCGCCCAGCGCCGCGCGCGCCTCGCCGCTTTTTGCAAACGCGCGCAACACATCGAGGCACATCACATTACCGGAGCCCTCCCAGATCGAATTGACGGGCGCTTCGCGGTACAGGCGCGCCAGC
>JBJMVV010000018.1:0-5979 GCA_045810505.1 Massilia sp.
CCACCACGATGGCCAAGCGTTCCCTGTTCGACGAGATCGGCAATTTCGACGGCAGCCTGCGCGTGGGCGAAGACTACGACCTGTGGCTGCGCGCCTCGCGCGTGACGCCGATCCTGCAGGTGCCGCGTCCTTACGCCCTGTACCGGATCCACCCCGACAGCATCACCAAGTCGCGCCCGACGGCCAATTACCGCGCCCTCGTCATCAACCGCGCCATCGCCCAATGGGGCCTGACTTCGCCCGACGGCGCCACGGCCAACGCCAGCGCCGTCAAGCACATGCTGGCACAAAGCTGGAGCGACTTCGCCAGCGACCGCCTGCGCACCGGCGACGCCGCCGGCGCCGCCAGCGCCAGCATGGCGTCGCTGCGTATCGCCCGCACTTATCTGCCGGCCTGGAAGCTGCTGTTGAAGTCCACCGCCCTGCGCCTGGCCGCTCCCGCCCATAAAGGAAACGCATGAGCCTTCGCATCGGCATGGTGGCGCGCTGCCTGAACACGGAACACCTGCGCGGCATGGGCAAGTACGTCTACGAGCTATTGCGCCATTCGCGCCAGCAGCCCGACATGGCTTGGCATCTGCTCGGTGACGATGCCCGCTTTCCCATGAAATCGCCCGAGGGCGCGCGCGTCGTCGCGGACGTGTTCCCGTTCCGCGGCGACCGCTTTGAGGCGTGGGAACAGCTTGGCGTACCGTTGCGCACGCGCGGACTGGACGTGGACCTGGTGCATGCCACCGAAGGTTCGATGCCGTGGTGGCAGCCGAAACCCACCGTCATTACGGTGCATGACACACTGTCCTGGGAAGAGCGCGACGACAGCGCCGGCGCGCGTTTTTACTGGGACATGCTGATGCCGGCGGCGCTCAAGAAAAGTGCCGCTGTCATTACCATCAGCGAGTGCTCGCGCAAGGACATTCTGGCACGCTGGCCCTGGCTTGAACCAAAACTGACGGTGATCCCGCACGGGATCGATGAAGAATTTTTCCAGGTCGAGCACACTGCGCTTCCGCCAGCGCTGGCACAACGTCTTGGTAGCAACCCGTACGCCGTCTACCTGGGCGGCCCGATGGAGCGCAAGCGCGCCAGCTGGGCCATCGAAGTACTCGCCGCCAGCGCGCGCCAGGACTTAAAACTGGTGATGTGCGGCTTTGGCGCGGCGGCCCGCAAAAGCGCCGAAGCGGCCCTCGACCCGGCCTTGGCCGGCCGCGTGATCTTCACCGAGTTCTTGTCCGATGCCGAACTGCGCGCCCTCTACCGGGGCGCTCGCGCCGTGCTCTACCCCACGCTGTACGAAGGCTTCGGTTTTCCCGCGGTGGAGGCGCAGGCGGCCGGCACACCGGTCATTTTCAGCGCCCTGGGCAGCCTGGCCGAATTGATCGGCCCCCTGTCGCTGGTGGTGCCGCCGCACGACCTGCAGGCATGGGTGGCAGCACTCGACGAAGCCTGCCTGTCCGGCCCCGCGCGCGATGCCCGCGTGCACGCCGCCGCCGGATGGGTGCAGCGCTTCAAGTGGTCACAGAGTTTCGACAAGCACCTGGCGGTTTACCAGGGCGTGGCAGGACAGCGTTAATGCAAACCGTCTCGATCATCATCTGTACCTGGAACCGCGCCGATTCGCTGTGCGCCTCGCTGGCCACCCTGGAGCGGCAACTGCTTCCGCCCGATACGGCAGTTGAAGTGCTGGTGGTCGACAACAACTCGTCCGACCACACTGCTACTGCGGTAACAAACCTTTCGGCGCGCTGGCGCCTAGGCACGCTGCGCTATTTGTTCGAGGGCCGCCAGGGCAAGCAGTTCGCCCTTAATACAGGCATCCGCGCCAGCAGCGGCGGCCTGCTTGCATTCAGCGACGACGACATTGTTTTCCCTGCCGACTGGGTGGCGGCGATAGTGGCCGCTTTCGCCGATCCCGCCCTGGAACTGGCAGGTGGTAAGACCTTGGTGGGCTGGCCGCAGGGCGGTCCGCCCGCCTGGTACGATCCGCAGATGGCTGCCATTGTGGGGGGCGTGGACTTGGGAACTGTGCGCCTGGCGCCGCCGCCGGCCGGTTATGCACCTGCTGGCGGCAACCTGGCGGCACGGCGTGATCTATTTGACCGGGTGGGCATGTTTTCAGAAGCCCATTTCCGCCACATGGATTACGAGTTCGGCATGCGTGCCGCCGCCCGGGGCGCCATGATCGCGTACGAACCCTCGCTGTCGGTGGAGGCGCCGGTCGATCCGGCCATGGTCAGCCAGCGCTATTTCCGCCGCTGGTCGCTCAAGGCCGGCATCTTGCATGACAGTGCCGCCGATGCGCACGAGGCCAAGCTGCTGCATGTACCTCGATGGATCTACCGGCGCTTGCTGCAGGATTGCCTGGCCTGGCCGCGCGAACGGCTGACGGCCAGCGCGGCCAGCACATTCCAGCGGGAGCTGCGCATCTGGCGCTCGGCCGGCACCATCGCCAGCTGCTGGCACGAGCAGCTGTGGCCCGGCAAGCACTCACAGTGGGTGGCAAGTTACGCCCAGAAAAAGAAAAACGTTTATTGAACTCCAGTCCCAAAGCATTTCAGTTTCTGTTTCCACCGCAGTACCCATAGATTGACAACAATGACAACTGTTCGGCGCGCAATGTTCTTTTCCTTTCTGGAGAGTTATTTCGGACTGGCTCTGAATATCGTTTCATTTACGTTGCTGGCGCGCTTGCTGACCCCAAAGCAAATCGGTGTCTACAGCGTTGCGCTTGCCATTATCGGCGTCATGCAGGTGGTGCGCGATTTCGGTTTAGTGAATTTTTTGATTCAAAAAAAGGATTTGACGCGCGACTACATCGCTAGCGCCTGGGGTCTGTCCTTGTTGTTGGGCTCAACACTATTTCTCGCCGTGGAAATCGGCGCACCTTTGCTGGGACGCTTTTACGCCGACGATACCATCAAGATAATTGCACGTATTGTGGCCGCCAATTTCATTCTCTTGCCCATTAACTCGGTTTGTCTCGCCTTGCTCAAAAGGGATATGAAGTTCCACATCGTTATGCGCATCAATACGTCGGCATCCGTGATCGGTACCTTGGTGACATTGCTGTTGGCATGGCAGGGCGGGGGGGCTTTGAGCTTGGCGATTGGCTCAGTGGCCAATAGCGCCGTGGTGGCGGCGAGCGTTATCGCGACTGGTGCATTGGTCCGCCTCGGCAAACCGTCCTTGTCCAAGGCTCGCGACATCCTCCTGTTCGGCGGCCCGCTCACGGGCGCGAATATTATCACGTCGATCTCGATGGACATCAATGACCTTGCAGTGGGCAAGGTTCTTGGCTTTACTGAGGTGGCCATCATCAGCCGTGGCCAGGGACTAATGAACTTGTTTCACCGTGACTTCATGAGTGCGGTGCGCAACGTGGCCCTGCCCGCGTTCTCGCAAGCAAACCGCGCGGCGGAGTCGCTGGACGAAAAATACATCGCCGCGGTAACAGCGGTGACCGCGATCGCCTTTCCGTTTTACGGATTCATGGCGGTGTTTCCGTTGGACGTGATCCGACTGATGTTCGGAACGCAATGGGACCAGGCGGCGCAACTGGTGCCCTATTTTTGTATCGCCGGGGCCTTTGCCGCCACTTACAGTCTGATCCAGGCGGTCATGCTGGCGGCGGGACACGCCGGTCTTGTCTCGATGGCCGACTTCATCATCCAGCCGGTCAAGGCAGTCGTTCTGATCGCGGTCGTTGTCTACTTCAAAGCCTTGCAGCCTTTTGCCATCGCTTATCTTGTCGTGAACATCCTGTGCGCGCCCGTTTTTTACTATTTCAAACAAAAGCGCATTCCTACCCACTTCCGCCTGCTGCTAGCACGATTGGGAGCGAACCTGGCCTTGACGACGGCCTGCCTGTTGCCAACGGTATTGCTCGCGCACGCGGTGCGTGTCAATCACAACCCTTTACCGATCACCATGTTCCTGCTCTGCGTCGTCGTCTGTGCAGTGATTTGGCTTTGCGGCATCGTCCTGAGTAAGCATCCCTTGTATTGGGAAGGCATGGCAATGCTGGCAAGGCGTCGCGAACAACGACACGTTGCCGCGAAGTCGACATGAGCAGTTTTCTTATCAACCTTGACAACTACTATCCGGCCCGAGCCGCTTTCAGAAGAGCATCCACATGAGCACGAGCATAATCCAACGTTGCAAACAATTTTATTGGGACCTGATACCCCGCCTCGAGCAATGGTCGCTGCACGCACGTTTGCTCGGCTTGAATTGGCGCAATCGATTGTCGTCAGCATCGGTCATTTCCGCTGACGGCCAGGCGGTGGTGTCGCTGACGACGTACGGCGCGCGCTTGGCAAACGTGCATCTGACTCTCGAAAGCATCGGCGCGGGCATTGCCAAGCCGCGCCGCATTATCTTGTGGCTGGACAAGGAAGTGCCTTTGCCACCTGCGCTGCAGCGACTGATGAAACGGGGAGTCGAAGTCAAGCAATGCGAAAATTTCGGTCCGCACACAAAATATTTCCCCTACGTCGAGTCGGAGGCGCGCTTTGAATTGCCGCTGGTGACGGCGGACGATGACGTGATTTATCCGACTTACTGGCTGGCGCGTCTAATCTCCACCCACATGCAGTTTCCAGCCATGATCAATTGCTACCGTGCGCGCGATATCAAATTAACCGACACGGCATTCGCCCCCTACCTTACCTGGCCACTCAGCTCGAATTGCGAGCCCAGCCTTGACAAGTTGTTGACGGGTGTGTCCGGGGTTATCTACCCAGTTGCGATGCAGCAGCATCTCAAGACGCATGGCAGAGCATTCATCCCCGTAACGCCAAAAAATGACGATGTCTGGATTCACGTCGTAGCCTTACGCCATCGCATACATGTGCGACAACTCGCCCCTGTGGCGGCCGAGTACGGCGTTTCTCCTGGTTCGCAAGAGCAGGCTTTGTGGACAACCAATCAGTTTGGCGGCCGTAATGATGAACAGATCCGCGCCACCTATACTGCAGAAGATTTCAACCAGTTGAAGGCAGTCCAACAGGCCCGGGAGACATTCGTGCAGGACACGGCCAGGATGCAGTAACGCAGCTAGCGGCGCGCAGCACGCTTCACCTGCCGCAGAGAAGTCGCGATCTCGAGCAATCAGGATTTTTATACCATAGTATTGAGTTACGCTCTTTCATGATCATCCGGCACAGTAATAACTTCAACCTCCTGCGCTTTATCTTTGCCACCATGGTGATCGTCGCGCACGCCCCGCAGTTATTTGATAACAACCACGAGCGTGACCTCCTGTTCAGGCTGGGGCACTCGATGGATCTCGGTCAGTTGGCAGTTGACCTGTTTTTTATATTGAGCGGTTTTTTGATCGTAAAGAGCTGGCAATCGAATCCGTCGATTACCTCGTTTCTCAGCAAACGCATCCGACGCATTTACCCAGGCTTCGTGGCGGCATCGCTGTTTTGCGCCTTTATCGTTGGCCCCATCGCAGCGTCAAACTCTGCGGACTATTTCGCGAATTTTTCATTCGGCAAATTTGCTCTCGGTACGGCGTTGCTTCAAAAACCGGTAACGCCCCCAGTGTTCCCCGGCACGGAACTGCAGCTAAACGGCTCCATGTGGACGATCGCGCCGGAGTTCACTTGTTACCTAGCCGTATTAGGTCTCGGCCTTTTAGGCTTCGTCCGAGACCGCCGCCTGTGGGCGTGTTGCACGGCGCTTGTCGTAACCATGTTTGCCATTCAGCGATTTGAACTTGCCGTGTGGCTGCCCGACTATTGGCTACGCTTTGCCGGCTGTTTCATGAGCGGCGGCGTAATTTTCCTGTTTCGGGAAAAAATTCCGCGGTCGGATGGCTTGGCAATGTTTGCTGCCCTTGCCATCGTGGCTTGTCAATTTTCGTGGCGTCTGTCCGAACTGGTCGTCATGGTCGCTGCGCCGTTTCTGATCATCCATCTAGGGCAAAAACATTGGCAACCTATCGCAGGGTTTAACAAGATGCCCGATGTCTCATAC
>JBJMVV010000019.1:0-10007 GCA_045810505.1 Massilia sp.
CAGCGTCTTGTGGCCGGCCTTGACGGCGGCGGTGAGGAACTGCACCGACAGCACTGTCTTGCCGGTGCCGGAAATCCCGCTGACCATGGTAACCGAGCCTTCGTACAGGCCGCCGTCCATCAGCGCGTCAATGGCGGGCGCACCGACTGAAATGCGCTTGTCGGAGGTAGGCTGGTCGTTAAGCGTCAGGGGGCGCGACTGGGCGCGGCGGAACACATGGATGCCCCTGTGCGGCTCGATGCGCATGGTATGGCTGCCGCCGATGAAGTTCTGGCCGCGCGACTTCGACACGGTCAGGCGGCGCTCGACGCGGCGCTTGTGCTCTGCCCGCGTCAGTTCAATGATGGTGTCGAACACGAAGCGCTCGTGCGCGGGCGCGGCAATCGATTCGTCGCGCTCGGCCGTCACCAGCGTCGTCACGCCAAGGCGGTTGAGCCCTTCGATCAGCACGTGGACGTCTTCGCGGAAGGGCAGGTCGTGCACTTCGGCGTACAGGCGCATGGGCGTGAGGCCATCGATCAGCAGGCGCTTGGCCCCCATGCTCTTGAGGGCGTCGGCAAAAGCGCCGTCGGAATTGCGGAATTCCGACAGCAGCACGGCGGGGCTGGTCTGGATAATCTTGATCATGCCCGCGTCGATCTGCGCCTGCAGATCCCAGTCGAAGCCGGCAGCGTCGCGCAGCAGTTTGGCCGCGTCGAGCTCGAAGGAGACGATCACGCCAGGCTCATTGAACTGGGCCGCGCCCGCATAAATGAAACCAAGGCCGAGGGTGGTCTTGCCCGAGCCGGGCGCGCCCTCGACGATCAGGTTGTTGTGGCGCGGGATGCCACCCAGGAGGATTTCATCGAGTCCTTCAATACCTGTTTTTACCAACGTGTCCACGTCAAGCCTCGTATGAAAATAGCAATAAGAATAAGCGTTTTATAAGAACTGGCAATAGTCTAACAGCGAATCCGAACGGCTCTGTTCGGTTCCGTACACATGTGACGCTTCATGACAGCTATGTAACCTTCGGGCTGACGCGACGTGTTTTCTTATGGCAAGTAAGCCGGTTCGGGCAGGCCGGGGACGTCGACCCGCAGCGCCAGCACGCAGCCGGACAGGGGGTAGCGTTCGCGCTCGGCGGCGGGCCGCTTGGCGCCGGCGCTGGTGATGAACAGGGTGCACAGGTCCGCACCGCCGAAGGCCATCATGGTGGGGCAGCGCAGCGGCAGTTTTATTTCACGCAGCAGGGCGCCGTCGGGGGCGAAGCGCAGCAGGCGGCCGCCTTCGAACATGGCGCTCCAGTAGGCCCCTTCGCTGTCGACGGCGCCGCCATCGGGCCGCCCGCCGTAGCCGGGCGCGCTCTTGTCGCCGTCAAAACGCTGGAACGGTGCGGGCGCGCCCAGTTCGCCCGTGGCGGCGTCGAACCCATAGCGGTCAATGCGGTGGGTGGTGGTGTCCGCGTGGTACATGGCGCGCTTGTCGGGAGTGAACGCCAAGCCGTTCGAGGTCGTCATGCCGCCTTCCCAGGCGCGCCGCACGCGGCCCCGCTCCAACACGAACATCTCGCCTTTGGGCGCGTTTTTCGGCTCGTACATGGTGCCGACCCAGAAGCGCCCGGCCGGGTCAACCTTGCCGTCGTTGAAGCGCGCCGTGCCCGTGTCGTAGGGCGCCACCGCGATCGGCGTAAAGCTGCCGGTGGCGGGATTGAAGCGCGCAAAGCCTTCGCGCAGCGCCACGATCAGGGCGCCGTCATCGTACAGGCCCAGTGCCGACGGTTCGCTTGGCGCGGCCCACTGGCTATGGGCGCCGCTGTCCGGATGCAGGCGGTGAATCGCGAAGCCGTCGATGTCGACCCAGTACAGGCAGTTTTCCACTGCATGCCAGAGCGGCGATTCACCCACCGTCATCGGCGTCTCAAACGCTACCTGCAGGCCCGGCTCGACCCCTTCCATCGTCACCGCTTGCATGTGCGCGCTCATACCGCCTCCCGGGCGCGCGCGATCAGGCCATTGGTCGAGCTGTCGTGCAGTTCGGGACGGGGCGCATCATTGAGTTCCGTTTCAATGTCCTTGGCCAGCGCCTTGCCCAGTTCGACCCCCCACTGGTCAAAGCTGTTGACGTCCCATAGCACCCCTTGCACGAAGGTCTTGTGCTCGTACAAGGCCACCAGGGCCCCCAGCGAATGGGGCGTCAGGTATTCCATCAGGATGGTGTTCGAGGGCCGGTTGCCGGGGAAGGTTTTATGCGGCGTCAGGCGCGCCACTTCGGCTTCATCGAGCCCCTGGGCGCGCAGGTCGGCCGCCACTTCATCGGCCGTTTTGCCGCGCATGAAAGCTTCCGACTGGGCGAAGCAGTTGGCCAGCAGGGCCGCGTGGTGGCGCTGCAGTTCGTGGCCGGGGCGCAGGGCCGCGATGAAATCGATCGGCGTGACGTCGGTGCCCTGGTGGAGCAACTGGAAGTAGGCGTGCTGGCCGTTGGTGCCGCACTCGCCCCACACGGCCGGGCAGGTCGGGTAGTCGACCAGGGCGCCGTCGCGGGTGACCCGCTTGCCATTGCTCTCCATGTCCAGTTGCTGCAGGTAGGCGGGAAAGCGTGACAGGTCCTGGTGGTAGGGCGCGATCGACAGTGACGCGCCGCCGAGAAATTGGCGGTTCCAGAAGCCCACCAGGGCCAGCATGACGGGCATGTTGGCCGCCAGCGGGGCAGTGCGGAAATGCTGGTCCATGGCGTGGGCGCCAGCGAGGAAATCCTGGAAGTAGCCGATGCCCACCGCCAGCGCAATCGGCAGGCCGATGGCCGACCAGACCGAATAACGCCCGCCCACCCAGTCCCAGAACGGGAACATATTGGCCGGGTCGATGCCGAACTGCCTGATGGCCGCTTCGTTGGTGGAGACGGCGACGAAGTGGCGCGCCAGGCCTGCTTCGCCGTCGGCGCCCGCATTGGCCAGGAACCAGCGCCGCGCCGTCTGCGCGTTCATCATGGTCTCGCTGGTGGTGAAGGTTTTCGAGGCGATGATGAAGAGCGTGGTTTCGTCGTCGACGTCCGACAGCGTCGCATCGAGGTCGTGGCCGTCGACGTTGGAGACAAAATGCAGGCGCAGGCCCGGGTTGCTGTACTGGCGCAGGGCCAGGCAGACCATCTTCGGGCCCAGGTCGGAGCCGCCGATGCCGATGTTGACGATATCGGTGATGGGTTTGCCCGTGTGGCCCAGCCAGGCGCCGCTGCGTACGGCGTCGCTGAAGGTGCGCACCCGCGCCAGCACGGCGTGCACGTCGGCGCTGACGTCCTGGCCGTCGACGTTGAGTTTGAGGTCAGCGGGTGCGCGCAGGGCCGTATGCAGCACGGCGCGCTGCTCGGTGTTGTTGATTTTTTCGCCAGCGAACATGGCCTCGCGGCGCTGCTCGACGCCCCGTTCGCGCGCCAGGTCGAGCAGCAATCCAAGCGTGCGCCCGTCAAGACGGTTTTTTGAATAGTCTAGGAACAGGCCCGCGGCGTCGAGCGACATGGCTTTGAAGCGGCCGGGATCGGCGGCGAACATCTCGCGCATCTGCCAGCGCGCGGCGTCGGGCGCGAGGCTTGCGAGGGCCTGGAAGGTGGCGCTGGAGGTCAAGGGTGACTGGGATGGCTGGGGTAGGGCGGTCGAGGTCATCGGGTGGCTCGCTGTTTGAATTCGGAGGATCAGGGGCGACGCAGGCTGCAGCGCTGTTCGCGCGCTTCTGGTACAACACGCAGTGTTATCTGAATTGTAGCTGATTTGAAGGTAAATCTACTACGGCCAGAACCGGTGACTCGACCAGGAAGCCGTAAACCTGCTGCCCAATTTCGCCAGAACAACCAGATATGCCTGTGAAATGCCCCGTTTCACCACTTTGTAGTAAAATTTCAGAAATTTCATTCAAAAGGAAAGTCCATGGCGCTCCATCCCATCGTGCAGTCCGTCACGGACCGCATTATCCAACGCAGCCGTCCCTCGCGCTCGGCCTACCTGGCCCACCTCGACGCCGCCCGCGTGCAGGGCGTCCAGCGCAGCGCACTGGCCTGCACCAACCTGGCGCACGGCTTCGCGGCCTTCCCCGCCAACGACAAGCTGAAATTAAAAGAATACAAAAAATCGTCGATCGCCATCGTCTCGGCCTATAACGACATGCTGTCGGCGCACCAGCCCTTCGCCCGCTTCCCCGAGATCATCAAGGACGCCGTGCGCGAAGCCGACGCGGTCGCCCAGTTCGCCGGCGGCGTGCCCGCCATGTGCGACGGCGTGACGCAAGGCCAGCCCGGCATGGAGCTGTCGCTGTTCTCGCGCGACACCATCGCCATGGCCACCGCCATCGCCCTGTCCCACAATATGTTCGACGCTGCCCTCTACCTGGGCGTGTGCGACAAGATCGTGCCGGGCCTGTTGATCGGGGCGCTGCACTTCGGCCATCTGCCGGCCGTGTTCGTGCCGGCCGGCCCCATGACGAGCGGGATGTCGAACAAGGACAAGGCGGCCATTCGCCAGCGCTACGCCAAAGGCCTCGCCACCCGCGAGGAACTGCTCGAAGGCGAGTCGGCTTCGTACCACAGCGCTGGCACCTGCACTTTCTACGGCACCGCCAACAGCAACCAGGTGCTGATGGAATTCATGGGCCTGCACCTGCCGGGATCGTCCTTCATCAACCCGGGCACGCCGCTGCGCGATGCCCTGACGCGCGCCGCTTCCCAGCGCGCCGTGGCCATCACTCAGCAGAGCGGCAACTACACCCCGGTCGGCCACGTGGTCGATGAAAAATCCATCGTCAACGCCATCGTCGGCCTGCTGGCCACGGGCGGCTCGACCAACCACACCCTGCATCTTGTCGCGATCGCCAAGGCGGCCGGCATCGTCATCGACTGGGACGATTTCAATGAGCTCTCCAGCGCCGTGCCGCTGTTGACGCGCATGTACCCGAACGGCGAAGCGGACGTCAACCATTTCAACGCGGCCGGCGGCCCGGGCTTCCTGATTCGCGAACTGCTCGACGCAGGCCTGCTGCATGACGACGTACTGACCATTCTCGGCCGCGGCCTGCGCAATCACTGCATGGAGCCTTTCCTGGAAGGCGACAAGGCAGTCTGGCGCGCCGCCACCGCCGTCAGCGGCGACGACGCCGTGCTGCGTCCGGCCAGCGCGCCGTTCTCGAAGGACGGCGGGCTCATTCTCGTCAAGGGCAACCTGGGCCGGGCCGTCATGAAAGTCTCGGCCGTCAAGGAAGCCCACCGCGTGGTGGAAGCGCCCGCGCTGACCTTCAATTCGCAGGAAGAGTTCATGCACGCCTACCAGGCCGGCCAGCTTGATCGCGATTTCGTCGCCGTGCTGCGCTTGCAGGGCCCGCGCGCCAACGGCATGCCGGAACTGCATGCCCTGACGCCCGCCCTGTCGAACCTGCAGGATGCGGGCCGCCACGTGGCGCTGGTCACCGATGGCCGCATGTCCGGTGCGTCCGGCAAGGTGCCGGCCGCGATCCACGTTTCGCCCGAAATCCTCGCCGGCGGGCCTTTGGGCCTGGTGCGGGACGGCGACATCATCCGCCTCGACGCCGCCGCCGGCACGCTCGAAGCGCTGGTGCCCGACGCCGTCTGGCATGCCCGCGCCATGGTCAGCGCCGACCTCTCGTCATCGCACATCGGCATGGGCCGCGAGCTGTTCGCCATGTTCCGCAACAGCGTGAGCGAAGCGGAAAAAGGCGCCACCACCTTCCCGCTGCCGTCGCCGATCCCCACCACCGTCCCGCTGCACGAGGGGAACGACGTAGGCGATATCATGCCGGGCTCGGACGAAGACTTCTTGTTCAAGCCGAATCAGGCCGTCCCCGCCAAAACCAACTGACCGAAAGAGCGCCATGCAACAGCAAGCCATTACTGCTTCCTCCAGCCTGATCGACATCATGCGCGCCGCGCGCGTCATCCCCGTCATCGCTATCGACGATCCGGCCCACGCCGTGCCGCTGGCGAAGGCGCTGGTGGCGGGCGGCATCCGCGTGCTCGAAGTGACCCTGCGCACCGCCCACGGCCTGGCCGCCATCCGCGCCATGAGCGAAGTGGACGGCGCCATCGTCGGCGTCGGCACCTTGACCCAAGCCGACGAATTCGCCGCCGCGCGCGACGCCGGCGCCGTGTTCGGCGTCTCGCCCGGCCTGACCGCAGCGCTGATCGAAGGCGCCCGGAAGAGCGGCCTGCCGCTGCTGCCTGGCGTGATGACGCCGTCAGAAGTTCTGGCCGCGCGTGAAGCCGGCTTCAAACAGTTAAAACTGTTTCCGGCAGTGCCGGCAGGTGGCGTTGGCATGCTCAACGCCATCGCCGGTCCCATCCCGGACATCACCTTTTGTCCCACTGGCGGTATCTCGATCGAGACGGCGCCGGCCTTCCTCGCCTGCAAAAACGTCGCCTGCGTGGGCGGCTCCTGGCTCACCCCGAAAGACGCGCTGGCGGCCGGCGACTGGGCCCGCATTACGGAACTGGCGCGCGCCGCGGCAGCACTCGTCGCCGGTTAAACCGGCGTGGCCAGCCGGGCGCTGACGGCGGGTGAAAAGGCGCTGGCGGCGCGCGTGTTCGGCGCCGCCATCGATTATGCGAAAGTTCGCATATTCTCGCGCCGCTACATCCCTTTCCAGCCGCGCAACTGCGCCATGACGCCCAACGGCAGCCTGTATTTTCACCGCAGCTGCCACCTGGCCGATTTTTCGACGGCGCGGTTAGCCGACCAGCACTGGTTCATCCACGAGATGACGCACGTCTGGCAGCATCAGCTGGGCTACCCCGTGCGCCTGCGCGGTGCGGTGCGGCTCGGCCTCGATTACCACTACCGTTTGCGCCGCGGCGCCACCCTGTCCGACTTCAATATGGAAGCGCAGGGCGATCTGCTGGCCGATTATTTTGTGCTGCGGTTGTGCGGGTGTCCCGAGGCCATGCGCTGGCGCGACCAGGCGGTCGATCCGGCCCTGTTCGGGCAGGTGCTGGGCGGCTTTTTGGCCGATCCCGCCAGCCGGGCCCACCTGCCGCGCTGGCGGCGAGCCGCCTGAGGCTGGGGTTGCGGCGGTTGCGCGTTCGTGGCTCGTTTGTGCCTTGTCAATTACATGTCGTCCGGCAACACGTACGCTAGACCTTTCCAGTGTGCCTGCCTCCAATCAGCCTGACCGACCATGTGTATTCCCCACCGATTTCTTGCGCGCGCCGGCGTCGTATTCATCATCTCGTGCGCCGCCGCCGCCGCTGCTGCTGCTGCTGCTGCTGCCATGCCTGCCGCCCAGCGTACCGGCGAAGCCGACGTGCGCACGTCCGCAGGGGGCGTACCCTGTTTCACCATTGCCGAAAGAGAAGAGCGCATAAGCGGCGCGCCCAGTTTTCACGCCATCAGCGTCATCGACGCTTCCAGCAAGCTGCGCGCGCCCATGTGGAGCATGACCATGCCGGCCGAGCGCACCTTTCCCCTGTTGTTCAGCATGTGCGTGCCCTACGCGGGACGGGTGCCGTCCTTGCCCCAGCAGCGCGCTGAAGCGCTCGAGGCGGGGCGGGTGTACGAGGTGTCGATCGAGGTGCGGCCCGGCGGCACGCCCGGGCTTCCCCGCTTTTATGGAGCGCGTTTTTGCCTGGCGCGCCAGGCCGACGGCAGCAGCACCGTGCGGCTGCTGGGCGCGGCCACCCGCAGCAGTTGCGCGCCCCGCTGATCAGGCTTGCAGCTGCACCGCGTAGGCCTGCTCCCATTTGGCGATGCTGTACAGCTTCCACAGCGTGTTGCTGTCGACCTTGTGCAGTTCGATCTCGCGCTTGCACAGGTGCGCGACGATGGGAGAGGCGCGGATCGCCGCTTCCATGTCGGGCCGCATGGCCGCGATCCAGGTTGTCACGGGCGCCTCGAAGCCGAGTTTATTGGTGCGCCACAGGATCGACGAGGGCGCCAGGCCGTGCATCGCCACGCGCAGGATGTGCTTGGTCCAGCCCTGGCTGATTTTCAGATTGCTGTTGATGCCGAAGCAGGTTTCCACCAGCCGGTAATCGAGGAAGGGCAGGCGCGCCTCGATCGAGTGGTGCATGGAATTGCGGTCTTCGTAGCGCAGCAGGTGGGGCAGTTGAAACGACTCGATTTCCATTTTCTGCATGGCGCGCACGTCGGACGTGCCGGCGGCCAGCGCGCGGATGTTGGGAAAATCGGCCAGGTACTGATCCTTGATGAAGGCGAAGCGGCGCCGCAGGGCAGCGATACGCACCCACGCAAAGGAAAAATAGACGAGGCGCCCGGCCAGGCCACGCACGCCCAGTCCCGCATGGCGGTGGATCACCCACAGTTCGCGCATGGCGGCGAGGAGCGCCATCGATTGCAGGTGGGCGGCGAAATAGCGCTCGTAGCCCAGCAGGATTTCATCGCCGCCCTGGCCGTCGAGCATGACCTTGCAGCCGATTTCGCGCGCCTTCTTGAAGACGAAAAACTGCATGAAGATGGAGGGCGCCGCGAACGGCTCTTCCTGGCACCAGGTCACCGCGTCGACGGCTGCGGTGAAATCGGCCACGGTGGGTTCGATGATGCACAGGTCGATGCCGCAGGCGTCGGCGAGCTGGCGGGCATAGTCGCTTTCGTCCAGGCCCTGTTCCTTGGCGCGGGCATGCACGGCCTGGAAGCGCTTGTCGCTCTGGGCGTGGTAGAGGGTCGACGAGAGGCTGGCGATGCTCGAGCTGTCCAGGCCACCGGACAGGCAGGTGCCCACCTTGACGTCGGCGCGCAGGCGAAAACGCACCGACTCCCGCAAATCGTGCAGGAAGCGGGTGGTGGCTGCCAGCGCGCCCATGCGCGGCAATTCGGGGCGGGCAGCGAGGGTGTACCAGCGCGTTTCCACCATGCTGTGCTCGCACAGCTTGTAGACCAGGTTATGGCCCGCCTTGAGCGCGCGCGCGCCGGCGAAGAAGGTGGCGCTGGTGTGGTCGTGCAGCCCTTCGACCAGAAAATCGCGCACCACGTCCAGATTGGCCACGGCTGCGCCGCCGGCGCCCCGTAACACCTGCTTGATTTCGGAGCCGAACACGAAGCGCTGCGGCCCGTCCGCATAATAAAAGGGCTTGACGCCGAAGCGGTCGCGCGAGCAGAAGATCAGTTCGCGCTTGATGTCATGGATGGCGAACGCCCACATGCCGTTGAAATGATCGATGCAGTCCTGGCCCCACTTGTCGTAGGCGGCGAGGATGACTTCGGTGTCGGTGCCGGAGGCGAAGCGGTAGCCGCAGCGGACCAGTTGTTCGCGCAATTCGACGAAATTGTAGACCTCGCCGTTATAGCTGATGGTGTAGCGGCCCAGGTAGGACATTGGCTGGTGGCCCGCATCGGAGACATCGATGATGGCCAGGCGCCGGTGCCCGAAGGCGAAGCCGGGACCGAAATAATAGCCGTCGCCGTCTGGCCCGCGGTGCGCCACCAGGTCGGTGATGGCGCGGATCTCATCGGCGGGGACAGGGGAACCGTCTTTGTTGATGATGCCGCTAATGCCACACATAAATGTCCCTTGCTGAAATGGCAAAGCCGCCAGCGCAATGTTAGGCCGGGCCGCAAATGACGCGCTTGGTGTTGGTCAAGGATTCACATCAGCTGTCGAACTTGCATTATTCCGTTGGCCGGACACCTCAAAATTGGCTTCCGGCAATAAAATGTTTGCCTGTGGGGGAGCAGCGAATCTATACTGCACTGCGGCAATTAGTTAATGAACAGATCATAAATGTAACTAAAGACGTTATCTTCGAGCCAACAATGCAGTTTCTTTATCGCAGCTCTCCCTGTCCGGATCGTCCATGAACCTCAAACTGAAAATTCCACTGGCGTTTGCCGCCGTCGCAACGTTGATGGCCCTATTTGGCCTGTTCGGTATCTATCGCCTCAATCAGGCGATGGACACCTATGCGAGCGCCATCACGGTCGATGTTGCCAATGAGCAGGCCGTGGTCAGCCTGCTGGCCGAATTCCGCTTGCAGGTGCAGTAATGGAAAAACACCCTGTTGCGCGGCAAGGATGCGCAGCA
>JBJMVV010000020.1:0-4500 GCA_045810505.1 Massilia sp.
GCCTTCCGACACCATGATCATGTAGAGCAGCATGGCCGTGAAACCAAAGCCGTAACCGAACTGTTCCAGCGCCAGCAGGGCGCTGATGAATTCGCGGTTTTGCGGCTGGGCGATCGACAGGTAGACAAACACGAGATCGGGGATGTGCACCGACAGCACCATCAGCCACAGGCAGCGTTTTAAGCCCAGCCGCGAGATGACGTAGCCGCCCGCCAGCCCGCCCAGGGTCAGGGCGATGACGCCAACGGTGCTGTACGCCACGCCCACTTCGGCAGTCGACAGGCCCAGGCCGCCCGCAGAAACGGGGTCCTTTAAAAACGGCACGGTCAGTTTGAGCAACTGCGATTCGCCCAGGCGGTAAGTCAAAATGAACCCGAGAATGAGCCAGATGTCGCGCTGGCGGAAAAAGGCGCCGAAGGTGGCGAAAAATTCGCGCACGGGATTGTGATTGGCGTCGCTGATGGTGGAGACGTCCTCGGCCGGCTTGGGCAGCATGAAGCGGTGATAGATGCACAGGCTCAGGAACATCACGGCCAGCACGGCGAACACGACCGACCAGGCAAAGCCGACATCGCCCGTGCGTTCGCTCAGTTTGCCAGCGAGGTAGACCAGGCCGCCCTGCCCCGCCAGCATGCCGAGCCTGTAAAACGTGCTGCGCACGCCGACAAAGGCGGCTTGCTGCTGCTGGCGCAGGCCCAGCATATAAAAGCCGTCGGCGGCGATGTCGTGGGTGGCGGAACTGAACGCCATCAGCCACAGCACGGCCAGGCTCACCTGGAAAAAGCTGGGCAGGTGCATGGTCAGCGCGACCAGGCCCAGCGCCGCGCCGATCACCAGTTGCAGGCCGACGATCCACCAGCGCTTGGTGCGGAACATGTCCACGAAGGGCGACCAGAGCGGCTTGATCACCCAGGGCAGGTACAGCCAGCTGGTGTAGAGGGCAATGTCGGTGTTGGAGACGCCCATGTCCTTGTACATCACAACGGACAGGAGCATGACGACGACGTAGGGCAGGGCCTGGCCGAAATACAGCGTGGGCACCCAGGCCCACGGCTTGCGAGCTTGCGGTTCTTGCGGTTCTTGCATAAGTCCTTCAGGGGACATGATACGGTTTAGAGGTCAACTAGCCGGAACCGTATCATATTGCAGCGCCCTCTCAGGCCAGCGCCTGGCGCACGCTGCCGCGCGCGGTGTCGAGCAACTGACGTGCCTGCTCGACGCCGACGCCTTTTTTCAGGGCGACAATGGCGGTCTTGACGTGGAACTGGCACTGCTCCAGCACAGCCCGCGCGGCCGCCTCGTCGGCGCCGGTGGCGAACATGGTGAGCGACACGGCGCGTTTGACGAGCTTGATATTGGTCGGCTTCAGATCGACCATCAGATTGCCATACACCTTGTGCAGGCACACCATCAGCGCGCTCGAAAACGTGTTCAAGGCGATTTTCTGCGAGGTGCCTGCTTTCAGGCGGGTGCTGCCCGAAATGATTTCCGAACCCGTGTCCAGCGTCACGCCGATTTCCGCTTCCAGTGCGACGGGCGCATCGGCATTGTTGGCAAAGCCGACCGTCAGGGCGCCGATTTTCCGCGCGGCGCGCAGGGCGCCCAGCACATAGGGCGTCGCGCCCGAGGCGGCGATCAGGAGGACGATGTCATTGGCGGTGGGATGCGCGGCATGCAGGTCAGCCGCGCCCTGTTCGATATCGTCTTCCGCCCCTTCGACGGCGACAAACATGGCTTGCTGGCCGCCGGCCAGCAGGGCCACGGCGCGCTCCTGCGGCCAGGAAAAGGTGGGATACAGTTCGACGCTGTCGAGCACGCCCAGGCGGCCCGAGGTGCCGGCGCCCACGTAGATCAGGCGTCCGCCCGCCTCGATGCGGGGCAGGGCGGCGGTGACAGCGGCGGCAATCCGGGGCGCTGCCTGGCGCACGGCGCGCACGGCCGCCATCTGGTCATCGATCAGCGTCGTCACCAGGTCGGCGGTGGGATATTGGTCCAGTGCAGCGTGATCGGAAGACGGGGTTTCGGTTTTGAGCATCGCGGTCTGACAGGTCGGGGATACGACCAGTGTAATACCAACAACGAATGCTTTCCCATGAAAGGAAGGGCTGCGGGCATTCCGAAAGGTTATTGTCCGGCGCTCAAGTCGGCGCAACCCGTCGCATTTCCGCGACAAAATCGTAATAATCGCTGCGGCAATACGAGTGGGTCAGCTCGACCGCCTGGCCCGATTCCAGATAGCCGATGCGGGTAATGAACAGCACGGCCTGCCCTTCGGGAATGCCCAGTTGGCTGGCCAGCAGGGCCGGCGCATTCATGGCGCGGATGTGCTGAAGGGCCCGCACGGGCAGGTTGCCGCTCTGGGCCAGGGTTTCATAGAGCGAGCCGCCCACGCTTTCCGGGCGGGGCAGCACGCTGGCCGGGATCACGCTGACCTCGTAGGCCATCACCACATCGTCGGCCAGGCGCAGCCGTTCCAGCCGCGCCACCCGGGCGTGCGGCGACAAGCCCAGGCTCAGCTGCTCATCGGTGGCGGCGCTGACGATGGCGCGCTTGAGCCACTGGGAGCGGGGCCGGTAGCCCCGCTGCAGCAACTGTTCCGAAAAGCTCGACAGGTTCGACAGGGGCTGCTCGATACGGGGCGCGATGTAGTTGCCCGAACCGCGCCGGCGCACCACCAGGCCCTGCCCCACCAGCTGGTCGATGGCCTTGCGGGCCGTTACGCGCGACACGTCCAGCTGCTCCGACAACAGGCGCTCCGACGGCAACGCCTGGTCAACCTGGTAGCGCCCCGCCCGCACATCGTCGATGAGCTTGCGGGCCACCTGCATGTAGAGCGGAGAGTTGTCGTTGGAATCGGCCTTGAACTGGCTGCTGGCGTGGGACATGAGGGCTTTCTGGCTGGTCTTTCTTAAGCATATCAAAAAGTTATGCGAATCTCACTTCAATTCATTAGCTGGCCCATAAATGTGTACGTATCCTGCAAATACAGCCCACTACCGGGCCACTCTGAAAGCAGCGAAGACATGCTCACCAAAAGGCGCACCATGCTGGGACTGGCACTACTCGGCGCAGTACACCCGCTCCTGCGCGCGGCACCTGCCGGCGGCGGGCGCGCCGCCGTCGACCTGAAGGCCGACCGCGCCCTGGCCGCCATTGCCAGCGATCCCGCCTGCGAACTGGCCAGCCTGTCCGTGCTGGCGATCCGCCACGGCAAGCCGGTCTACAGCTATCAAACCGGCCAGCGCAATATGGCGGGCCAGTTGCCGGCCAATGCGTCGACCCTGTACCGGATCGCCTCGATTTCCAAGATGATGACGACGATTGGCCTGATGCGCCTGCTCGAAGCGGGCAAGCTGGACCTGGACGCCGATGTCAGCCGCTACCTCGGCTTCAAGCTGCGCAATCCCCATTTTCCGGATGAGGTCATCAGCCTGCGCCTGCTGCTGAGCCACCGCTCGTCCCTGCGCGACGACGCCGGCTATTCCTGGCCGGCGTCCACCAGCCTTGCCAGCGTGCTGGTGCCGGGCGCACCCGGCTACGACAAGGGCGCCATGTGGGCGAGCGGCCCGAACCGGCAACCGGGCGAGTTTTTTACTTACTGCAACCTGGGCTGGGGCGTGATCGGCACCGCCATGGAAGGCGCCAGCGGGGAACGGTTTGATTTGCTGATGCGCCGCCTGCTGCTCGATCCACTGGGCATCGACGGCGGCTACAACGTGGCAGCCATGCCAGCGGAGGTCGTCGCCAACCTCGCCACGCTCTACCGCAAACGCACGGTCGACACCGAAGTGTGGGATGCCAAGGGGCCGTGGATTGCGCAGGTCGACGATTACAGCGCCAAAGCACCCCAGCCGGCTGCCGGCCTGGACGCCTACGTGCCCGGTACCAACGCCACCCCCTTCAGCCCTACCGGCGGCCTGCGCATTGCCGCGGCCGGCATGGGCGTCATCATGCAAATGTTGATGAACCAGGGCGTCCATCAGGGCAAACGCCTGTTGAAAGAAGCGACCCTGGAGACGATGTTCACGCGCCAGTGGACCTTTGATCCGGCCAGCCAGAATGGCGACACGGACAAGGGCCTGTTCATGGCCTGGGGCCTGGGCAACGAGCAGTTTCCCGACACACCGCCGACCCGCCTCATCGAGCAGGGCGGCTTTGCCGCGGTCGGCCATCTGGGCGAAGCCTATGGCCTGCGCTCGATGTTCCTGTTCGACCGCGCCAGCCAGACCGGCTTCGTGGTGCTGGTGGGCGGCACGTCGACCGATCCCGAACTGCAAAAGGGCACGTACACGGCGCTGGCCCGCTTCGAGGAGCGGATGTTGACGACTTTATGGGAGCGCGCCCGCCATGGCTGATCCGCGCTGCACATGAGCAATGGTTATATGCCTGAGGCTTACATTCATTAGCCGCCCTGCCAGCGAGCCCCTAAGCTGGCTGCCATCCCCTTGATAATGACAAGCAACAACATGCAGGAAGCAATCGTAATTGGCGGTGGTGTGA
>JBJMVV010000021.1:0-47375 GCA_045810505.1 Massilia sp.
GCTCATCCGCGCTTTTCAGCTTGCCGCCCACAACGGGCGACGCGGCCACCGTGGCAATCGCCATGGCCGGCAGGCGGGCATCGATGCCGAACAGCGCCTTGCCAGTGGTCTTTTCTTCACTGTCGAGGCGCTTGTGGCCCTTGCCGATCAGCGCGTAGTTGCCCGCCGCCTTGAGGGTGACCGTCTTCGGGATGGGCAGTTTGGCGGCGTCATCGACCAGGGCGCCGAAGCCCAGGCTGCGCTTGCCGGCAGGATCAATCACCGCGCCATCCTGCACCTGCAAGGTGGCCGCATCGACTTTCCACTGCTGCGCCGCGGCCGACACCAGCACGCTGCGCGCGGTGGCGCCCGCTTCGCGCAGGGGCTTCCAGGCGCCCCGCACGGAGGTCGAGCCGCCCGTCACCTGGCCGCCCAGCAAAGGGTCGCTGTATAAATCGTTGTTGGCGGGCGCGTGCTCAAGTTTGACCTTGCCAATATCGACGCCCAGTTCCTCGGCGATCAGCATCGGCATGGCCGTGTAGGTGCCCTGCCCCATCTCGACCTTGTGCATGATGAGGGTGACGACGCCGTTGCGGCCAATGCGAATGAAGGCGTTGGGGGCCAGGCCGGCAGTGCCGCCGGAGGCTGCCGTGGCGGCGGCGCCGACGGCGGTTTCAGGGGGCGGGTCCTTGCGATCAGTCGGCTTTTTGGCGTCGCAGCCGGTCAGATCGAAGCCGATAAGCAGGCCGCCGCCGACAGCGGCGCCGATTTGCAGGGCGCGGCGGCGGGTGAGGTCAACGGGGGCGCTCACGATGCGGCTCCTGGAGCAGCAGCAGCGGCAGCAGGGGCTGGCGAAGCGGCGGCAATCTTGATGGCCGCCTTGATGCGTCCATACGTGCCGCAGCGGCAGATATTGCCCGACATGGCGTTGTCGATGTCGGCGTCGCTCGGCTTGGGGGTCGCCGTCAGCAGCGCCGTGGCGGCCATCACCTGGCCGGACTGGCAGTAGCCGCACTGGACGACGTCGATCTGGCGCCAGGCGCTTTGCACGCGCGCGCCCACGGGATCGTTGCCGACCGCCTCGATGGTGACGATTTTCTTGCCGACGGCGGCGGAGACCGGGGTCACGCAGGAGCGCACGGCGGCGCCGTCGAGGTGGATGGTGCAGGCGCCGCACAGCGACACGCCGCAGCCGAACTTGGTGCCGGTCAGGCCGGCGACATCACGCAGCACCCACAACAGGGGCATATCGTCAGGCACATCGAAATCGGTCGCGGTGCCGTTGATGGTCAGCGAGGGCATGAAACAACTCCTGGTAGTTGGCGAAAAAGGCAATATACGACAAAGTCCCGCTGGCGCGCGGCCTGTGCCGAAATTTTCTTCAGACCTGCTTAAAAAACGGGCAAAGGCCGTTTTGATGTATGCTACGGCCATTGCAACAACGGCTCACGCCAACTATGCCAGAGCACCCTACGGACGTCCGCATGGACGCCAAACCCCAGCGGTCGCTGTTCGAGCGCCTTACCGCACTGATCTCCCCCGAGCCCGAAAACCGCGCCGAGCTGCTTGAAGTGCTGCACGACGCCCAAAGCCGCAACCTGATCGACGCCGACGCACTGTCGATGATCGAGGGCGTCTTTCAAGTCTCCGACCTGTCCGCCCGCGACATCATGGTGCCGCGCTCGCAAATGGATGTCATCGACATCAGCAAACCCATCGAGGAATGGATGCCCAGCGTCCTGTCGACGGCCCACTCGCGCTTTCCCGCCATCGAAGGCGAGCGCGACAAGGTAGTCGGCATCCTGCTGGCCAAGGACCTGCTGCGCTACTACGCCGAGGAATCCTTCGACGTGCGCGACATGCTGCGCCCGGCCATCTTCATTCCCGAGTCCAAACGCCTGAACGTGCTGCTGCGTGACTTCCGGGCCAACCACAACCACATGGCCATCGTCGTCGACGAGTACAGCGGCGTGGCGGGCCTGATCACCATCGAAGACGTGCTCGAACAAATCGTTGGCGACATCGAAGACGAGTACGATTTCGACGAGGAAGAAGACAACGTCCTGTCGATCAAGGAAGGCCACCATGGCCCCCGCTGGCGCATCAAGGCCCTGACCGAACTGGAACAGTTCAACGAGGAAGTGGGCGCCAACCTGCAGGACGAAGACGTCGACACCATCGGCGGCCTGGTCGCCAACCACCTGGGCCGCATGCCCCACAAGGGTGACGTGTTCGACATCGACAACCTGCGTTTCGAAGTCCTGCGCGCCGACGCCCGCCAGATCCACGTGCTGCTGGTCGAGCGCATGCCGCTGGCCGAGGACGAACACGACTGATGCTGCGCCGTTCCCGCGCCGCCACGCACTTCACCCCGACACTGGCAACGACGCCCCGGAGCACCCTGCTGCCGATGCTGTTCGCGGCCATCGCCGGCGGCCTGTCGCTGTTTTCCTTCGCCCCGTTTAACGCCTGGCCCCTGCAGTTCCCCCTGCTCGCCTTCGTGTTCTACCAGGTCGGCATGGACACCTCGGTGCGCCGCGCCAGCTGGATCGGCTGGGCCTTCGGCTTCGGCTGGTCGGTGGCCGGCATGCACTGGCTGTATATCGCAATCACCCGCTTCGGCGGCCTGCCCGCGCCGCTGGGCGTGATCGCCATCGCGCTGCTGGGCGCCGGCATGGGCATCTTCGCCAGCCTGGGCCTGGGGGTCGCCGCCTGGCTGCGCCGCCGCTGGTCGCTGCCCGTCCCCGCATTTTTACTGCTGGTGCTGCCGGTCTGCTGGGGCCTGTCCGAATGGCTGCGCGGCTGGGTGTTCACCGGTTTCCCCTGGGCTTCATCCGGCTACGCCCACGTCGCCAGCCCCCTGGCCGGCTACGCGCCGCTGCTGGGCGTGTACGGCCTGGGCGTGCTGGTGGCCTTGTGCGGCGCCTGTCTGACCATGCTGACCCAGCGCGCCCGCTGGCCGGCGCTGGGACTGTTTGCCGTCATTCTCGCCGCCGGCCTCGGCCTGCAGCAGATCAACTGGACCCAGCCCCACGGCGGCCTGCTCAGCGTGCGCCTGTTGCAGGGCAATGTGGCGCAGGATGAAAAATTCGACCAGGCCCACATCAGCCAGGCGCTGACGCTGTACAAAAGCATGCTGACCGCCGCACCCGCCGACCTGATCGCCACGCCCGAGACGGCCATCGTGCTGTTTCCCCAACAACTGCCCGAGGGCTATCTGGACAGCTTGAAAAGCTACGCCCAGTCCACCGGCAGCGCCATGCTGGTTGGCATGCCCCTGGCCGACGGCCCCGACGACATCGCCAACAGCATCGCCGGCATCGACGCGCGCGGCCTGCACTACCGCTTTGACAAGCACCACCTGGTACCCTTTGGCGAATTCGTGCCGACCGGCTTTCGCTGGTTCGTCAACCTGATGTCGATTCCGCTGGGTGACTTTCACCGGGGCGCGACCGGGCAGGCGCCATTTGCCGTGAAAGACCAGTTTGTGCTGCCGAATGTCTGCTACGAAGATGTCTTCGGCGAAGAAATCGCCTACAACCTGCGCTCGTCCAGCACCCCGGCCACCCTGCTGCTGAACGCCTCCAACCTGGCCTGGTACGGCCAGTCGGTGGCGATTCCCCAGCACCTGCAGATTTCGCGCATGCGCGCCATCGAGACGGGCCGGCCCATGCTGCGCTCGACCAACACCGGCGCCACCGCCGTCATCGACCCGCACGGCAAGGTGCTGGCCGCCCTGCCCTACGACCAGATGGGCGTGCTCACGGCGCGCGTGCAGGGCATGTCCGGCAACACGCCTTTCATTCGCTGGGGAAATTTAATGTTCCTGGCCCTGTCGGCGCTGGCCTTGCTGGCAGCGTGGTGGCGGGGACGCAGCCGCTGATTTCGCCAAAACGCTGCCCAGCAATACTCTAAAACCCGCTAAAATTAGTCATTTAGCACAATCAACTTCTGACCGCGCCCCATGGGCCGCGGCACACGCCACGATGCTCACATTCCAACAGATTATTTTGACCCTGCAATCCTACTGGGACAAGCAAGGCTGCGCCCTGCTCCAGCCTTACGACCTGGAAGTGGGCGCCGGCACTTTTCACACCGGCACCTTCCTGCGCGCCATCGGCCCGGAACCCTGGCGCGCCGCCTACGTGCAGCCCTCGCGCCGTCCGAAAGATGGCCGCTACGGCGAAAACCCCAACCGCCTTCAGCACTATTACCAGTACCAGGTGGTATTGAAACCAGCGCCGGAAAACATCCTCGACCTCTACCTCGGTTCGCTCGAAGCGCTGGGCCTGGACTTGAAACAGAACGACGTGCGCTTCGTCGAAGACGACTGGGAAAGCCCGACCCTGGGCGCCTGGGGCCTGGGCTGGGAAGTCTGGCTGAACGGCATGGAAGTGACGCAGTTCACCTATTTCCAGCAGGTGGGCGGCCTCGACTGCAAGCCCGTGCTGGGCGAAATCACCTACGGCATCGAGCGCCTGGCGATGTACCTGCAGGGCGTGGAAAACGTCTACGACCTGGTGTGGACGACCTGGGAAGAAGACGGCGTCACCAAGAAGCTCTCGTATGGCGATGTCTACCACCAGAACGAGGTGGAGCAGTCGACCTACAATTTTGAACACGCCAACACCGACTTGCTGTTTGCCGCCTTCGCCAATCACGAGTCGGAAGCCAAGCGCCTGATTGAACTGCAGCTGACCCTGCCCGCGTACGAGCAGATCATGCGCGCCTCGCACAGTTTTAACATGCTCGATGCGCGCGGCGCCATTTCGGTGACCGAGCGCGCCGCCTACATCGGCCGCGTGCGCACCTTGTCTCGCCTGGTCGCGCAGGCCTATTACGATTCGCGTGAAAAACTGGGCTTCCCGATGGCGCCCCAGACCGCCGCAGCCTGAACACATAAAAAGAACGCACCATGAACCAGACCCTCCTCGTCGAACTGCTCACCGAAGAACTGCCGCCAAAAGCCCTCGTCAAACTGGGCGCCGCTTTCGCCACTGGCATCGAACAGGGCTTGAAGTCGCGCGGTTTTCTCCATGCCGACAGCGTCGTCACCCCTTACTCCACGCCGCGCCGCCTGGCCGTGACGATCACCGAAGTAGCAAGCACCTCACCCGATAAAACCATCCGCGAAAAAGTGCTGCCCGTCTCGGTGGCGCTGGACGCCGATGGCAACGCCACCGCACCGCTGGCGAAAAAACTCGCCGCCATGGGCCGCGCCGACGTCACCGTCGCGCAACTGGAACGCGCGCCCGATGGCAAGGCCGACAGCTTTTTCTACACTTACACGCAGGAAGGCAGCCCGCTCGCCACCGGCTTGCAAGCGGCGTTTGATGAAGCATTGGCGAAGCTGCCGATTCCAAAGCTCATGAGCTACCAGCGCCCCAACGGCGACACCGTGCAGTTCGTGCGGCCCGCCCACGCGCTGATCGCATTGCACGGCGAAGAGATCGTGCCGATCGCGGGCCTGGGCTTGACGGCCGGCCGCACCACCCTCGGCCACCGCTTTTTGTCCGATGGCCAGGCCATCTCGATTTCCCACCCCGTCAACTACGCCGGCATGCTGGAAAACGAAGGCCACGTCATCGCCAGCACGGCCGCGCGCAAGGACACCATCCGCGCCGCCCTGCTCGATAAAGCCGGCGCCGACCTGGTGCTGATGCCCGAGTCGCTGCTCGACGAAGTGGCGGCCCTGGTCGAATGGCCCGTGGTCTACGAGTGCCGTTTCGAGGACGAGTTCCTGGCCGTGCCGCAGGAATGCCTGATCCTCACCATGCAGACCAATCAAAAATATTTTGCGCTGACCGACCAGGGCGGCAAGCTGCGCTCGCGCTTTTTGATCGTCTCGAACATCGCCACCGAGACGCCCGAGCACATCGTGGGCGGCAATGAGCGCGTGGTGCGCCCGCGCCTGTCGGACGCCAAGTTCTTCTTCGAGCAGGACAAGAAAAAAACCCTGGCTTCGCGCCTGCCGCTGCTGGCCAATGTGGTCTATCACAATAAACTCGGCACCCAGGCCGCCCGCACCGAGCGCGTGACCAAACTGGCCGGCGCGATCGCCAAACGTCTCGATTACGACGTGGCGCTGGCCGAGCGTGGCGCCCAACTGGCGAAGGCCGACCTCCTGACCGACATGGTGGGCGAATTCCCCGAGCTGCAAGGGATCATGGGCACCTACTACGCCCGCCACGACGGCGAGCCGGAAGAAGTGGCGCTGGCCGCCTCCGAGCATTATCAGCCCCGCTTCGCCGGCGACGCGCTGCCAGCGAGCCACACCGGCACCGCGGTCGCGCTGGCCGACAAGCTGGAAACCCTGGTCGGCATCTGGGCGATTGGTCTGGCGCCCACCGGCGACAAGGACCCGTTTGCGCTGCGCCGCCACGCCCTGGGCGTGCTGCGCATGCTGCTGGAAAAGCGCCTGCCGCTGGCGATCAGCGAACTGCTGCAAGACGCCGTGGGGGTGTTTGCAGGCCAGGCCGGCTTCAAGGATCCTTCGCTCGAAGTCACCGCCTTTTTCATGGACCGCCTGCGCGGCATGCTGCGCGAGCGGGGTTTTTCGGCCAATGAAGTCGAAGCGG
Organism: Massilia sp.; assembly: GCA_045810505.1. Classification (GTDB taxonomy): domain Bacteria; phylum Pseudomonadota; class Gammaproteobacteria; order Burkholderiales; family Burkholderiaceae_D; genus JAFCUW01. The sequence goes on from JBJMVV010000021.1 coordinate 6,558, forward strand.
TGCTGGCGCAGCAGCCGGACCGGCTCGACGACATCGTCCAGCGTCTCGATGCCGTGAAAGCGTTTGCGGCCATGCCGGAAGCCGCTTCGCTGGCCGCCGCGAACAAGCGCATCACCAACATCCTCAAAAAGGCCGAAGGAGCCATCGGCGCCGTCAACCCGGCCCTGTTGCAGGAAGCGGCCGAGCAGAAACTGGCCGCCAGCGTGGAGCGGGTGCAGCCGGCGGTGGCCGCGGCGTTTGCAGCGGGCGACTTCACCGGCACCCTCAAGACCCTGTCGCAATTGCGCGACGACGTGGACGGTTTTTTCAACGACGTCATGGTCAATGCGGAAGACCCGGCCTTGCGCGCCAATCGCCTCGCCCTGCTCGGTCAATTGCATGGCATGATGAACCGCGTGGCCGACATCTCCAAGCTGGCCGCCTGATAGCGAAACCACCACCATGAAAATGATCATCCTCGACCGCGACGGCGTCATCAACCACGACTCCCCCGACTTCATCAAGTCGCCGGCCGAGTGGGTGCCGATCCCGGGATCGCTCGAGGCCATCGCCCGCCTGAACCAGGCCGGCTACCGGGTGGTGGTGGCCTCGAACCAGTCGGGCATCGCGCGCGAACTGTTCGACATGACCATCCTGAACAACATCCACCAGAAGCTGCACTCGCACGCGCAGATGGTGGGCGCCCAGATCGACGCGATCTTCTTCTGCCCCCACGCGGCCATCGACAACTGCGACTGCCGCAAGCCCAAGGCCGGCATGTTCGAGGAAATCGCCAAGCGTTTCAAAGTGAGCCTGCGCGGCGTGCCCACCGTGGGCGATTCGCTGCGCGACCTGCAGGCGGGTTTCGTGAGCGGCTGCATGCCCTACCTGGTGTTGACGGGGAAGGGCCAGAAAACCCTCGAGACGGGCGGACTACCCCCCGGCACCCGCGTCTTCGCCGACCTGGCCGCCGCCGTCAGCTTCCTGCTTGCCGCTCCCCAGCCGAGCACCCATCACCCCTGAACCGCTTCATCGGAGACCCCATTGCGAAATTTCGGCCTGTTCCTGCGCTCCCTGTTGTTTAACATCGTCATGGTGCTGGCCACCGTCATCTGGGTGTTCGTCTGCCTGCTGGCGGCGCCCCTGTCGTACAACAAGCGTTATTGGGTCACCTCGCGCTGGAACGTCTTCGTGATCTGGTGCGCCAAGATCATTTGCGGCATCCACTACCAATTCAAGGGCTACGACAACCTGCCCGACGCGCCGGCCATCGTGCTGTCGAAACACCAGTCGGCGTGGGAGACGATTTTCCTGCTGCCGTCACTGACGCGTCCATTGGTCTATGTGTTCAAAAAAGAGATCCTGTATATTCCCTTTTTTGGCTGGGGCATGGCTTTGCTGCGCATGATTCCGATCGACCGCAAGCAGGGCAAGAACGCCTTCAAACAGGTGGTCAACCAGGGCAAGCGCCGGCTCGCCGACGGCCAATGGATTATCATGTTCCCGGAGGGGACCCGGATTCCCGTTGGCCAGGCAGGCAAGTACAAAAGCGGCGGCACGCGCCTGGCGGTGGAGACGCAATCGGTGGTGGTGCCGATCGCGCACAATTCGGGCGAGTACTGGCCCAAGGGCTCATTCATCAAGCGCCCCGGCACGATCACGGTCTCCATCGGCAAACCCATTTCACCAGAAGGCCATACGCCGGACAGCATGATGCAAGAGGTAGAAAATTGGATAGAGTCAGAAATGCGCGTCATTTCGCCCCACGCCTACAGCGCTGGCTGAATGGCGTCGGTGAGCTGATCCGGCCGGGTACGACGCGGCCCGGCCCGGATAGGCCCGGCCCGGATAGGCCCGGCCCGGATAGGCCGACGACGGCGAAACCGGCTGCCCAGGCCGCGGAAAAACTCGACGGCGATCAGCTCGAACTGTTCGCCCAGGATTACTTCGCCGCGCTCGAACCGGCAGCCCCGGTGGCGCCGCCCCAGGCGCTGTTCAAGGCGCCGCCGCCACCACGCGTCGCCCTGCCCTCTCCTCCCGTCATTCCAGGCGAACCGCCGCTGCGCCGCATCCAGCTTGGCGCCCACCCCGTCGATTACGTCCTGCGCCGCTCGGCGCGCCGCTCGATCGGCTTCATGATCGACGACGACGGCCTGCGCGTGACCGCGCCCAAGCGCCTCAATCTGACGGAAATCGACAACGCCATCCGCGCCAAGCAGCGCTGGATCATCACCAAGCTGGAAGAGCGCGGCGAACGGCGCGCCCTGCGCCAGAAAAAGCCGCCCGTGAACTGGGTCGACGGCGCTGAAATCCCCTACCTGGGCGGCGCCCTGATCCTGCGCCTGGAGCCGGCTGCGCGCAGCCACTGCGTGTTTGACGAAGCCACCCGCGAATTGCGCGTGGGCGTGGTGGAGGGTTTGCAGGAATGGCAGCTGCGTGAGCGCGTGCGCCTGTGGCTGCAATCGAAGGCCAAGGTTCTCTTTGCCGAGCGCATGGCCCTGTATGCGCCGCGCCTGGACGTGCGTTACCGCTCGCTCACCCTGTCCTCGGCCGGCACCCGCTGGGGCTCCTGCACGGTGGGCGGCAGCATTCGCCTGAACTGGAAACTGATCCACTACCCGCTGGCCCTGATCGACTACGTCGTCGCCCACGAACTGGCCCACCTGCGCGAAATGAATCACAGCCAGCGTTTCTGGGACACGGTGGGCCTGGTGTATCCGGATTACGACGGCGCCAAGGCCGCGCTCAGGAAGCAGTCGCAGGAGATGCCGGTCATCTTCCCGGATTAAACAAGTCAGGGGTCTGGCACTCGGGCCTGACCCCGGTTTCAGGCCCGCGCGATTGCCACGACAGCGCTACGACAGCGCCTTGATCCAGCTTGCATACCCCGCCAAACTCGCCGTCTGCACGCCATCGAGACAGCGCGCCGGAATCGGCAAGGTGCCCCGCTTGAGCATCAGCATGCGCCCCCGTGAATAGCTGCGGATCGCCGTGACATCGTCCCAGCCGATCAGGGTGACGCCACCGGGCCCCGTGCGCACGATGCCGTGGCGGTCGATGGTGAACTGGTAAGTGGTGCGCGAGCGGCCCTGCATCAGGAAGTGAAACGCGGCCGACCAGGTGCTCTTGCACTGCATGTACCAGCAGGTGGGCGCGGCGATGCGGCGGCGGCGAATCAGGTAGTGGGCGTGCTGCCACATGAAGCCGACGTATTCCCAGAAGCTGTAACGGACCGAAAACTCGATGGCGGCAAGCTGCGCCGGGTCAGGCGCAGGCAAAGACGCGCTGGTGGCGCTGCCAGCGGCTCGCCGGGCGTCCGGATCCAGGTGCTGCTGCACCAGCGCCGCAGCCGGCTTGCGGCTACCGACAGGCTTCGGATGGTTGAACCACATGCGCTTCCCCGTTCGCCCTTTTGTCAGGGCTTTAAAAGACACATGGTAACAAAATTAATAAATCAGGCCCTGCAGTAATTCAACCGTGCGCGCAGTGGCGCCGCGGTGGGTGCTGGTAAAGGCGGCGCCCTTGTCGCCCATTACCCGGCGCGCATCGGCATCGACCAACAGTTCACGCGCCGCGGCCAGCATGCCGGCTGCATCAGCCACCCGCTGCGCTGCGCCAGCAGCCAGCGCATCGATGCTCACCAGGTCGAAATTGAAGGTGTGCGGGCCAATCAGCACCGGCTTGCCAACCGCGCTGGCCTCGATCAGATTCTGTCCGCCCAACGGCAGCAGGCTGCCGCCGATAAAGGCGACATCGCAGGCGGCGTAGTAGGCAAACATCTCGCCCATCGAGTCGCCCAGCAGCACGTCGACATCGGCCGCCAGGTCGGCGCCATCGACGCCCAGCGTCGAGCGCCGCGCCACCTTGAAGCCGCGCGTTTCAGCCAGCACCAGCACCTCGTCGAAACGCTGGGGATGACGCGGCACGATCAGCAGCAGCATGCCGGCGGGCTTGCCCGCCATGTTTTTATAGGCGTCGAGGATCAGGGCTTCCTCGCCCTCGCGCGTGCTGGCGCACAGCAGCACGGGACGGGGCGCGTCGCCATCGATGCGCCCGCGCAGGAAAACGCCCTTGGCCAGCGCCGCCGGCGGCACCGTCACGTCGAACTTGATGCTGCCCGTGACCTCGACGTGTGGCGCGCCCAGGGTGCGCACGCGCGCCGCGTCTTCTTCCGTTTGCGCCGCCACCAGCGTGAGCCTGGCGGCAGCTTCGCGCATCAGGGGGCCAAGCTTGCGCGCGCGCGTGAGCGAACGCTCGGACAGGCGCGCATTCACCAGCGCCACCGTCACCCCGCGCGTCTTGCACACCGCGATCAGGTTGGGCCACACCTCCGTCTCCATCAGGATGCAGATGCGCGGCGTGAAGTGGCGCATGAAGCGGGTCAGGCGTGGCACCGTGTCGTAGGGCAGATAGGACTGCACAAAACGGTCGCCGTGGCGGCCGTACAGCTCCTTGCCGGTGGCGCGCCCGGTTGGCGTCATGTGGGTCATCAGGATGCGGCTGTGCGGGTACTGCGCCATCAGCGCGTTCACCAGTGGTTCGGCCGCGCGCGTCTCTCCCACCGACACGGCGTGGATCCACAGCGTGTGCCACCCGGCGCCGCGCGGACCGTATTTGCCGAGCCGCTCGTTCCAGTGTTTTCTGTAGCCTGGCTCGCGCATGCCGCGCCACCACAGGCGGCCCAGCACCAGTGGCATGGCCAGGCGCCACAGCAGGCTGTAGGTGCCCCGCTTCATGCGCGCCCCACCAGGCGCAGCGCCGCGGCAGTCACTTCGGCCACCGTTGGCGGCGCGCCCTCGTCGCCCAGGTTGACGATCAGGGGCGACCAGTTGCCCTCGGTCTTCCAGCGTGGCGAATCGGCATAGATCTCCACGGTGGGGCGCAGGAAAGCAGCGGCGATATGGGTCAGGCCCGTGTCAACGCCCACCGCCAGGCCGGCATTGCGGGCCAGGCTGACAGCGCCATCCATCGGCAGTTTCGGCAGCACGCGGGCATGGGGCAGGCCGGCGGTGATCGCCTCGGCTTCGGCTTTTTCAGCGGGTGAACCCCAGGCCAGCAGCACCGGCATGGGGGCAAGCGCCTGGCCGAGGGCGATCCAGTTCGCCGTCGCCCATTTCTTGGCCGCGCGCGCGGTGCCATGAAAGAACACCGCATATAGTTCGGCCGGCATCCAGTCGGGCCGGGGCGCGGCGTCCAGCGCGGGCAGGCCGAAGTCAGGCGGCAAGTCGGCTGAATAGCCCAGCGCCGCGGCAGCCAGTTCGCGCCCGCGCGCCACTGCGTGCGCGCGCGGCGCGACGCCGATGCTCTGGGTATGAAACAGGCGTGACAGGGCTTCGTAGCCGGAGCCCTCGCTGCCGTTAGCCATACCCACCTTGCGTCCGCCCGGGGCGAGGCGCGCCGCGCCCATCAGGATGCCCGTCTTGAGCAGGCCCTGGGTGTCGAACACATAGTCGTAACGCTCTGCGCGCAGGCTGCGCCAGAACGCGCCCATCTCGCGCCGCGTCGCGGCCTCGCCCAGGTTCTTGCGCCAGCGGCGCAGGGCGACGGGGATGATCTTGTGGACGTGCGGGTTCAGGCGCACCAGGCTGACGTAGGCCTCTTCCACCACCCAGTCGATCCGGGCATCAGGATGGTGGCGCAGCAGGTCGGCCACCATCGGCAGGTTGTGCAGCACGTCACCGAGCGAGGAGACGCGCACCAGCAGGATTTTCAAACGGTGGCCCGCGTCAGAACGGCAGCTTGGCGTCGGGGCGCGCCTTCGTGATGGCGCGCTTGAACTCGGCCTGGATGCGCGCCAGCGCAGCCGGGTTCTCCGCTTCAAAGCGCATCACCACCACCGGCGTGGTGTTGGACGAGCGGGCCAGGCCGAAGCCGTCCGCGTATTCCACCCGCAGGCCGTCGATGGTGATGATGCGCTCGTGGCCGGGGAAGGCGTCATCGCGCAACTGGTCGATCAGGGCCACGTTCTCCCCTTCGGCCAGTTCCAGGTGCAGTTCAGGGGTGCTGTCCGACTGCGGCAGGGAGTTCAGCAGGGCCGAAGGATCGGCCACGCGCGTCAACAGTTCGAGCAGGCGGGCGCCCGAGTACAGGCCGTCATCAAAACCGTACCAGCGGTCGGAGAAGAAGATATGGCCGCTCATTTCGCCGCCCAGCGGGGCGCCGGTTTCCTTCAGCTTGGCCTTGACGAGCGAGTGGCCCGTTTTCCACATCAGCGGCACGCCGCCGCTCTTTTCAATGTAGGGCGCCAGGTGGCGGGTGCACTTGACGTCGTAAAGAATCTGCGCGCCCGGGTGCCGGGTCAGCACGTCGGCCGCGAACAACATCATCTGGCGGTCCGGGAAGATGATCTGGCCATCCTTGGTGACCACGCCCAGGCGGTCGCCGTCGCCGTCAAAGGCGATGCCGATTTCAGCGTCCGTCTCGGCCAGGCACTTGATCAGATCCTGCAGGTTTTCAGGGTGGGCGGGATCGGGATGGTGGTTGGGGAAGTGGCCGTCCACTTCGCAGAACAGTTCGATCACTTCGCAGCCCATGCCGCGGAACAGGTCGCCCGCAAAGGCGCCGGCGACACCGTTGCCGCAATCGACCGCGATCTTGATGGGACGGGCGATCTTGACGTCGCCGATGATGCGCGCGAGGTAGTCGGCGCGGATGTCGTGGGTGCTGTAGCCGCCCGGCTGGGCGCTGGCGCTGCCATCGTGCGCGGCGATGCTCTCGTACAGGGCCGTGATGGTGGCGCCGTGAATGGCTTCCCCGGCCAGCACCATTTTAAAACCGTTGTAGTCGGGCGGGTTGTGGCTGCCCGTGACCATGATGCCCGAGGCGGCGCCCAGCACCTTGGTGCCGTAGTAGACCATCGGGGTGGCAACCACGCCCAGGTCGATCACGTCGACGCCGGCAGCCTGCAGGCCGGCAGCGAGCGCCATGGCCAGTTCAGGGCCGGACAGGCGGCCATCGCGGCCGATCACGACTTTCTTTTCGCCCTTGGCCAGCGCCGCCATACCGAAAGCCTGGCCGATCTGGTGCGCCACGCCCGCGTCCAGGGTCTTGCCGATGATGCCGCGGATGTCGTAGGCCTTGAAAATCGATTTTGAAAGCGCAACCATATTTTTTACCTGCCTTGTTAACGAGGGCTATCTAGCCTGGATCGGGAAAGTTTCGCGCGCCTGCCGGTGCTGGCGGCGCTGAAGTAAACAGGTGGGTATTGTAGCGGCTAGCGGGGGTGTTGGGAATCGCGGCGAGGGCGCGCGTGCCAGCGCGAGCGCGGGAAAGGAAGCTGTCATACAAAAAAACAAGGCGTTTGCAGTTAATGCCCTGGAGCATTAGCTGCAAACGCCCGGACTGCGGCGAGACAATCGCGTTTTATACGCGCAGCTTGTCGATCGACTTGCCGCCTTCAACCCATTCTTTGACCCACTTCGGCTGGCGGCCACGGCCGGTCCACTGCTGCGAGGCATTATCCGGATGACGGAAACGCACAGCCACCGTGCCGGTTTTACCACCGCGGCCAGTGGTCGCAATCAGGTCCTTCAATGGTACGCCAACGCTTTGGGCGATCGCCAGAATCTGTTCGCGCGCTTTCGCCATGTCCGACTGCTCGCGTTTTTTCATTTCCTGCTTGATTTGATCCTGCAGATTGCGCAAATCGCCGAGTGACATATTTGACAGGTCCATTGTCTTTCCTTGGTAGTTGGGTTGAGGCCGATTAAGTGAATACTCACCAATTGTCGCAATATACTACATCTGGATTTAAATACTAGTCCCGTTGACGCCAAATAAGCCAACGCGGCGACTTGAATCGAACAATACGCGCGTATAGCCACACGTAACTGACGATAAACAAGAAAGCACAGAATAACAGTATTCCCGTGTGGTTCCAGAACAGCGTGGCGGGAATCACCGCCATCAGCGATAAAGTCCACAGATAGGGTGAGGTCAGCGCATTGCGCCGCATCAGCGCGCGGCCTTCCTTGCGGCCCACCGCCCATTGCACCACGCGGCGGAAAATCAGGCTGTGCAAATGAATTCCATCGGGCATTGCGGGCGACTGGCCCCGTAAAAACATGCGCCGATACGCGGAAAACAGGGTTTCAAAGGCGGGATAAATCAGCAGCAGCACCGGATACCAGGTCGATACCTGGGGATTACGGATGACCAGCAACAGCGCCAGTTCGCCGAGCATGAAGCCGATGAAGTAGGCGCCGCCATCGCCCAGGAAAATCAGGCCCACCGGGTAATTCCAGATAAGAAAACCGGCAGTGGCGCCAGCCATCATCAATGCCGCCACCATGATGAATACATCGCTCACCTGGAATGCCACATAAGCGAGCGACACCATCATGCAAATGGTGACCACGCTGGCCAGGCCATTGAAACCGTCGATGATATTGACGGCATTGGCGATGCCGGCCACCGCCAGCACGGTCAATGGCAGCATCAGCCAGACATAAGGCAGGGCCAGCACGCCGAATGGCAAATCGATCCGTTCCAGCCGCGCCCCCACCAGCCACCAGGCGAACACCGCCCCCACCATGGTCAATAACAGGCGGCGCGACGGACTGACCCGGCCCGTGTAATCTTCGACGATACCGCCGGCAAAGGCAATCGACGCGCAAAACAGCAGCGACAGCATGGCCATGGTCATTTCCGGCACCCGCCAGATGGAAATGGCGGCACTGATCAATACCGCCATAAATATCGGCAAGCCGCCAATCCGCGCCACCGGATGGGCGTGGACTTTTTGAACACCGCCGAAATCCGTGTCCAGCGCAGGGCCGTGCAAACGCGATTGTTTAATCACGAGCAAGGTCAATAGCGCGGAGGAAAAAAAGCTGATGAGAAAAGAAAACATATTATTTTTTTATTTCATGCCGTTTGCTGACACACCAGCGGCAGACGGACGTGACGGACTCGTCTGCGGTTCGCGCTAACTCGGCGCGCACGGCTATTGTAGGGTGAACGGCGGGACGACGATAGCGCTGATTGAAAGCGCGCGCCCATTTGAAAGCGCGGCGCCCGGACGCCGCCCACGCCGGTAAAAGGAAAGAAATTCAGGCAAACACTTCCGCATCGGCGAGCGCCCTGCCCTGGTTATCCTTGGCCGACACCACGGCGGCGCCTTTGAGCGGCCATTCAATGGCCAGGGCGGCGTCGTTCCATAAAATGGTGCGCTCGTTTTGCGGGGTCCAGTAATCGGTCGATTTCACCAGGCATTCGGCAAAATCGCTCGTCACCACCGAACCAAAAGCAAACCCGGCCGGAATCCATAATTGCCGCCGGTTTTCCGCCGACAATTCAATCGCCACCCAGCGCCCGAGAAATGGCGAGGCCGCGCGCAAATCCACCACCACCGCAAAAATGGCGCCGGCAATCACCCGTACCAGTTTTTCCTGCGGCACCCCGACCTGGTAATGCAAGCCGCGCACCACATCACGCGCCGAGCGCACATGGTCGTCCTGCACGAACACGGCCTGCCGCCCGGTCGCCTCGGCGAACTGGCGCGCATTGAAGCTCTCATAAAAGAAGCCCCGCTCGTCGCCATACACTCTGGGTTCAACGATCAGCACTTCCGGAATCGCGGTAGGCGTTACTTTCATTAGGCTCCCCGGCAAAAACCGCGGTCGATGTGACTGGACCTCAATTCTATGTGAAACTGACAGCCCCTTCCTACAAAAGATGTAATGAAAACTTTCGCAATTGGCGACCTGCAGGGTTGCATGCACGAGGCGGCGCTGCTGCTGGACCGGATCGGCCAGGAGAACAGCACCGACGCCGACAGCGCCATCGTTTTCGTCGGCGACCTGGTCAACCGCGGTCCCGATTCGCTGGGCGCCCTGCGCCGCGTGAAGGCCCTGTGCGAACAAAGCGGGGGGCGGGTGCAAGCGCTGCTGGGCAATCACGACCTGCATTTGCTGGCCGTCGCCGCGGGCGTGCAGCGCGCTGCCAAAAGCGACACCTTCGACGCCATCCTCGCTGCGCCCGACCGCGCAGAGCTGATGGACTGGCTGCGCGGCCTGCCCCTGGCGCTGCGCCGGGGCGAGCACCTGCTGTTCCACGCCGGCGTGCTGCCGCAGTGGAGCGCCGACCAGGCCATCGCCCTGTCGCAGGAAGTGCAGGCGGCGCTGCAGGGTCCACGCTGGCGCGAACTGCTGGCGACCATGTACGGCGACCAGCCGGACCGCTGGGACGACGGCCTGACAGGCGAAGCGCGCCTGCGCTGCATCGTCAACGCTTTTACGCGCATGCGCTTTTGTACGCTTGACGGGGCGATGGTGTTCGGTCACAAGGAAAGCGCCGGCGCGCCGGCCGGTTCCAACCTGCTGCCCTGGTTCGAACTGCCGCACCGCCGCACGCGCGACGTGACGGTGGTGTTCGGTCACTGGTCGGCCATGGGCCTGTTGATGCGCGACGATGTGATTGGCCTCGACAGCGGCTGCGTCTGGGGCGGCAAGCTGTCAGCCGTTTGCCTGGAGGACCGCCGCCTGCTGCAGGTGGACTGCCCGGAATACCGGCCGATCAAGGCCGCATTGTGATCGCTAATGATCGCTAAATAAGCTCGTCGAGCGCCGCTGCGATCACCGCGCTGGTGGCGGCGCTAACGGCGCGGCGGTTGCCGAGACTACTGTCGACCGGCGCCAGCCAGCGCAGCTTCGCGTGCACCGGCGGGCCGGCCAGGATGGTCAGCATGCTGCGCGCGAAACTGATCTCGCCGCTGAAGTCGACCGCCGGATGGTGGCGTCCCCGCGCATCGAGGTAGGCCAGCGCCAGCGGCTGCACCGGCACGGCCGCATCGATGGCCGCTTCGAACAGGTTGGCGTGAAACGGCAGCAACTGGCCCGGTGCGGCCGTGGTCCCCTCGGGGAAGAAGGCTACCCGTTCGCCCTGTTTGAGTTGATCGACAATGCCCTGGTAGGTGGTGCGCAGGTCGCGCCGGCTGCCGCGCGCCAGGAAAACGGTGCCGGCCTGCGCGACCAGCCAGCCCAGCACGGGCCAGGCGCGGATCTCGGCCTTGGCGACAAAGTGGCTGGGCGCGGCGGCGTTGATGGCGAAGATGTCGAGCCAGGACAGGTGGTTGGCTGCCAGCAGCGCATGCGCCAGCGGGACGCCTTCACTGCTTACGCTGACGCCGCAGATGCCCAGCAGGCGGCGCGACCAGCGTGCCACCAGCACATCGCGCCGCCCTGCCCCGACCACGGGAAACACCAGCGCGCAGGTGGCCAGACCTTCGAACAGGTGCAGGAAAACGCGCGCCAGGCGCAGGGTCGGAATCAGTTTCAAGGCAGCGTAAAAAATGCGCGGCGCGGCCGGGGTGGCGCGCGCCGACGGGTCAACTACAGGAAAACTATTAAACAGCGCGTTCCCACGCCACCTGGCCGGCAACGATGGTGGCGGCAACTCTTCCCGCCAGTTCGTAGCCGAGGAAGGGGGTGTGCTTGCCCTGGCTGGCCAGCGCGGCTGGCGCCACCGTCCAGCGCGCGGCCGGATCGAACAGCACCACATCGGCGACATCGCCCACTTTCAGTTCGCCCGCAGGCAGGCCCGCCACGCGGGCGGCGTCGCAGGTGACCTTGGCCAGCGCGGCGCCAATCGGCACGCGGCGCTCGTCGGCCCACTTCAGGGCCAGCGACAGCAGCAGTTCCAGGCCCGTCGCGCCAGGCGAGGCTTCGCCGAAGGGCAGCAGTTTTTCGTCGTCGTCGACCGGCGTGTGGTCCGAGCAGATGGCGTCGATCAGGCCATCGGCCAGCCCCGCCTGGATGGCTTCGCGGTCGCGCTGGCTGCGAAACGGCGGCGTCACGCGCGCATTGGAATCGAAGAAGCCGATGTCGGCGTCCGTCATGTGCACGTGGTGCACGCCGACGTCGCAGGTGATCGGCAGGCCTTCCTGTTTCGCCGCGCGCACCAGTTCCAGTCCGGCGCTTGATGACATGCGGCACAGGTGCACTTTGGCGCCGGTGGCGCGCACCAGTTCAAAAATCGTGTGCAGGGCGATGGTCTCACTCATCACCGGCACGCCCGACAGGCCAAGGCGCGAGGCCAGCGGGCCGCTGTGGGCGATGCCGCCGCGGCCGATATGCGCGTCCTGCGGGCGCAGCCAGACGGTGTAGCCAAAGGTGCGCGCGTACTGCATGGCGCGCAGCAGCACGGTAGTGTCTTCGATCGGCTCCTCCGCCTGCGCAAAACCGATGCAGCCGGCTTCGGTCAGTTCGGCCATCTCGGTGAGCGCCTTGCCTTTCAGGCCAGTGGTGAGCGCGCCCAGCGGATGCACGTGGGCCTGGTGCAGGCCCCGCGCGCGGTGCTTGAGCATCTCGACCAGGCCCGGTTCATCCAGCACGGGATCGGTGTCGGGCGGGCACACCAGGCTCGTCACGCCGCCCTGCATGGCCGCCAGCATTTCCGATTCCAGCGTCGCCTTGTATTCATAACCCGGTTCGCGCAGGCGCGCCGACAGGTCGACCAGGCCGGGCGCCACCACCAGGCCGGTGGCGTCGATCACGCGGTCGGCCGCAAAGCCGTTGGGCGCGGCGCCGATCGCGGCCACGCGGCCGTTGTCGATGTACAGGTCGGAGGCGGCGTCGACGCCGTTGGCCGGGTCGATCAGGCGGCCGTTCTTGATATGTAGTTTCATGCGTGTGCTTTATCTGGATGCTGGATTGCCTGCTTAACCCTGGGTGCCGGCCACGATGCTCATCACCGCCATCCGCACGGCGATGCCGAAGGTGACCTGGGGCAGGATCACGGCCTGGGCGCCATCGGCCACGGCCGAATCGATTTCCACCCCGCGGTTCATGGGGCCCGGGTGCATGACGATGGCGTCCGGTTTGGCCAGCGCCAGGCGCTCGGGCGTCAGGCCGTAGCTCTTGAAGTACTCCTGGGCCGAAGGCAGCAGCGCGCCGGTCATGCGCTCGCTTTGCAGGCGCAGCATGATGATCACGTCGACATCCTTCAAGCCCTCGTCCATATTGGTGAACACGCGCACGCCCATCTGTTCCAGGCCGCCCGGCAGCAGGGTGTGCGGCCCGATGGCGCGCACTTCCGGCACGCCCAGCGTCGTCAGGGCATGGATGTCGGAGCGGGCCACGCGGCTGTGCAGGATGTCGCCCACGATGGCCACGCGCAGGTTCGTAAAATCCTTCTTGTAGTGGCGGATCGTGTACATGTCGAGCAGGCCCTGGGTCGGGTGCGCATGGCGCCCGTCGCCGGCGTTGACGACGTGGACGTGGCTCTGCTTCGTGTCGATCAGGTGCTTGGCGATCAGGTAGGGCGCGCCCGACTGCGCATGGCGCACGACAAACATATCGGCATGCATGGCGGCCAGGTTATCGATCGTGTCGAGCAGGGACTCGCCCTTGCTGGCCGAGGAGGCCGAGATGTTGAGGTTGATGACATCGGCCGACAGGCGCTTCGAGGCGATTTCAAACGTGGTGCGGGTGCGCGTGGAGTTTTCAAAGAACAGGTTGAACACGCTTTTACCGCGCATCAGCGGCACTTTTTTGACTTCGCGGTCGCTGATGCCGACAAACGAGGACGCCGTGTCGAGGATGTGGTTGACGATCGACTTGGGCAGGCCCTCGATGGAGAGCAGGTGCTGCAGTTCGCCGTGTTTGTTCAGTTGCGGATTAAGCATGGTCGTCTTCGATGGTCAACGAAAGGAGGCCCGCAGGTTCACCACCTGCGGCGCGCTGCAGGGCCAGCGACTGGCCGGGCGCGAGTTCGACATGGGCGGCGACAAAGTCGGCGGCGACGGGCAGTTCGCGGCCGGCGCGGTCGGCCAGGGCGGCGAGCATGATGCGCGCCGGGCGGCCGTAGTCGAACAGGACATTGATGGCGGCGCGGGTCGTGCGGCCCGTGTAGAGCACATCATCGACCAGCACGATGGTGGCGCGGTCGACATTGAAGCCAATGTGGGTGGGCTTGACGTCGGGGTGCAGGCCCTTGCGGGCATAGTCGTCGCGATAAAAGCTGACGTCGATGAAGCCCAGGCGCTGCTCCAGGCCGAGATCGGCGGCGAGGCGTTCGGCCAGCCAGGCGCCGCCGGAATGAATGCCGACGATGGCGGCGTCCGCGACGCCGTTCAGGCCGGCGCGCACCTGGGCCAGCAGATCGCGGTACAGGGCCTCGGCGTCAAATTGCTGATGGGGAGTGGGCATGGTCGTCAAAGTATTGTTGCAAAATGATGGCGGCGGCCTTCGCATCGATGATCTCGCCGCGTTTGGCCTGGATCACGGCCGACGAATAGCGCTCGTCGACCAGTTCCACCACCAGATTGTAACGCCCATGCAACTGATTGGCGAACCGGCGGCAACGCAGGGTCATTTCATGCTCGGCGCCATCTGGGTGGCGCGGCTCGCCGACCACCAGCCGGGCCGGCTGCCACTGCGCGATCAGTTCGCCGATGCGGGCGAAGCGGGCGGCGTTGTCGATGGCCTTGATGACCTCCAGCGGCTGGGCCTGCGCCGTCAGGGTGTTGCCGATTGCGATACCGATACGTTTGATGCCGAAGTCGAAGCCTAAAACCGTTTCAACCATTCATAGACCTCGAAAAACCGTAGCGAGCGCCAGCAATGGTGATCGAGAAGCGCAGCTGTACAGGCGTACAGCGAGCATCGCAGACCGCCAGTGCAACGCGCAGCAGGTTTTGCGAGGTCTTCATCAGGCGTGGCCAGCCTCGAGCGCTAGCATGGTCGGGTCGATGCCGAGCAGCTTGATGGCCGCGTTGTAACGCTCTTCCACCGGCAGATCGAACAGCACGTGGGGATCGGCGCCGACGGTCAGCCAGCCGTTGCGGCCGATTTCATCTTCCAGTTGACCGGGACTCCAGCCCGAGTAGCCGATCGACACCATCATGCGCTCGGGGCCGTCGCCGGCCGCCACTGCTTCGAGCACGTCGATGGAAGTCGTGAAGGCGACCTGCTCGGTGACGGTGAGCGAGGACGAATAGCGCGCGCCGGGCGTGTGCAGCACAAAGCCGCGGTCGTCCTGCACCGGCCCGCCAAACATGATGGGCTCGCTGACGACGTGCGGGTCGAGGCTGTCGGAAATCTTCAGGTCGATGCGGTCGAACAACACCTCCATCGTCATGTCGGTGGGCTTGTTGATGACCACGCCGAGCACGCCATTGTCGTTGTGTTCGCAAATGTAGACGACCGTGCCGCCAAAAACGGGGTCTTGCATCGAAGGCATGGCGATAAGGAAATGGTTGGCCAGATTGAAGCCCGACGAGATGGACGCCACGCCGCTCGCGGGCGCGTCGCTGTCGTCATGCGGCAAACCCGGCATGGGCAAAGTTTTATCGATTTTGCTCTTCTTCATACGCGTCACGCTTTCTCGTCCAACACTTGTCGTTTGAAGCCAGTGTTCAAATTACAATGCTGGACTTTTCGATAGTTTACACTGAATTGAGAGCCTGCCGCGCCGTGCCTGGAAAGCGCAAGCAACGACTTTCATCCTAGCCAGTAAAATCGCCCATCCTGTTGACCTTGCACACGAGAAATGACATTTGAAAAAACCCTGGTGTGGTTCCGCCGCGACCTGCGCGCCTTCGATCATGCCGCCCTGCATCACGCGCTGACGGCCTCCAAGACAGTCTATTGCGCTTTCGTGTATGACGACGCCATCTTGTCGAATTTGCCACGCCGCGACCGCCGCGTGGCCTTCATTCACGCCAGTATCGCCGAGCTCGATGCAGAGCTGCGCCAGCTGGGCGGCGCACTGATCGTCCGCCACGCCATCGCCGAAAGCGAGATCGTGCGCCTTGCCGCCGAACTGGGCGTGCAGGCGGTCTACGCCAACGAAGACTACGAACCCCAGGCCATTGCGCGCGATGTCGCCGTGGCCGATGCGTTGGAGGCCGCCGGGCGCCAACTGCTGGTGGTGAAGGACCAGGTGATTTTCGCGAAGGACGAAGTCTTGACGCTGGCAGGCGGGCGCTTCTCCGTCTTCACGCCGTACAAAAACGCCTGGCTGAAAAAGATGATGGCGGCGCCCGCGTGCCTGGCGCCCTGGCCCATCGAGCCGCATGCGAACAAGCTGGCCAGGCCCTTGCCCGGCCTGAAGCTGCCCGCGCTGGTCGACATCGGCTTTGATCCGGTCGACCTGCCAGCAGTGGGGATAGCGCCCGGCATGAGCGGCGCGACTGCCACCTTTGAAGCGTTTGTCGCCCGCATGGCGGCCTACGACGAGGCGCGCAATTACCCTGCCATCGACGGCACCTCGACCCTCTCGATCCACCTGCGCTTCGGCACCGTCTCGATCCGCCACCTGGTGCGCACCGTGAACCAGTTGATCGCCAGCGGCGCGGGCGGCGCCGGTGCGCCGGTGTGGTTGTCCGAATTGATCTGGCGGGAGTTTTATGCCCAGATCCTGTATCACCACCCGCACGTGGTGGAGCGCGCCTTCAAGCCGGCCTACGATGCGATCGCGTGGGAAGCGGGCCCGCAGGCCGAGGAACTGTTCGCGGCCTGGTGCGAAGGGCGCACCGGCTATCCCCTGGTGGACGCCGCCATGGCCCAGATCAATCAGACCGGTTTCATGCACAACCGCCTGCGCATGGTCGCGGCCTGCTTCCTGATCAAGGACCTGGGCATCGACTGGCGCTGGGGCGAGCAGTATTTTGCGCTGCACCTGAACGACTTCGAACTGGCGTCCAACAACGGCGGCTGGCAATGGGCCTCCTCGTCCGGCTGCGATGCCCAACCGTACTTCCGCATTTTCAATCCCGTCACCCAGTCGGAAAAATTCGACCGCAAGGGCGATTTCATTCGCCACTGGCTGCCGCAACTGGCGAAACTGGACGACAAGGCGATCCACGCGCCCTGGCTGTCCACGGCCCCCGGCAGGCTCGATTACCCGGCGCCGCTGGTCGATCACGCCGAAGCGCGGGCGAAAACGCTGGAGCGCTACGCGGTCGTGAAGGCTTAAAAGAAGGGCGAAAAAAAACCGCCGGTTTGCGCCGGCGGCTTTTCATTTGGTGCGTTAGCGTCAGGCCGGCATTTCCCGATTGAGCAAACCGGCAATCGCCGCCAGCAGCATGTCTTCCTGGAAGGGCTTGCCGAAGTAGGCGTTCACGCCCAGGTCGAGCGCGTAGTTGCGGTGCTTGTCGGCCGTGCGCGAGGTGATCATGATGATCGGGACCTGCGCCGTGCTCTCATTGCCGCGGATATTGCGCGTCAAATCAAAACCGTCCATGCGCGGCATCTCGATATCGACCAGCATCAGGTCGGGGATGGTCTCCTGCAGGTGCTCCAGCGCGTCGACGCCATCCTTGGCCAGCAGCACGCGGTAGCCTTCGCGCTCGAGCAGGCGCTGGGTGACGCGGCGCACGGTGAGCGAATCGTCCACCACCATGACGACCGAATCGCGCGGCGCGACCACCGGTGCCGCCACGTCGACCATGGCGCGACCGCCGTGGATGGCGTGCAGCGACAGCGCGACCGGGTTCAGAATCAGGACGATTTCGCCGGAACCAAGCACGGTGGCGCCGGAGATGCCGATCATGCGCGAAAGCTGCGGGCCGATATTCTTGATGACGACCTCGCGGTTGCCCACCACCTCATCGACCTGCACTGCCAGGCGATCGGTTCCGCTCTTTAAAATCATGACGGGGGACGAACGCTGGGGCAGCGCCCGCGCTTCGCCATCGCCAAGGAGCGTCGGCAGAAAATGCAGGGCGATCTTCTGGCCCTGGTAGCGCACGAATCCAGCCGCCTGGGCTTCCATCAGGGCGCCCTCTTTCATCTGCAGCACCTGCTCGACCAGGATCGAAGGCAGCGCATACGTTTTACCCGCGCTGGCCGTGAGCACCACCTGGGTCACGGCAAGCGTCAACGGCAGGTGGATGGTGAAGCGCGCGCCCTTGCCCGTTTCCGATTCAATCGCCACCCGTCCGCCCAGGGCCTGGGCCTCGGAGCGCACCACGTCCATGCCCACGCCCCGGCCAGCCAGTTCGGTCAGGCTGTCGGCAGTCGAGAAGCCTGGTTCGAAAATCAGGTCGGCCGCTTCGCTGTCGGACACCACGGTCCCAGGCGCGAGCAGACCCACCTTGGCGGCCTTGCTGCGGATCTTGTCGAGATCGAGACCGGCGCCATCGTCGCTGATCTGGATCACCACCTCGTTACCCTGCTGGCTCACCTGCAGCAGCAGCTCGCCCGTCTCGGCCTTGCCAGAGGCGCCGCGCCGTTCGCGCGTTTCAATGCCGTGCACGATGGCGTTGCGCAGCAGGTGTTCAAATGGCGCGGCCATCTGTTCCAGCACGCTGCGGTCGATTTCCACGGCGCCGCCGCGGATGTCGAGGTTGACCCGTTTGTCGAGTTCCTTGGCGCTCTGGCGGGCGACCCGGAACAGGCGCTCGGACAGGCTGGCAAAGGGCACCATGCGCACGCGCATGAGGTCACGCTGCAGATCGCGCGTCAGGCGGGACTGCTGCACCAGGTCGGCGCCGGCGGCATCGACCGTGCGCGAAAGGCTCTCGTGGAAGGAAGCGACGTCGTTGACGCTTTCGGCCATCATGCGCGTCAATTCCTGCAGGCGCGTAAAACGGTCGAATTCAAGGGGATCGAATTCGCGCTCGCTGGAAATCGACATGCGCGAGGCGATCTGCGACTCGGCCTGCATCTCCACTTCGCGCAACTGGCGCGACAGGCGGGCCAGGTTCTCGGAGAAGTCGTTGAGCGAGGATTTCAGGGTCCCCACCTGGTTTTCCAGCTTGGAGCGGGTGATCGACACTTCGCCAGCCTGGTTGACGAGGCGGTCGAGGATGTCGGCGCGCACGCGCACCAGTGCGGCCCGGCCCTGGCCCTGGGCCGCTTCGGCCGCGCGCGGTGCAGCCGCCTGGGCGGTGGCGGAGGGCGCGCTGGTCGTGGCTGCGGCGGCGACCGGCGCAATAGCAGCGGCGGCAGCGGCAGCGGCGCCGGGATTTTGCAGCTGCTCGAACAGCAGCATGGCGTGGTCATAGTTCGCCAGCAGTTCGTCAAAAGCGGCCGGGGTACTGGTCCCGGCGTGCACCATGTTTTCAATATGCGTTTCGATGTCGTGCGTGTGCTGGCCGAGGCGCATCGCACCGGCCATGCGCGCACTGCCCTTGACGGTGTGCAGGGTGCGCAGCAGGTTTTGCGCAGGTCCGGTGTCGCCTGGCGCCGCCTGCCACTTGCGCAGGCCCGCGCCAATCGAAGGTAGCAGGTCGACCGCTTCTTCCAGGAAGACGGGCAGCAGGTCGGGATCGAGATCGTCCTGGATCGACGTCTCCAGCGGCGCTGCCGCGGTGTCGATGCTGCGTTCAGCGACCGGCGATGGTTCGGCTTTTGCGGCCGTTTCAAGCAGCGGCGCCGTGAACTGCTCGGGTTCAGGTTCAGGTTCTGGTTCACCATGCGCCTGCACCGCTTCAACCGCCGTATCGGCCAGCGCCTCGTCCGGATCGAAGGTATCGGTTTCCTGCGCTTCCGGCACGGCGGCGGCGAGGACCGGTTCCTCGTGGTCCTCGTCGAAGTCCAGGTCGACCGGCGTTGCGGCGGTGATTTCCTCCGCTTCGGCTTCGGCTTCGGCTTCGGGCTCGAGTTCCTCTTCCGGCGCGGCGTGCGTCACCTGCGCCGACAGCGTTTCGCGCAGCGCCGCCAGGCGCTCGACCAGTTCCGGCTGCGGCGGCGCCAGCTCGCCCTGGGCGAACAGGCGCAGCATGTGGGCGCAAGCGGCCAGGGTGTCGTCGAGCAGGTCGCGCTGGTCGTCGTGCAGCACCGGCGCCGGCTCGACCAGGATCAGCAGCGCCATCTCCAATGCGTAGGCGATCCCGCGCAGGGCCTTGAAGCCCACCGTGGCCGAGGTGCCGGCCAGGGTATGGGCCGCTTTAAGGGCGGCTGGGGTGACGGCGCGCTGGGGTTCGTGGCGCCATTCGCCAAAGTCCTGGTGCAGCACCCGCATCAACTCGTCCGTCTCGGCCAGGTAGATGTTATACAGGGGCAGCGGGATTTCCAGGTCGCCGAAGCGGCGGATATTGTCCGGCGCCGGCGCGACAGGCGGCAGGTGCGATGGGAACTCGATGACCTGCGCGCTTGCGACAGGTTCCGGCTCCGGTTCCGGCTCCGCCTCGAGTTCAAACTCAAACGGCGCTTCGTCTTCGGCCGGCGGCGCGATGTCGGCGATTTCTTCGGCCAGGTCGGGATCGAACGGCGCGGCCATGTCCATGACCGGTTCTTCGACTTGCCCATTCTCGGCTTCCGGCGCGGCCAGCGCGTGCGGCTCGTCCGCATCCATCTCGATGTCCGCTGGCAGCGCTTCCGCAGGCGCCGGCTCGGCGGCGGCCAGCACGAAGTCGCCCCCTTCCTGTACGGCGGCGGCGGCGGCCACCAGGGCGGCGCTGCTGCGCGAGGAGGCGCCGCTGCTGGCCAGTTCGTCGACCCAGGCGGCCATGTCGGCGTGGGCGTGAGACAGCATCTGCAGCACGGCGGGGGTGGCGGCGCGGGCGTCGCCCAGCCACACGTTCATGACTTTTTCGACGGCGGCGGCGCCCTCGGCGAAGTTCTCCAGGCCGACCATGCGGCCGCTGCCCTTCAAGGTGTGGAAGGAGCGGCGCAGCATCGTGAGGGTCTGCTGGTTGGACGGCTCCGTGACGGCGGCCGGCAAGGTCGCGCCGACAAATTCCAGCACTTCCTGGGCTTCGCCAATGAAAATCTCCAGCAGTTCGGCTTCGATGTCGGCTTCGCCGCTTGGCGTTGCCGGTGCGGCCGGAGCAGCTGCAACCGGCGCCGGCGCCACCACCGGCTCAGGCGCAGGCGCAGGCGCCTCGGCCACCACTTCCGGCTCGACGTCGAACAGGGTCTCGCCGGCAGCCTGCTTCTCGAACGGCACCTCTTCAAAACGGCCGGCGGCCGCATCGAAACGGAAGCGGTTCTGGGCCGCGTCAAAATCGTGGCCCAGCATATCAATATAGAAGCCCATCGCGCCGACGTTGCGGGCGATGTTCTGCAGCGCCTCGGCGTCCGCTTCCGGGAGACCCGGACCGGCGGCGAGCGCCTTGACGGCGTCGCGGATGTGCTGGGCCGCCTGGACGGCCTGGTCCTGGTCGAGAATGGCCAGGGCGCCCTGCAACTGGTACAGCACCGGTTCAATGCTCGTCAGCGCCGGGCGGCGGCTGGCGTCCGCATAATAATCGTCCAGGACCTTTTCGACCTGGCGCAGGCCTGCCTTCATTTCGGCGGCCAGCACGGCCACCGTCTGGCCCTGGGCGATCTGGCGTGACAATTCGCCCTGCCATTGCGGTGCATCCGGCGGGGTTTCGCCGGCGGCCAGCGCCAGCAGGCGTGCACCGACCACTTCGGCGTGTTCGGCAAAATCATCGGGCAACTGGCGCACCTGGTCGAGGCCATGTTCGACGAACAGCATTGCGGTGGCCATCTCCATGCTGAACTGGTCGCTGCGGCCAGAGGCGATCGAATCGCTGGCGGCGCGGCCCAGTTCACGCAACAGCTGGGCCAGCGCGGGCGCGCCCAGCTGGTCGCTGGCGCCGGCAAGGGTGGCCAGCGCCTGGTTGAAACCGTCTTCGAGCTTCGCGTTCGGTTCGGCGGCGACGCGGTCCCAGTCCGTCTTGGTCTGGGCCAGTGCTTCCTTGGCCGTTTTGAGAGTCTGGGGATCGATGCGGCCGTAGCGCTTGACGTCGTAATCGTGGGGCACCACGCCGGACAGGCCGTAGGCGCGGCGCAGCAACTGGGCGTGGGCGGTCGGCGCGCTGGCGGCGGCGATAAAAAACAGGGCGTCGCGCAGCATCGCTTCGGGCAGGCTGCCCTGCCCTTGCGACAGGCGGCGGATCTGCAGATTGATCAGGCCAAACAGCTGCTTGACATACAGGTCGCCGTTGACCTGGCCGCTGGCGACCAGTTCGGCGAAGACCCGCATGGCCAGCCAGAAGGTGCGCGCCGGCGCCTCGGTCTGGGCGTGTTCAACCAGGCCGATGGCTTCGGCCAGGGCCTGGGCGTTGCTGCGCTGGGCTGCGGCATCAAGGCTTTTCAGGAACGGCAGCAGGGCTTTTTCAAAGCGGCTGCGGCAGGCGGCGTAATCGGCCGGCGCCACGTCGTGCAGGGGCGGCAGCGGCACGCTCACCGACAGGTCGACGAACAGCAGATCGGCCGGGTGGATCCGTTCGGCGCCCAGCGCTTCCTGCAGCGCGCGATAGTAAGGAAACAGGCGGGCCGGCTGGGGCATGGCGCCGGCCATCAGCTCGTCCAGATATTCGGTCACGGCCAGGTAGGCGTCGGAGATGGCGGCGCAGCGGGCCGCATCCACTTCCAGGCTGCCGTCGCGCATGCGTTCGATGGCGCTTTCCGCCGCGGCCGTCAACAGGCCGACACCTTCAACATCGACCATCTGCAAGGCGCCGTGGGCCTGGTGCAGGTGGGTGCGGGCCAGCTGCAGGCTGGTAGTGCGGGCGTCGTCGGCGCGCTCGAGTGCGTCGGCGACGGCCTGGCGCGAGCGGTCGAGCGCGTCGCGGATTTCACCGATCACCCAGGACAGGGGCCCCGTATCGAACTGGGGGTGTTGCTGGGACTGGTGCTGGGAGGGCGCGGACACGGACATAAGCTCATTCATCTGGGGCGGTTCTCGGCTGACTTCCTGGCATCGCTAAGGTCAGGCGGTCACGCGGAAGCGCGAGACCGAGTTTTTCAGTTCCTGCGCCAGCAAGGACAGCTGGCGAATCGATTGGGCGGTCTGCATCGTGCCGTCCTGGGTTTGCTCCGTCACCGACAGGATGTGCTGAATGTTGTGGGCCACGCCGTTGGCGGACGTCGCCTGCAGCCCGGTTGCAAACGAGATGCCCTGAATCAGTTCAGCGAGGCGGTTCGACACGCCCGAGATGTCGTTCAGTGCGGCGCCGGCGGCATCCGACAGGCGCGCTCCCTCGACCACACCCTGGGACGAATTTTCCATAGCGGCCACGGCGTCGTGGGTGTCGGTCTGAATGGTGCGCACCAGCGCGCCGATCTGCTTGGCCGCTTCCGCCGAGCGTTCCGCCAGGCGCTGCACCTCTTCCGCAACCACCGAGAAGCCACGACCTGCTTCACCGGCCGATGCGGCCTGGATTGCCGCGTTCAGCGCCAGCACGTTGGTCTGTTCGGTAATGTCGGAAATCAGCTCGGTGATTTCGCCAATCTCCTGGGACGATTCACCCAGCCGCTTGATGCGCTTGGAGGTTTCCTGGATCTGCTCGCGAATCTCGTGCATGCCCTTGATGGCGTTTTCCACCGCGGTGGCGCCCTGGTGGGCTGCCGCCACCGACTGGCGCGCCACGTCGGCGGACTCGTTGGCGGACTTGGAGACGTCGGTAATTTCACTCGCCATTTTCAGCACCGTCGCCGAGGCTTCTTCGATTTCGCGCGACTGCTGCTGGGTCGCGCTGAGCAGGTCGGTCGAGATGTTCTGGGCGTTGGTGGAAGCGCTCGTGACCTGTTCGGCCGTGTTGGTAACCCGTTCGACCAGGCCGCGCAATTCTTCCACCGTGTAGTTGACCGAGTCGGCAATCGCGCCCGTGATGTCTTCGGACACGGTCGCGTGCACCGTCAAGTCACCGTCCGCCACTTCCTGCAGTTCGTTCATCAGGCGCAAAATAGCGGCCTGGTTCTGGTCATTGGTCGCCTTGGCTTCTTCTTCCTTGGCCTGCGAGAGCAAACGAAGTGCTTCCGCTTCGGCGCGGCGGCTGTCGGCGCCGCGGGTACGGTTGCGCGAGTCCTGCAGCATCACGCGGCTGATCGAACCGGCCACCGCCAGGGTGAACACGGAAGCGACTACCATCATCCAGAACCAGCCGTCGGTCGAATCCTGGTTGGTGCGGTAGCGCGTCTGCAGGTTCGACAGCTGGCGGCGGATTTCTTCGTTTTCAAAGAAGATCGACTGCTCGGCGCCTTTGGCCGCCGTAAAGCGGGGCAGGTTGTCGAGGATCGAACCGACCAGCTTCTGGTAGACGTCGAACTTGGCCTTGATGGCGACCAGTTTTTCACGCAGCACGGGATCGCGCACGGCGCCCAGGCCCAGGGTATCGCTGCCGTTCAGGAAGCCGTCGAGGGTGGCGCGCACGGCGCCCGTGTCGCGGCCCAGCTGGAAAGAAGTCTCGGGACGAATACCGCCGGAGGTCAGAAATTCGCTGGCGCTGCGCGAGAGGCGCTGGGTCAGCATCATCATGCGGCCGATGGCGGCCAGCTCGCGCGGGCTGCCGCCCTTCGCCGTTTTCTCGGCGAGGAATTCGTCCGACAGCGACACCAGCTGAGGCGAGAGGGTGTCGATCTGCTTGAGCGTCTCCTTGAAGCCGGTCAGCTCGCGCTGCATTTTAAGGATGGTGCCGGCGGCGTTGTCGGAGCTGACCCATTTTGCGCGCGCCTGCGCCAGCGCGGCGCTCATGCCGGCCGAGGGGGTGGGCACGGTATGGCCGGCAAATTCGCCGCCGCGCGAGAGCAGGTTCAGGTCGCGCGTCAGTTCGATGCGGCTCTCGTCAAGCTGGCTAAAAGCTTCCGGGCTGCCCTGGATGGCGTTGGGCGCAGCCTTGCCGACCCGCTGTGAGTGCATCAGCGCGTCACTGGCGATCTGGGTCTGGGCCGAGGCGATCACGTTCGCGGCGGAGTTCTGCCACAGCGCGATGATCGTCAGCAGGATGCCGACGGCGAAAGCAACCAGCAGGATGCGCAACTGGCGCGCCAGCGACAGGTGGCCGATGAAAGGCAGTTGCAGTTCGCGCGCCTGGTCGTCACCGTCGGCGGGGGCGCTCTTGCGGCGCAGGATGCCGCCCAGGCTCAGGGGATTGGCGCCGCTGTCGGCGCCCGCTTCAGCGCCCTGCTCCGCCTGCGGCGGCGTTGGCGCAGCCTCGGCGCCCGGCACCGGCCGCGGGCCGAACTGGGTGTCCGGCGAAGCGAGGGCCACCTCGTGGTCGGCAGCGCCCTTTGGCAAAAACCCCATATTCAGTTTAGTCGCGAATCCCATTGCAGCTCCCAGCCTCTAAGGTAAGACCATTTTTCGATAAATGGTTGATGTTCTTGTTTAACAGCTCAAACAATAAGGGCGGTGGATATGCTGTCCGCGGCCGCCCTGACGCGTGTGATTAAAATCCGGCGCTACAGGCCGACATGCAAAAAGCGCTCGTCGGCGACCAGGGTGGCCAGATCGAGTGGGGTCCAGTCATGGCCGTCGGCGTCGCGCAAGTGGGTGCCCTGCAGCTGCATCTTCTCGGCCTGGCGCAGGCCATGCACGCGCGCGACCAGCAGCCCGCAGTTGAAACCGAGGGCGCCGGCAAAGGTGACAATGCGCGCGTCGCCACCGGCGGCGGTGCTGTCAGTGCCAAAAAAACGCGCCAGGTCGATCACGCCCACCAGGTTGCCGCGGATATTGGCCAGGCCCAGGTACCAGTTCTGCGTCAGCGGCACCTTGGTCATTGCCGGCACCGGCACGATTTCGCCGGCCTGGGTCAGGTCGAGCAGGTAGCGCTGGGCGCCGATCTGCACACCGAGCTGGTTGACGCTGGCGCCCGTGTTGGCGCGCGCGGCCTGCATGCGCTCGAGCAGCTGCTCCTGGTACTGGCGCAGGCGGGTGCGGCGCCCGGCCGCATCCAGCCGCGCCAGGGGCACGCTGGGGATGGCCTGGTCCGGCGCGCTCATGTCAGAGGGCGCCCAGGGAAGCGATTTTTTCCAGCAGCGCTTCCGGATCGACCGGCTTGACCAGGTAGCCGCGCGCGCCCTGGCGCAGGCCCCAGATGCGGTCCGTCTCCTGGTTCTTGCTGCTGCAGATGATGATGGGGACGTTGGCCAGATCGGGATCGCGGGCGATCGAACGGGTCACCTGGAAGCCGTTCGCGCCCGGCATGACGACGTCCATCAGGATCAGTTCCGGCTTTTGCGTCTTGATCTGGGCAAGCGCCTCTTCGCCGTTTTCGGCGGTGGTGACGGAAAACCCGTTCTTGACCAGGATATCGGTCAGGTAGTAACGCTCGGTCGGGGAATCGTCGACGATAAGGATGTTTTGAATGGCCACGGTGCGCTCCTGCGTTGAAATTGTTATGCCAGGCCGGCGGTATGTTCGCGTACGGCCGCCAGCAGGCTGTCCTTGCTGAACGGTTTGGTGAGATAGGCGGACGAGCCGACCATGGCGCCACGCGCGCGGTCGAACAGGCCGTCCTTGGAGGACAGCATCAGCACGGGCGTGGCGTGAAAGCGGGCGCTCTTCTTGATCAAGGCGCAAGTCTGGTAACCATCCAGGCGCGGCATCAAGATGTCGCAAAAAACCAACGCCGGATGGTGGTCATTGATCTTGGCGAGGGCGTCAAAGCCGTCTTCGGCCAGGACTACCTGGTAGCCGGCCTGGGTCAGGAAGATCTCGGCGGAGCGGCGAATGGTGCTGCTATCGTCGATCACCATGATCTTCAGGCCGGGGGATTGCTGGGGATTCGTCATAGTCTTCACTTCAGCATGAATCAGCACGATACCATAGGGCAAGAAATCTGTGCAGCAAATGTTGCAGTGTATCAACTACGACGTCAACCCTTTTTTGGCGTTTGTTGGAGCGGGGTCAGTGCAGGATTTTGACGGGGTAACAACAACTGTTACATGGGTGTCATGTCGAAATCATCTTTACGGGCGCCGCACTCCGGACAAGTCCAGTTCATCGGCACGTCGGCCCAGCGGGTGCCGGGGGCGATGCCGTCGTCGGGGGCGCCGGCTGCTTCGTCGTAGACCCAGCCGCAGATCAGGCACATCCAGGTTTGAAAGGGCGCCGTATTGGCGGGGGTGGTATCAATGCTGCTCACGTGGGGGTCCTTGTATCTAGTAAAATGCGTCGACCAGTATCTTAATCCAGCCCTCGTGCAAATCCAAACAACTCCCCTGATATTAAGCTTCGGTGTGGCCGATCCGGTCGGCGCCACCGGCATCCAGGCCGATCTGGCCACCTTCGGCGCGTTCGGCTGCCACGGCCTGTCGGTGCTGACCGGGATGCTCATCGGCGACACCGCCAAGGTGGAAGACTGGGACGAGATCGACGCCGATTCCGTTGTCGACCAGGCGCGCGTGCTGCTGGAAGACATGCCCGTGGCCGCCTTCAAGGTGGGCGCGCTCACCTCGATCGAACAGGCTTCGGCGATTGCCGAAGTGGTGTCCGACTATCCTGACGTGCCCCTGATCCTCGACCCCTTCCTGTCGACCCTGCCCGACTCGGGCCTGCTCGACGACGACATGCTGGTGGCGATCCGCCAGATCCTGGTGCCGCAGGCAACGTTGCTGATGCTGTCCCAGGTCGAGCTGGCGCGCATGGCCGAGACCTGGCGCGAGGTGGACGAGGCGGATGAGGATGACGGCAATGAAGGCGACGGCGAAGGTAGCGACAGCGACGCCGACAAGGCGCCCGCCGGCGAGGAAGATGCGCTGGCCGCCGATGTCGCCGAACTGACCTCGATGGGCTGCGCCTACGTGCTCGTCACCGGCACCGGCCCCGCCGGCGAAGGCGCCACCATCGCCAACACCCTGTTTGACATCGACGGCGTGGTCGACACCTTCGCCCAGCCCCGCCTGCCCGGCCCCTTCACCGGTGCCGGCAGCACCCTGTCCGGCGCCGTCGCCGCGCTGCTGGCCCAGGGCCGCGCGCCGCAGGACGCCGTACGCGCCGCCCAGACCTGGACCCACGGCGCGCTTACCCACGCCCAGCGTTTCGGCATGGGCAAACTGGTACCGAACAAACTGTTTCGCGCCTCCTGACCACCCCATTCAAAGCAGCCACCGCACACCATGACCGAATCGACCTCCCAGAACGACATCCTGTTCGCCCGCGCCCAGGAAACCACGCCCGGCGGCGTCAATTCGCCCGTGCGCGCCTTCCGCTCCGTGGGCGGCACGCCCCGCTTCATCACCCGCGCCGAAGGTCCCTACTTCTGGGACGCGGACGGCAAGCGCTATATCGACTACATCGGCTCCTGGGGCCCGGCCATCGTCGGCCACGCCCATCCGCAAGTGGTGCAAGCCGTGCAGGAAGCGGCCGCGCGCGGCCTGTCGTTCGGTGCACCGACCCAGGGCGAAGTGGAGATGGCCGAGGAAATCTGCAAACTCGTCCCCTCCATCGAACAACTGCGCCTGGTCTCGTCGGGCACCGAAGCGACCATGAGCGCGCTGCGCCTGGCGCGCGGCGCCACGGGCCGCGACAAGATCGTCAAGTTCGAAGGCTGCTACCACGGCCACGCCGACTCGCTGCTGGTGAAAGCCGGCAGCGGCCTGCTCACCTTCGGCAATCCCACTTCCGCCGGCGTGCCCGAGGATTTCGTCAAGCACACCCTGGTCCTCGACTACAACAACGTCGCGCAACTGGAAGACGCGTTTGCGACCATGGGCGACACCATCGCCTGCGTCATCGTCGAACCGGTGGCGGGCAATATGAACCTGATCCGCGCCACGCCGGCGTTTTTGCAGGCCATGCGCGATCTGTGCACGAAACACGGCGCCCTGCTCATTTTCGATGAAGTCATGTGCGGCTTCCGGGTCGCCCTGGGCGGCGCCCAGGAACTGTATGGCATCACGCCCGACATCACGGCGCTGGGCAAAGTCATCGGCGGCGGCCTGCCGGTGGCCGCTTTTGGCGGCAGCGCAGCCCTGATGCACAATATGGCGCCGCTGGGCGCGGTCTACCAGGCCGGCACCCTGTCGGGCAATCCGGTGGCCGTCGCAGCCGGCATGACCACCCTGAAACTGGTGCAGCAGCCAGGCTTCTACGAGCACCTGACGGCACAAACCCGCAAACTCGCCGATGGCCTGACCGAAGCGGCGCGCGAACTGGGCGTGACCTTCTGCGCCGACGCCGTGGGCGGCATGTTCGGCATCTATTTTTCCGCCACCGTGCCCACCTCGTATGCCGAGATGATGGCCAGCGACCGGGCGCAGTTCAACGCCTTCTTCCACGGCATGCTGGAAGAAGGCGTGTACTTCGCGCCAGCCGCCTTCGAAGCGGGCTTCGTCTCGGCGCAGCATGACGACGCAGTCATCACCGAAACGGTCGAAGCGGCCCGCCGCGTGTTCGCGCGCCTCCTGGCCACACGACGCGCCAGCGACCGGGGCGAAGGCGAACGGGCCGACTTCTGAAGCGACGCTTAATCTCAACAATGTGTTACATCGCCGCCACCTTGGCCAGTGGCTGGCGTGCTACACTGCGCCCGCAATGAACCCACACATACACACCCAGTTAACACCGGCGCGCTAGCCCTCTTCCCGGGAGGGCCGCGCCGCACGCGCGCGAGCCTTCCATGCAATTCATCCGCCGTCTGACCGACAACGCCACCCTCAAGGCCCTGGGGCCTGGTCTCATCACGGGCGCCGCCGATGACGACCCATCCGGCATCGCCACCTATTCGCAGGCGGGCGCGCAGTTCGGCTTCAACACCCTGTGGACGCTGGTGCTGACCTATCCCTTCATGGTGGGCATCCAGCTGGTCTCGGCCCGCATCGGCCGCGTCACCGGCCGGGGCCTGGCCGCCAACATCCGCCGCGCCTACTCGCCCTGGCTGCTCTACTCCATCGTCATCCTGCTGCTGGTGGCGAACGTGATCAACATCGCCGCCGACATTGCCGCCATGGGCGAAGCGGCCCACCTGGTGACGGGCGTCGGCTCGCCCCATATGTATTCACTGGGCTTCGGCCTTTTGTGCCTGTCGCTGCAGGTATGGATGCCCTACAGTACCTACGTGCGCTATCTGAAATGGCTGACCCTGGGCCTGCTAGCGTATGTCGGCACGGTCTTTGCCGTCAAACTGCCCTGGCTCGAAGTGCTGCACAAGACCGTCTGGCCCGACTTCAAATTCACCAAGGAGTCAGTCGCCCTGATCGTGGCCATCTTCGGCACCACCATCAGCCCCTACCTGTTCTTCTGGCAGGCCTCGCAGGAAGTGGAGGAAATCCGCGCCGACGACAGCACCATGGCCCTGCGCAAAAAGCCGGAAGACGCCAAAAAGCAGCTGCGCCGCATCAAGGTCGACACCTTTGTCGGCATGGGCTTTTCCAACCTGGTGGCGTATTTCATTGTGCTGACCACGGCCGTCACCCTCGGGGTGCACGGCGTGACCAATATCGACACCTCGGCCCAGGCAGCCGAAGCGCTGCGCCCCGTGGCGGGCGAATTCGCCTTTTTCCTGTTCGCGCTGGGGATCATCGGCACCGGCATGCTGGCCGTGCCCGTGCTGGCCGGCTCCGCCGCCTACGCCGTCACCGAAAGTTTTAAATGGGCCAACGGGCTTGATCTGAAGGCGGTGGAAGCGCAGGAGTTTTACGGAATTATCGCGCTGGCCACCATCGGCGGCATGGTCTTGAATTTCGCCCCCATCGACCCGATCAAGGCGCTGGTGCTGTCAGCCCAGATCAACGGCGTCATCGCCGTGCCGATCATGGCGGTGATGATGCTGCTGGCCCATAACAAGGAGTTGATGGGGGGTTTTACCTTGTCGCGGCGGCACACCATCATTGGCTGGCTGGGGGTTGCCGTCATGATGGTCGCTGTCGTCGCCATGTTCGCGACCATGTGATCAGCCGGGGACTGGCCCTGCGGGCCTGTCCCCATTTTGACTTTGCTGCTGATTTTAAAATGGGGACAGGCCTGCAAGGCCAGTCCCCGATGCTATTTGAGCCAACCGCGGTGCCGGAAGTAGAGGAAAGGCGCGATCGCCGAGGTAATCATCAGAACAATCGCAAACGGATACCCCAACTGCCACTCCAACTCCGGCAGCCATTTAAAATTCATGCCGTAGATCGAGGCAATCAAGGTCGGTGGTAAGAACGCGACCGAGGCCACCGAGAAGATCTTGATGATCTTGTTCTGGTTGATGTTGATGAAACCGACCGTGGCGTCCATCAGGAAGTTGATCTTGTCGAACAAGAAGGAGGTGTGGCCGTCGAGCGACTCGATGTCGCGCAGGATCTGGCGGGCTTCCTCGAACTGGTCGGCGTTGAGCAGGCGCCCGCGCATCAAAAAACTGACGGCGCGGCGGGTGTCCATCATGTTGCGGCGGATCCGGCCATTCAAGTCTTCCTCGTGGGCGATGGCGTTCAGTGTGGCCGCCGCGTCGGTGTCGGTGAACTCTTCCTGCAGTACGCGGCTGGAGACTTCTTCCAGGTTCTGGTAGATGCCTTCGAGCGAATCGGCCGAGTACTCGGCGTCGGTGGCGTACAGGTCGAGCAGCACGTCCATGTAGTCTTCGATCGAGCCGGGACGCGAGCGGGCGCGCATGCGCACCAGGCGGAACACGGGCAGGTCGTCGGTGTGGACCGAGAACAGCATCTTGCGCGCCAAAATGAAGGCGACAGTGACGATGCGCGAGGGGCCGTCGTCTTCTTCCAGCAAAAAGTCGGTGCGCAGGTGCAGGTCGCCGTTTTCCGCTTCGTAGTAGCGGGCCGACGCTTCAATGTCCTTGACTTCGTCTTCGCCCGGCAGGGTCACGCCATAGATCGCCTTGACCCAGGCCCGCTCGTCGTCATTCGGATCGGTCAGGTCGACCCACACGGGGGCGACGTTTTCCAGGTCCGCGCGACTGTCGATGGGCACTTGATTGAGCCGGCCATTTTGTAAGACGAATACATTGATCATGCGTGATTCTACCCGGCGTGACGTCAAAAATTAGCGCAAGTGTAACCGCAAGCGGGCGGGCACGTCACCATCGTTGCGGCTTGGGCCGGCCAGGGGCGTAGAATCGGTCTTTTTTGAACAGGGAGAGACCCGTGACCGTCCTGCTATCGAAATGTGCCGTCCCCGCCATCCTGCTGGTGGTTTCCTTCGCAGCGCACGCCGGCAAGGCGCCGCCCTATACCTATTCTTCGGTCGGCAATCCGGCCCAGGCGCCCACGGCCGCGGTCCAGAGTTCACCCTCCTTCGTGCTGATGGGCGGCGGCCCGGATGTCGATGAAGCGTTCCGCTGGATGATCAAGCAGGCCGGCATCAAACCCGGCACGGGCGGGCGCCTGGTCGTGATCCGCGCCACCGGTGATGGCGCCTACAACCCCTATATCTATTACAGCAATCCGGCCTCCTCGACGGCGTCAAGTGACATCGTCGACGGCTGGGTGGGCGGCGCCTCGCTCGGCCTGTCCTCGGTTGAAACCCTGGTCATTCCCAGCACGACGGCGGCCAACGACGCTTTTGTGAACAGCGTGGTGGGCCGCGCCAACGCGGTGTGGATCGCCGGCGGCGACCAGAGCGACTACATCAAGTACTGGAAGGGTCAGGCGCTGGAAAAGACCCTGGCCGGCCTGATGAAAAATAACGTCCCCGTGGGCGGCACCAGTGCCGGCCTCGCCGTGCTGGGCCAGTTCGATTACGCGGCCCTGAACGGCACCGTCACCTCCAGCCAGGCCCTGGCCAACCCCTTCAATAAATACATGACGCTGGATCCGGCGCCCCTGTCCACCACGGGCGGTTTTATTGCGCCGGCCGCGCTGGCGGGCATCATCACGGATTCCCACGTCGATGCGCGCGACCGCCTGGGGCGCCTCGTCACTTTTGTTTCGCGCCTGGTGGCGCCGTATGCAGGCAGCGGTGCGCAGCAATTCGGCTGCACCGGCGGCGTGCTGCCCAACAGCGCCGCGCGGGGCATCGGCATGAGCGTGGAATCGGCCCTGCTGGTGAACTGGGACGCCGTCAACGGCCATTACTCGGGCCGCCGCGT
This sequence comes from Massilia sp., assembly GCA_045810505.1. Lineage (GTDB taxonomy): Bacteria > Pseudomonadota > Gammaproteobacteria > Burkholderiales > Burkholderiaceae_D > JAFCUW01. The sequence goes on from JBJMVV010000021.1 coordinate 39,181, forward strand.
GACCAACACGCCCGCCCCCGACACGGAAGCGGCAGTCTATTTTGTCAACGTGACCCAGGGTCCGACCCAGTGCGTCTCGGGCAAAGCCCTCAGCGTGGGCGCCTCGTCGATCCAGATCCGCAAACTGGCCGATTCAAGCACCACCATCAACCTGTCGGACTGGTCGAGCTATCCGATTTATCGTTCAGTGGGCGTGAGCGCGGGAACGCTGTCGCCTGATCCGTATTAATCCGGCAGTTCCGCCGAATTCATGCGGTTCAAAATAACGCTAGAGCGCCGCGCCAGGTAATTGGTGCTGCGGTGGGCGTCGTAGTAGCGGGGATTGGGCAGCATGACGGCCAGGCGCGCCGCCTGGGCGGCATTCAGGCTGGAGGCGGGCGCCCGGAAGTAGTGCCGTGCCGCCGCCTCCGCGCCAAACACGCCGCGGCCGAATTCGACCACGTTCAAATAGATCTCCAGGATGCGTTCCTTGTCGAGCACCAGTTCGAGCATGTAGGCGATCACCATCTCCTGGGCCTTGCGCGCGTAGTTGCGCGAACCCGACAAAAACAGGTTCTTGGCCAGTTGCTGGGTGATGGTCGAGCCGCCGCCCACCACCTTGTGACGGGTCGTGTTGCGGGCGTAGGCTTTTTGCAGGGCCTCCCAGTCGACCCCGTCGTGCTCGGCGAAGTTGGCGTCTTCCGACGCAATCACCGCCCGTTTCAGGTTGTTCGAGATGGCTGCATACGGCACCCACTTCTGCTCCAGGGTCGCCTTGGGATTGGTCTCGCGCAGACTCGCTAGCTGCGCGCTCATCATGCTGGTCATTCCGGGATTGAAGCGCGACCACCAGCAGATCTGCAGCAGAAAATACAGCTGCAGCAGGAAAATGGCAAGCAGGGGGCCGAGGATGATCCACTTCAGCCAGCGGCGCGATCCCGCCTTCTTCGTCACGCCGCGCTCCGCAGTTCGGCGAGCACCTGCGCGGTATCGGGACGCACGCCACGCCACACATGAAACGCTTCGGCAGCCTGCTCGACCAGCATGCCCAGGCCATCGCGCACGCTGGCGCCATGGCTGGCTGCGAAATTCATGAAGGCGGTCGGCGCCGCCCCGTACATCATGTCCAGCGCCAGCGTTCCGGCGCCAAATACACTGGCCGGCAGGGGCGGCAGGCTGCCGCTGATGCTGGCGGAGGTGGCGTTGATGACGATATCGAAGGGGCCAGCCAGTGCGTCGAAAGTGCACACGGTGACGCGGTCATCGAAATGGGCCGCCACCGCATGGGCCGTCGCCGCCGTGCGGTTGACCAGGGTGAGGCTGGCGGGTTGTTGTTCGAGCAGGGGCTGGATCACGCCGCGCGCCGCGCCGCCCGCGCCGACCAGCAGCACGCGCGCGCCCGCGACAGTTACGCCGGCGTTGCGCACGATGTCCGCTACCAGGCCGGCGCCGTCGGTATTGTCGCCGGCGATGCCGTCCTCAAAGGTGAGCGTATTGACGGCGCCCGCCGCTTGCGCGCGCGCGGAAAGGCGGGTGCACAGCGCGAACGCTTCAAGTTTGAACGGGACGGTGACGTTGGCGCCCCGGTCGCCGGCGGCCATGCGCGCCGCCACCGTGGCAGCAAAGCCATCGAGCGGCGACAGGCAGGTCTCGTAATGGGTCGGCAGGCCCGTTTGCGTGGCAAAGGCGGCGTGGATGCGGGGGGATTTGCTATGGCCGACCGGATTGCCGATCACGCAAAAACGCGCCGCCTTGTCCATCAGTTGCCCTTGGTCGAGGCATCAAGCCCCAGCCGCTCTTCGCGGGTGAATTTGAAGCGGGTGATGATGACCCACAGGTCGTCCTTGTCGGTCGAGAGCATATTCGGCGGGAATTTGCCGAAGGGGGCGGCGCGCCGCACGATGGCCATGGCCGCTGCATCCAGCGCCGCATTGCCCGAGCTTTTTTCGACCCGCACGCCGCCGTCTTTGACATAGATGGTCCCGTCCTGGAAGATCGGGATGTACAGCACCAGCTCACCATAGAGCTTGCGGCCATCCTTCTGCGGAAAATTCAGGGTGCCGATTTCTTCGACCCGCTTCTGCATGGTCTTGTAGTACATCGCGTAGCCCACTTCCTGGGTCGATGGCGTGATGTAGGTCTTGCGGGGGCGCTTGTTCTGGTCTTCGATGGTGGTCGACAGTTCGGCCGTCGCGCGCGCAATCGCCTTGGACGACTCCAGCAAATCCTGGCCGGTGCGGGCGGGATCGGGCTTGTCTTTCTCAGTCACCGGCGGCGCTTTATAGGCTTCGTTGCGCGCCTTGGTCAGCAGGTTCTGCTGCATCTGTTCCAGTTCGGCGATGCGGCGCTGGGCAGCCTTGACGCTGTCGCCATTCTCGCTTTTGCGCATATCCGGCAGGGGCGACTTCGAGCGGCCGGCGTCAGCCTGACCGCCGCCGTCCAGGTTGGCCTGGGCCAGGGCATCAGCCTTGATGGGCTTCCTGTCATGCTTGGCGTTGACGAGGATGACTTCCAGGCCAGGGTCGGCCGGCTGCAGTTTAAAAGCATCGGGGGCGACGAAACGCACCGTCAGCAGGGCCGCATGCAGCACCACCGACACGGCGATGGCGATCATCATGGAGCGGTTTGAAAGATAAGACGTCACGCGACACCGGTTAAAACTATTGAACTACGGAACGTTAATTCTACAGCCTTTGACAGGGCGCGCCGAGTGAAAAAAGCGCCGGCGCGCCCCTGGTGTCAGTTCGATAACGGTGTTGCATCGTCCGCTGGCGGGGCCGCTTCCGGAACAGGCGCCGCGATGTCTTCCGCTTCGGCCGCCACCGCGGCGACGCTATCGTCCTCTTCCTCGTCGATGGCCACATCGCCCGCGGGCGCGGCCGCCACTTCCAGCAGGCGCGCTTCGATCGCCAGGTCCACTTCATCCCAGCGCATGATGTCGATGGTGACGGCCGCCCCGCGCGCCACCTGCGGCATGCCGGGCAGGCGGATCACCAGCGGGATGTCGGACAGGCGCAACACCTCGTCCTTGAGCACGACGGCGCTGACCTGGCGCGCGTTCTCTTGTCCCAGCCAGCGCAGGCACCAATAGCGCTCCATATTCTGCTGGAAGTCGTTATAGGCAGAATAGGCGGCGTCAAACGCGGAGACGATCGCGAACAGGCCCGCGTCGCGCTGTTTGAACGGGGCCACCAGCGGGGCCGTCACGCCATTGCTGGCGCAGGCCAGGATCTGCCACTGGTTGACCAGGTCCGTGTAGCGGCGCAGGGGCGAGGTGCTCCACGCGTATTGGTCGACACCGAGGCCCTGGTGGGGCGCGGCGTGGGTGACCATGCGTACCGTCAGTTTGGCGCCCCAGCCGGGACCGGACGTGGTCTGCGAGCGGTAGATGCCGGGCACGCCGCAGTCGTGCATCAATTTGCCCCAGGTGCTGTTGGCAAAGATCATCAGCTCGGCGACGATCTTGTCGAGCGGCGCGCCGCGCTTCCTCTTGACGACCGAGACGACGTCGTCGACCACATAAAAATTGTAGTCGACCCGGTTGTTCTGCTCGGGTTTCAAGCCAAACGCCTCACGCTTGGCCATGCGGCCTTCTTCCAGCTTCAGGGCCCAGCCCCACAGTTTGAGCAGTTCGGCCTTGTGCGGATACTCGCCTTCGCCGCTGGCGAGGGTCTCTTCGTTGACCAGGGCGTCGAGGTCGTTGTGGCGCAGGTTCGATGCGATCGGCACCATCTCGGCGCGCGTCTCGGTCGCCAGCACCGACCAGTCGGCGGAATCGAGCGTGGCGTACAGGGACAGCGCCGGGCAGGCGCGCCCTTCGGCCAGGGTGAACGCTTCGACGATATCGTCGGGCAGCATGGTGATTTTGTCCCCTGGCATATACACGGTAGACATGCGGGCGCGCGCCAGCTTGTCGATGGCGTCGTCGGGCTTGATGCCCAGGCCCGGCGCGGCGATGTGGATGCCGACCTTCAGCTTGCCGTCAGCGAGCACAGTGACGGAGAAGGCGTCGTCGATTTCCGTGGTGGTGACATCGTCGATGGAGAAGGCGGCGACGTCGGCCAGCGGCAGACCGCCCGGGGTGCCTGGCGCCGCGATGGCAGGAAAGCCCGCGCCGCGGGGGAAATTCTCGAACAGGAAGCGGGCCATGTGCAGGGCCTTGGGCGAAGCGATGCCGCCGGTGGCCAGCATCAGGCGCGGCGCTGTCGTGTGCAGCTCCTCGCAGGCCGCTTCCAGCGCCTTGTATTCAATGGTGTTCTTGTCCGGCTTGAACAGCAGTTGCAGCACGATGGGCTGCATGGCCACGGGGAGCTTGCCGGCCTTGAGCTCTTCCACGTAGCCGGCCTGGATCACGGCCTGCTGCTTTTTCTTTTCAATGCCCGCTTGCGCTGCGCGCAGGGACTGCTCGGGCGCAGCCTTGTAGCGCCCCCTGCCCTTCTTGTAAAAATAGATGGGCGCGTTGTGCAGGGCCAGCACCAGGCCCGCGCTTTCCGCAGGCTGGGGCGCGTGGCCGACGTATTCGGCCGCCAGTTCGGCAAAGCCGAATTCCTCCTGGCCTGCCACCTCCCACAGGAACTCCAGGTCGACTTCAAGCGCGATCGCCTTGGCGGCATCGAGCAGTTCTTCCGGCGCCGGCTTCTCGAACTGCAGCAGCACGTCTTTGACTTTGATCTTGCTGCGCTTGCCGGTGGGGAGTTCGACCTGGTAGGCCTCGCCCGCCTGGGACAGCACGGCGCCGACCTTGAAGTCGCCGGATTCTTCAAAAAATACATTCATGGTTCACATCGCGTTCTTGATAAGGGGAGCAGGCAGCAGGTCCAGCACGGGCGGCAAAAACACCTCCGTGACGAGCAGGCTGCCCTGGTGGCGGCGGTACAGGCAGCGCCGCGCATAATAAATCGGGTCGGGAGAAGCATCGGCCAGCGCCAGCGCGGCGCGCCGCACCAGCGGGTGGCCCGCGCGCAGGCGGGCAAATTCAAGCTGGCCCCGGCGTACAAGGGGATCGTAGAACAGGGTCGAGCCCAGCGAGCGTTCGCCCAAGCCGCCGAACAGGGGCCAGTCGCTGGCCGAATTCGACAGCGGCACCACCGTGTGGGCAAACACCACGGCGACGCCATCACAGCGCAGCAGCACTTCGCGCTCGAGCACGCGGCCCGGGCGCGCCATGCCGATGGCGCGCGCCTCGTCGGCCAGGCACAGGGCCGTGTGCTGGTGCAGGCGCTGGACCCGGAACGCCCTACTGTGGGCAATCAGGCGGGCAGTGAGGGAACCGGGCGCCGTCAGCCAGGCCGCAACGGCAGGCGGCGCGTTGACGGCGTTGACGTGGCGGTGCCAGCGCACCTGGCGCAGCGAGGCCGCGCGGGGGCCGCTCACCGGGGCGCTTTCAGGCTGAACGTGAGCACCGCGTCGACATAATCGGCAAACTCGCTGATGGCATGGTCGCTGCCTTCGATCAGGTGCTGGCGCGCGCCCGGGTAATGGGCCAGCATGTCGCGGTAGTCGAGCACTTCGTCGCCGGTGGCGGCGATCAGGAAGTAACGCGCCGGATCGGTGATCGCCGGCACCAGCAGATCGCGCAGTTCGTCGATGTAGTCGCGCTTGAATTCAAACGGCGTGTCCGAATGCCAGGCGGTGGTCACGCCCACGTGCTGTTCGAGGTTTTTCAGGGGGTTGACGGCGGGGTTGAGCAGCACGGCGCGGCAGCCCAGTTTTTCAGCGAGCCAGGTGGCGTAAAAGCCGCCGAGGGATGAGCCGACGATGGCCAGTTCCTCAGCCGGCACGCCCTCGACCAGCGACAAGGCCAGCGCGATGGCCTCCTTGGGGGAAGCCGGCAACTGCGGACAGCGCAACTGGTCCGCCAGGCCGAGCGCCGCCATGCGCTGCTGGACCACCCGCGCCTTGTACGACGCAGGGGACGAGCGAAAACCGTGCAAGTACAGGATCATGCAGAAAACTTCTGGGCCAGCGCGTCGAGCAGCTTCTGGTGGATGCCGCCGAAGCCGCCATTACTCATCACCAGCACATGGTCGCCCGGCTGGGCCGCCTGAACAATGGCGCTGACGAGGAAGTCGAGCTGGTCGAAGCTGTGGCCGATGGTCCCCAGCGGTTTCAGGGCGTCGGCCAGGCTCCATCCCAGCGCCTGCTGGCTGCCGAAGCCGAACACCAGGTCGGCGTCTTTCAGGCTGCCCGGCAGGGCGTCCTTCATGGCGCCCAGCTTCATGGTGTTTGAACGGGGTTCCAGCACGGCGAGGATACGGCCGCTGTCACCGATCTTCTGGCGCAGCCCGCCCACGGTGGTGGCAATCGCGGTGGGATGGTGGGCGAAATCGTCGTACACCGTTACGCCGTTGACGACGCCGCGCACTTCCATCCGGCGCTTGACCGATTCAAAGCGGGCCAGCGATTCGGCCGCCTGGGCCACCGGCACGCCCACGTGGCGGGCGGCGGCAATCGCAGCGAGCGCGTTGGAGCGGTTGTGACGGCCCGTCAGGCCCCAGTGCACGGTGCCAGCCACCACACTATTAAAGACGACATCAAAACTGCCGTCCTGGTGTTCGACCATGCTCCAGTTGGTGTGCTCGCCGCAGCCAAAGCTTTCGTGCTCGCTCCACACACCCCGTTTCATGACGCGCGCCAGCGAGGCTTCGTCGCCATTGACGACCAGGCGCCCGACGCCCGGCACGGTGCGCACCAGGTGGTGGAACTGGGTCTCGATGGCGCCGATGTCGGGAAAAATGTCGGCGTGGTCGTATTCGAGGTTGTTCATCACGGCCGTCTTGGCGTGGTAATGGACAAATTTGCTGCGCTTGTCAAAAAAGGCGGTGTCGTATTCGTCCGCCTCGATGACAAAAAAATCCGATTCGGTGTCACCCGACAGGCGCGCCGAGATGCCGAAGTTCATGGGCACGCCGCCGATCAGGAAGCCCGGCGCATAGCCTGCGTCTTCCAGGATCCAGGCCAGCATGGCCGATGTGGTCGTCTTGCCGTGGGTGCCGGCGACGGCCAGCACCCATTTATGACGCAGGATGTGCTCACCCATCCACTGCGGGCCGGACATGTAGGGCAGGCTGCGATTGAGGATTTCCTCGACCAGGGGATTGCCGCGCGAGACGACGTTGCCGATGACGTAGAGGTCAGGGTTGAGCGCGACCTGTTCCGGACCGAAGCCCTGGATCAGTTCAATGCCCTGGGCTTCGAGCTGGGTGCTCATGGGCGGATAGACGTTGGCGTCGCAGCCGGTGACCCTGTGGCCCGCTTCCTTGGCCAGCACGGCGAGGCCGCCCATGAAGGTGCCGCAAATACCGAGTATATGAATATGCATGATGTCTCGTGTCGTCGACGGACCTTGGCCGCGCCGCTCGTAATTGGCGAAAACCGCGATTTTACCTGACGCGCCGCGTGTTCCCGTGCAAACGCCGTTCCAGAGTATCATCACGCCATGACGCCCACTCCGCACTCCGATCTGGCCCAACTGCGCGCCGAGATCGCCGCACGCGCCGCCCGGCTGATCGCCCAGGACGGCGCCGACTACGACATGGCCCGCAACAAGGCCGCCCGCCTCGTGCTCGGCGACGCTGTGCCGCGCGCCAATGTCATCCCGGATAACCGGGAAATCGAAGAAGAAGTGCGTAAATACCAGGCTTTGTTCCAGTCCGACAGCCAGCCGGCGCGGCTGGCGACGCTGCGCGAACTGGCCTCCCAGGTCATGGAACAGCTGCATCAATTCCGCCCCTACCTGACCGGCGCGGTGCTCAACGGCACGGCGGGCGAACACGACGACATCCATCTGCAACTGTTCGCCGACAGTGCCAAGGACGTAATCATGTTCCTGCTCGACCGCGACGTGCCGATCGACATCGGCGAGACGCCCCATTTCAAGGGTGGCCGCCACGATCCGGTGGAAACGGTAAGTTTTCACTGGAAAAAGCAGCAGGTGCATGCAGAGTTGTACGAAATGAATGATTTACGGGGCGCTTTGAAACCGCGTCCCGATGGCCGGCCTCACCGGGCCGACCTGGCCGCCGTGCGCGCCCTGCTGGCCGCGCCCGCCGCGCCCGTGTAATCCCTACTTACTTGACTGCTCAACTATATTTATGAAACGACCCATCGTCAGCCGCATCGTTGTTGCTCTCTTCGCCATCGTCGCCGTCGGCGCCGGTGTGCGCCTCAGTAAACAACGTGAGGCGGAAAAACTGGCGGCCGCGCCGGCGTCGGCA
>JBJMVV010000022.1:0-19735 GCA_045810505.1 Massilia sp.
CAGGGCGCGTACTGCCGCGGTTTCCGCCGCTGCCTTGTTCTCGGACTCTTCGGCCGTCATGATGTTGATCTTCCAGCCCGTCAATTCAGCAGCCAGGCGCACGTTCTGGCCCGAGCGGCCGATGGCGATGGCCAGGTTTTCTTCATCGACGACGACGTCCATGGCGTGCTTCTCTTCATCAACGACGATGGAGGAAACATTGGCCGGCGCCAGGGCGCCAATGACGAACTGGGCAGGATCATCCGACCACAACACGATATCGACGCGCTCGCCGCCGAGCTCACCGGTCACAGCCTGCACGCGCGAACCGCGCATGCCGACGCAGGTGCCGATCGGGTCAATGCGCTTGTCCGAGGTGTAGACGGCGATTTTTGCGCGGACGCCAGGATCACGGGCGGCCGATTTGATTTCCAGCAGGCCCTGCTCGATTTCCGGCACTTCCAGCTCGAACAGCTTCATGATGAAGTCAGGCGCGGTGCGCGACAGGATCACCTGCGGGCCACGCATATTGCGGTCGATGCGCAGGATGAATGCACGCACGCGGTCGCCGATACGCAGGTTTTCCTTGGGGATCATCTGGTCGCGCGGCAGGCGCGCTTCGATCTTGCCGGACTCGACGATGGCATCACCGCGCTCCATGCGCTTGATGGTGCCGGTCACGAGCGAGTCGCCGCGCTCGAGGAAGTCGACCAGGATCTGCTCGCGCTCGGCATCACGCACGCGCTGCAAGACGACCTGTTTGGTGTCCTGGGCAAAGCGGCGACCGAACTCGACGGATTCAATCGGTTCTTCGATGTATTCGTCCACTTCGATATCGGGAATCTGTTCCACGGCTTCGAAGTGCAGGATTTCCTGGTCTGGCAGTTGCAGGCCGGCGTCATCTGGCACCACGTGCCAGCGGCGGAAGGATTCGAACTCGCCCGAATCGCGGTCGATCGACACGCGAATGTCGACTTCACCTTCGTAACGCTTTTTCGTGGCCTGGGCCAGGGCGAATTCGAGCGCGCCGAAGACGACATCCTTATCGACGTTTTTCTCGCGCGCCAGCGCATCTACCAGTAACAATACTTCGCGACTCATGCTTTGCCCTTCTTAAAATCCACCTGTGGCACCAAACGTGCCTTATCCAAGTCCGCCAGCGTAAATTCCAGCTGCGCGGGACCATCCTTGCTTTCAAATTCCAAACCGATCTTGTCGCCCTGGGGCGCCTGCAAGATACCCGTATAGGTCTTGCGGTTGGCGCTGCCCGGAAATGCGGCGCGCAGTTTTACCGTGCACTCATGGCCGGCAAAACGTTCGAAGTCGGCCATCGTGCGTACCGGGCGATCCAGCCCCGGCGAAGAAATCTCGAGCCGCTCGTAATTGACGTTTTCGACGGTCAGCACATGCGACAACTGGTGGCTGACGGTGGCGCAATCCTCGACCGTGATCGGGCCCTTCTCTTCCGCGTCAGCCGCCGTAAAGTCGATATACACGCGCAAAATGCCGCGCTCGCCCCGCTCCACGTCGACGAGGTCATAGCCCAGCCCGGTTACCGTTTTGGCGATCAAATCAAACTGCTGCAATGCCTTCTCCAGGTCCTACGTCCGCGAGCGCAGACACACAAAACGTTTTACCAAAAAAAAAATGGGCATCTGCCCATCTCTCCGTAAATCTTCACCCAGATAAAAACCACTTGCACGGCAGGACGATGCGTCTGGCACCGGTGCATGCATGGTGAAGCTACTTTTATTAGGTTATCGATTATAGCGCTTTTTGACCGGCGTCGCAATCGAACGCACGGGCAGTGAGCAATCAAACAACAGAAATGCTGCGTTGCGGGAGACGACCTACATGGTGTTGTTTGGTCCGCTTTCAAGTCCGCAGCATCGGGGACTGGCCCTGCGGGCCTGTCCCCATTGTGAATTTGCCTCGGATCAAAAATGGGGACAGGCCTTCGGCTCGCATTAGGTCCCCCGGACCTAATGCCCTGCAAGGCCAGTCCCCGGGTACTAACCCCGCCGACCGCGGCGCGGCATGCCGTGATCGGCGCCACGCGGACCCTGCGGCCCCTGCGGACGCGCCGGTTTGCCAGCGGCGCCGCCAAAACCAAAAGTCGTCTGCAACGGATCAGGCTGGCGCTGACCTTTCGGCGGCGCGCCATTGGGACGGCCGGAAGCGGCACCGCCTGGCCGCCCCTGCGGCTTGCCATTGCCCTTTGGCTTGCCCTTGCCCCCAAAACCGCCACCAGCCGGTGGTGCATCGACGCCGGTTGGATGGCCGCCGGCCATGCCACCGTAGCCGGCGCCGACCAGAGGCGTACGGTTCGGCCCGCCACGTCCGCCCCGACCGCGCGCCGGCATGCCGGCAAAAGGGTCAACATTGCGGTTGGTGTCGCGGTCGGCGCGGTTGCCGTCGACTTCACCGGCGACTCTAGGCTGGGACTGGCCTGGGCCGCCCTTGGCCTTGGGACCACGGCTTTCGGGCGCGACCTTCTCGCCTTTTTTCTCGACACCAAAGGCCGAGAGGAAAGCGCGCACATCGTTTTCTTCCAGCTCTTCCCAGCGACCGCGCTTGAGGCTGCTCGGCAGGGTCATGGCGCCGTAACGGGTGCGGATCAGGCGCGAGACGGTGAGACCGACCGCCTCGAACATGCGGCGCACTTCGCGGTTGCGGCCTTCGCCGATCACCACGCGGTACCACTTGTTGATGCCTTCGCCGCCGCCATCGGCGATTTTCGTGAACGACGCGGTGCCGTCTTCCAGCTCAACGCCGGCCAGCAGTTTCTGGCGCATGCCCTCTTCCAGTTCGCCCAGGGTGCGCACGGCGTACTCCCGGTCGATGTTGTAGCGGGGGTGCATCAGGCGGTTGGCCAGGTCACCGGACGTCGTAAAGATCAGCAAGCCTTCGGTATTGAAGTCGAGGCGACCGACGGCCAGCCACTTGCCTGCCTTCATGGTCGGCAGGCGGTCAAACACCGATGGACGGCCTTCCGGATCATCCGCGCTGACAATTTCGCCGGCCGGCTTGTGGTACACCAGCACGCGCGGCGGCTTGGTGCTCACTTTACGTTGAATCAGCTTGCCGTTAATGCGCACGGCGTCCGAGGGCAGGATGCGCTGGCCGATGTGGGCCGGCTCGCCATTCACGGACACGCGGCCGGCAACGATCAGGTCTTCCATGTCGCGGCGCGAACCGAGGCCAGCTTCGGCCAGCACCTTGTGCAGTTTGGGCGCGTCATCGTCCGAGGTCAGATCCTTGCGCACCGGCTTGGCGGGCGCGCCGCGGGCGCCGTCGTTGGCGTCGTAGGCGTCGGACGTTACATACGAAAACACGGCGTCGGCGTCTTCACCGCCCCGTCCCGGCTTCTTGTGGTGCTGCAGGCCGGGATTACCTTTTTTATTTTTCTTCACGCGTGGCTTGGCGTCGGCTGCGCGCTCGGGACGGGGGCCGCGCTCCGCACGGGCGGCGCCTTCTACCGCGGCGCCAGGCTGGACTTCACCTTCGACCGGTGCTGCCTGGGGCGGACGGGGCTCGCGCTGGGGCTTGGCCTGCTTGTTTGGTTTTGGATGCTTTGGCTTGGCGGCGCGCTGCTCGCGCATCTGGCGCGGGCCACGGGGGGCACGATTGCCGCGCTCGGGGCGGCCATCGTCCAGTTCACCGTCGGCTTCCATCTCGACCACGCTTTTCGGTGCTTTCACGCCCAGGGTACCGGCGGCCTGTGCGGCGGCCTTGGCAGCGGCTTTGGGCGGAATCACCACGGCCGGCTTGGGCTTGCGCTGCACCACGGGGTGATCGTCGCCAAACGAGGCGGCGATGGCGGCGACATCGATCTGGGGCGCTGGCGCCTGCTGCGCGGGCGCTGCCTCGGCGGCCGCTTTCGGGGTGCGCTTGGCGCGCGGCTTGGTGATGCCGGCTGCGTTGTCTGCTTCGATCTGCGCCTTGGTGCGGCGTTTCGGCTTCACGGCTTCAGGGGCGGCGGCGTCAGCAATGAGATTGTCTGTTGGTTTAGTTGTTGTGTTCATCGTTCTGGTCTGGGGTGTGCCGACCTGGCGCAGCGTCATCCGGTGTCTCTGGCGCAGGGTCGTGAATGGGCGCTTCGTCGTCCGAAGCATTGGAGCCGGCTGCGACTGCAATGCCGCCCGCGCCTTCGTCGCTGGCAGCCAGTTGGGCTGCCGCTTTGTCAAAATTTTCCTGCAATGCTGCTTCCAGCGCTTCCATCTCGCGGCCATTGCCGCCCATGGCAGCGACTTCCTGCAGAGGCGGCAACTGGGACAGGTTGTTCAGTCCCAGGTCGTCGAGAAACTGCCGGGTCGTGCCCAGCAAGGCGGGCCGGCCTATGGTTTCGCGGTGGCCGATCACATCAATCCAGCCGCGGTCTTCCAGCATCTTGATGGTCTGCGAATTGACCGTCACGCCGCGAATTTCTTCGATATCGCCGCGGGTGACAGGCTGGCGATAGGCAATAATTGCCAGGGTTTCCAGGGTCGCCCTCGAATACTTGGGCGGCTTTTCGGGACTGAGGCGGTCGAGGTACACCTTCATTTCCGGGCGGCTTTGAAAACGCCATCCCGTTGCCAGGCTGACCAGTTCGACGCCCTTCTCCTGCCAATCGTGCCGCAATTCTTCCAGCATCAACTTGATCTGATTGGTGTCCACGCCTTCCCCGAGGGGCCGGCCCTGGTCGTCCACATCGACGAACAATTTCTTCAGGCTGTTGATGGACAGCGGTTCACGCGCGCACAGCAGCGCGGTTTCGAGGACACTCTTGGCCTCATCAGTATTCATAGCGATGTCGTCAACGATCTTGCACAGGCAGGCAACGGAAAAACGGGCTTTATTCGATCAACGCGGCGTTCAAGACTGCAAGCGGACCCTCACGTGTGAGGCCGACCTGCAGAGCGCTGTCGTTGAAACTGGTATCGGTCACCACGGCCGGGAGGCAGGGTTCGATCGTTACTTTGTTATTTTTTTGATGGGCGCGAAGGCCACTTGCTCAGCTGGCAGCAGCGCATGATGAGGCTGCAAACCATTGATTTTTCAAGCGAAACGCTTCTTTTTCGCGGCCGCTGCGCAGCCGGGGCCGGGCGCGTGCGCTGCAAGAACGATCGACATCGTCACTTCAAACTGGCGCCATTGTACCTGATAAAAGAGCCAGTGGCACACGCCTGGCGCCACGCTGTGGTTTGCAGCGCCGCTCAGGCGGCGACAAGCTGGGAATCGAGCTTCTCCGCCAGCAGCGCCGACACACCCAGAAACGCCGGGTACTCGGCCGTGATGACCCAGGTCGGCACCTGCGCCAGGTAGTTGACGAAACGCCCCTTCTGCTCGAAGCGGCGGCGGAAGGACGAGACGGCAAAGCGCTCGCCCAGGCGCGGCACGATGCCCCCGCCAATATACACGCCGCCCTGCGCTCCCAGGGTCACGGCCAGGTTGCCGGCGACGGTGCCGAGCATGCCGCAAAACGCTTCCACCACCTGGTCGCACAGCAGACCCGCGCCGTTCAGGGCGCGCTCGACGATGGCCGGCGCCGTCAGTTGCTCGTCCGGCTGACCAAGGTGATGGGCCAGCGCACTATATATGAGTTCGATGCCCACGCCCGACAGCAGGCGCTCGGCCGAGACGTGCTCGAAGCGGCTCCAGGCGTACTGGAGGATGGCGATCTCGGTCGGATTGGCCGGGGAAAACGTCACGTGCCCGCCTTCGCTGCGCAGCGCCGTCCATCCTTCCTTGCAGGGAATCAGGCCCGACACGCCGAGGCCCGTGCCGGCGCCAAGCAGGCCGAGCGGGCTGGCCGCGCGCGCTGCACCGCCGCCAATCTGCACTTTCTGGTCGCTCGACAGTTGCGGCAACGAATAGGCCAGCGCGCTGAAATCATTGACGACCAGGAAGGTTTCGAACGCGCAGGCCGCTTTCATGGCGGCGATGGAGAATTCCCAATGATGGTTGGTCATGCGCACCATGTCGCCCACCACCGGGTTGGCAATCGCTATGGCCGCATGGCGCACGGGCAGATTCAGGCCGGCCACGGGCGTCGACGCCAAATAGGCGCGCAGCGCCATTTCCAGCGAGGGATAGTCGGCGCAGGCCAGCACCGTGACGAGACCGATCTGGCCCGGCGCCAGTTCGAGGGCAAAACGGGCATTGGTGCCGCCGATGTCGGCCAGCAGGCGCGGCCAGTTATTAGCGGCAGCGCGGGGCGTCATCGTGGCGGCCGGCGACAGGGCCGAAATGTGCAATGCGGTCATGGGCGAATCCGGAAAGTAAGCCGTCAGCTTAAGGAATTCTTATGGATCACGCAAGCAATCTTTGTAGTTTAGGTACACCGCCACCATCTTCGGTGTTTTTCAGCACCCATTTGGTCAAGCGAAGGCTGGCGGGAGTCTGCAGAATGGCAAGGAGGAAAGAAATGCGTAGTACAACTACGCGCTCATTCAGTGTGAATGAGCGTGCGTGCCGTCCATCTCTTCGGCGGCGCTGTTCTGGTGATTGTTCCAGGCATCGAGCCCGCCATGGAGGGCGCGGGCGCGGTGGAAGCCGTTGGCGACAAACTGGCGCGCCACCTGGGCGGCGGTGACGTCGTTGGGGCAACTGCAGTAGACGACGATGTGGCTGTCCTTGTCGAGCGAGGCCATCAGCTTGCCTGGCTCGCAGTCGGTGTAGCTCAAGGCGCCCGGGATGGCGCGTTCGAGTTGCTGGGCGGTCAGGCTGCGCGCATCGATGATGACGGGCTTTTCCTCGCCGTCGAGCAAGGCGGACAGCTCTTCAATGCGGATCCGCTCCACTGGCAGGCTATGGCGGAAGCGGCGCCGCTCGATGAACTTGTACAGCACGAAGATGCCTAGCAGTACGGCAATGCCCATCAGCGCCACGCCGCCCATGGTCTCGAGCGTGTCGAGCACATCATCGATGCCATCGCGGAAAATGATGCCAGCAACGATGCCGGTGGCGCTCCACAACACGCCGCCAGCGACGCTGTAGGCAATAAATACGGGGGTGGTGGTGCCCATGGCGCCGGCCAGGGGCGGCGCGACCGTATTAAAGCCGGGGACGAATTTGGCGACGATGAGCGACTTTGCGCCCCAGCGGCGGAACTTGTCCTCCGTCTGGCTGACGCAGTAGTCGGGAGAAAGGGAAATCTTGCACAGCAGGCGCAGGATGCGCTTGCCGTAAAAGCGCCCCGCCTTGAACCAGAAGTAATCGCTGATCAGGCAAGCCGCGACGCTGGCCGCCAGGCAAGCCGCCCAACTGATCTCGCCACCGGCCGCAAGGGCCCCCGCCACGATCAGCATGGGCATGGCCGGGATCGGCAGGCCGATCTGTTCGAGCAGGACGGTGCCGAAGACGATCAAGACGCCGTAGGTGTGGATCAGGTGAACTATCTGTGACATGTTCAGATAATAGCCTGATTCGCCACACCCTGTTGGCGCGCAATCGCTTTAATCGATCCTGTGTTAGTGGCCCTTGGGAATCGCGCTCAGCAAGCTGCGCGTGTAGGCGTGTTGCGGGTCCCGATACAGCGCATCCGAGTCCCCGAACTCGACCACTTTGCCCTTGTGCATCACCATCACCTGATCGGCAATGTATTTCACGACCGACAAATCGTGCGAAATAAAAATGTAGGCCAGGCCGAATTCGTCCTGCAGATCTTGCAGCAGGTTCAGCACCTGGGCCTGTACCGACACATCCAGCGCCGAAACGGATTCGTCGCACACCAGAATTTCCGGCTTCATCGTCAAACAGCGGGCAATGGCGATACGCTGGCGCTGGCCGCCGGAAAATTCATGGGGATAACGGTGCAGCGCCTGGACCGGCAGGCTCACTCTTTTCAGCAAGGCCTCGGCCATCGCGATGCGCTCGGCGTCGTTGGCGCCGATGGCGTGGATGCGCATCGGTTCCAGCAGGATCTGGCCGACCGTAAAGCGTGGGTTCAGCGACGCATACGGATTCTGGAAAATGATCTGGATGCGCCGTTTATAGGGCAAAAACTGCGCGTTCGACATCGCGAACAGGTCGCGGCCCTCGAACATGGCGCTGCCGCCAGTGGCCCGGTGCAGGCGCAGCAGGGTCAGGCCGACCGTCGACTTGCCGGAGCCCGATTCGCCCACCACGCCGAGCGTCTTGCCGCGCGCCAAGGTGAACGAGACGTCCTCGACGGCCTTGAATTCGCGCTTGCCGAACAGTCCCTCCCGCGTAAAAAAACTTTTCGACAGGTGATCGACCACCAGCAGCGGGCTGTCGGCCGGACTGCTGCCGCGCTGGCGCTGGGGCAGCACGATCACCTCCATGCCGTTTTTTTGCGCGGCGGCTTCCAGGTAATCGTCAATCACCGGCAGGCGGAGCGGCCGCTCATCGAGTTTCGGCCGGCAATGCAGCAGGGCCCGCGTGTAGGGATCGGCCGGGTGATTGAAAATCTGCGCTGCCGTACCCGTTTCGCGCACGACGCCGTGGCGCATCACGATGACCTGGTCGGCAATTTCTCCCACCAGGGCCAGGTCGTGGGTAATGAACAGCACGGCCATGTTGCGGCGTTTTTGCAGGGCCGCCAGCAGGTTGACGATCTGCTTCTGGATCGTCACGTCGAGCGCCGTGGTCGGCTCATCGGCAATGAGCAATTTCGGCTCGCAGGCAATTGCCATGGCGATCATCACCCGCTGTTGCTGGCCGCCCGACATCTGGCTGGGATAGCTGTCGATTTTTCGCGCCGGATCAGGAATGCCGACCTCTTCCAGCAACGCCAGGGTGCGCGCACGCGCCTGGCGGCGGTCCATGCCCATGTGCAGGCGCAGCACTTCGCCAATTTGAAAGCCCACCGTGAACACGGGATTGAGGGACGACATCGGCTCCTGGAAAATCATGGCGATGTCCTTGCCGCACAGGGCGCGCCGGGCCGAAAGCGGCAGGCTCAACAGTTCGCGCCCCTCGAACAGCAAGCGGCTCTCGGGCGCGATGCTGCTGGTGGCGGGATCAAGCAGGCCCATCACTGCGAGCGAGCTGACCGACTTGCCGCTGCCGGACTCGCCGACCAGGGCCACGGTGGCGTTGCGGGGGACATCGAAGGACACGCCTTTGACGGCCTCGACGCTTGAATGCTTGTCGACACGAAAGCGCACGCGCAGCTCGCGCACCTGCAACAGCGGGCCGTCGCCCAGGTCGGGAGCGGAATCTCTCATTTCATTTTGGGATCGAGGGCGTCGCGCAAGGCGTCGGTGAGCAGGGAAAAAGCCGTTACCAGCACGGCCATGGCGAGCGCCGCGGCGGTCAACTGCCACCAGCGGCCAAGGATGAGTTCGGTCTGCGCTTCGTTCAGCATGCTGCCCCAGGACACCGTGCCGACCGGAACGCCAAAGCCGAGGAAGGACAAGATCACCTCGGCCTTGATGAAGCCGACCACCAGGATCGACAGCTGCACCAGGGCCACGTGGCTGACGTTGGGAAAGATATGCGAAAACATCTTGCGCAGGCTTGACGCGCCGATGGCATCGGCCGCCAGGACGTATTCGCGCGCCTTGTGCTTCATGTACTCGGCCCGCATCAGGCGGAACGGGCCGGTCCAGCCCGTCAAGCCGAGGATCAGCACGATGGTGCCCACGCCCTTGTGTTGCAGCACGGCCGCCACCGTCAAGATCATGAGGATCGAGGGAATGGCGGTGAACACGCTGTAAAACCAGTTAAACAGGTCGTCGACCACGCCCCCGTAAAATCCCGCGAAGGCGCCGAACAGGGTACCCAAGGTCACCGCCAGCAGGGCCGAGACCAGACCGACGATGATGGAAGTTTCGCCGCCTTTGATGGTTTTACTGACGATATCGTGGCCCCACTTGTCGGCGCCGAAAAACAGCGTCGGCTTTTTTTCCGCCGCTGGCACGAGCGCAGCGCCGCCGGTGGCGCGGATGGATTTGATATCGTCCAGCAAAGGATCGAAGGGATTGTCGGCCAGCGGCGCCTGTTGCGCCGCCACCCGGGCCGCGCGCCCTGCCCCGCCGATAAAGGTGGGCGGCGCATCGTTGACGGCGACCTCCTTTTCCCAGTCGGCGGCGATCAGACCCGTGCTCGAGAGCAGCACCATCAACAGAAAAGCGCTGACGACGGCAAGCGCCGCCATGGCCAGGCGGTCGGCGCGCAGGCGGCGCCACGCCAATTGCCACAGGCCCGGCGAAGCGGCGGCCGGGACGGCGGACAAGGCGGGATTGCTGAGAACGGTGGCGCTGGTCATTTACGAAAGTTGTACGCGTGGATCGACCGCCTGGTACAGCAGGTCGGTGAGCAGGTTGAACAGCATGGTCGCCGCGGCGACATACACGGTGATCGCCTTGATGACAGGAAAATCGCTGCGCTCAACGGCCAGGATCACTTCGCGGCCGATGCCGGGAATGCCAAAGAAACGTTCCAGCAGAAAGGCGCCGATCAGCAGGGCCGGCAAATTGGCCATGACGTGGGTGATGATGGGGATCGCGGCGTTTCTGAGCACGTGCACCCACAGGATGCGGCGTTCGGCCAGGCCCTTGGCGCGCGCCGTGCGCACATAATCCTGGTTGACCTCGTCCAGCACAAAGCTGCGGTAGAGGCGCAGGGTCGGCGCAATCGACACGGCCAGCCCGATCAGGATCGGCAGCACAGCGTAGCGCAGCAGGTTCTCGCCCAGGTGTTCGCCCCAGCCCTGCACCGGAAACAGGCCCAGCCGGTAAGCCAGGAAATACTGAAACACGATGATGTAGACCAGGATCGATATTGACATGCCGACCGTGCAGGCAATCATCACGGCGCGGTCGGTGAACGAACCACGCACAAAGGCAATCGCCAGCGCAAGCGCAACGCCCAGCAGGGTTTCCAGGATGGTCAGGGGAATCAGCACCGTGAGCGACGGCCCCAGCCGGCTGGCGATGATGTGGCCGACCGGTTCGCCCGTGCTCCAGGCGTTGCCGAAGTCAAAAGTGACGATCTGCCGGACAAAAATGCCGAGCTGGACATAGACCGGTTCATCGACGCCTAGTTGCTTGCGGATGTTGGCGATCTGCTCGGCCGAGGACATCTTGCCAGCCAATAGAAAAGCCGGGTCGCCGCCCACCCAGTTGAACAGAATAAATACCAGCAGCACCACGCCGGCCATCGTGGGCAGCATCTGCCACAGGCGACGCACAATATAGGCAAGCATAAGGGTTCCGCGACGGGCGCAAGCTGGGCCCGGTAAAAAAGCCGTAACGATAGCGCAAATTGGCGCGACCGGCGGCACATTGTACCGCCTGGCCCAAACCTTCCCATTGTTGTTGCAGCACAACAATGAGGTCACGATGATGCCAGCACTATGGATCCATCCTGTAATAAATATTTTTGATATGCATGACATGGTGCGTTGCAATATTCCTCACCAAAAATCACTGCAAGGGCCAGCGAAGCAGGCAACAAGGGCAATTGCGGCGCTGCAGCATAATTTTCGACTCGCCCTGAAAACGGCGTCCCATGCTGTTGCAAAGCGTTAAATGTCGCACCTTTAGCGTATTGACACCATCCAGCGGGGGATGGTCAGATGGCTGCGCCTGAAAACCGGCTTTATCCAAAACTTTCAGGCAAAACGATAGACGTACCGTTCAATACCTCTAAAAACAGATGAAAAATTCTGGTTTTAAAGAAAAAGGCGCATATGCATGCGCCGCGGCGCCAGTCATTTATCCGTATCCCTCAGGAGATTTTATGTACAAAAAAACAGCCGTCGCCCAAGCGGTTTCGGTCGCCCTGGCAGCCATTGCCATGGCCCAGCCCGTAATGGCACAGGAAGCCGCCCCCTCCGGTCCTGTCCAGCGCGTTGAAATCACCGGTTCGAGCATCAAGCGTGCTTCCGCCGAAACCGCATCGCCCGTCCAGGTTGTCACCGCCGCCGACCTTGCCAAATCCGGCAAGGGCACGGTCGCCGAATACCTGCAGACCCTGACCGCTGACGGCGCCGGCTCCCTGCCGACCGGCTTCGGCAACGGCTTCGCCGCCGGTTCGACCGCCATTTCGCTGCGCGGCCTTGGCGCCACCTCGACCCTGGTCCTGCTGAACGGCCGCCGCATGGCGCCATTCGCCCGCGCCGACGACGGCCAGAAGAGCTTCACCGACCTGTCGACCGTGCCGCTGGAAGCCGTCGAGCGCATCGAGATCCTCAAGGACGGCGCTTCGTCGACCTACGGCGCCGACGCGATTGCCGGCGTGGTCAACATCATCCTGAAAAAGAATTTTCAGGGCACCACCGCCAAGCTGGAGCTGGGCGAGTCGAAGTACCGCGACGGCGAAACGGCCAAGGGTTCCGTGACCTGGGGCAAGGGCGACCTCGACAACGACGGCTACAACCTCTTGTTCAACGCCGAGCTGTATCAGAACAATTCGCTGCTGAACAAGGACCGCTCCAGCCGCGCCTGGATCGGCAAGGGCGACCTGCGTCCTTACGGCTACCCGATCGATACGCAATTCGCCGCTGGCGACGTGCGTGGCGGCGTGCCGACGGCACTGCCAACCGGCGCCATCCGCAATCCCGTCTCCCTGGCCTACGACATCCTGCCAGGCTGCGCCCAGTTCTCGGCCTCGCCACAACCCGTGCCTGCAAACGGCTGCGTATGGCACCAGGATCAGTTCCGCTCGATGCAGCCGCAGATCAACGGCGGCAACCTGTACGCCCGCGGCACCAAGATCATCAACAGCGACCTGCAGGTCTACGCTGAAGCCGGCTATTCGAAGCGCGAAACCGAGTTCACACTGACCCCGCCGTCGATCACCCCGACCATCGCCTTCCCGCCGAACGCCACCTACCCGACCGGCGTGCGTAACTTCGGCTCCGGCGCCGGCACCACCATCGTGCTGGCCGCCAACCACCCGCAAAACCCGTACGGCGTGCCCGTGCGCGTGCGCTACTCGGCCTTCGACGTGGGCGCAAGCACCCGTTCGGCCGACAATGCGTTCAGCCGCTTCGTGGTGGGTGTCAAGGGCAACAAGTTTGGCTGGGACTTCGATGCAGGCTATGTGCACTCGCAGTCGACCCTGGACCTGAACTACAGCAACATGCTGAACATGAACGTGGTGCAGGCGGCGCTGGGCAATCCGGCCAGCCCCTACTTCCCGTACTACATCGGCACCCAGGCCGGCAAGAACCCTGCATCGCTGTACGCCGCCATGGTGACGGATGCGAAATCGCATTCGACCACCAAGCTCGACATCGTTGACTTCAAGGCCTCGCGTGAACTGTTCCAGTTGCCAGGCGGCGCCCTCGGCGTTGCAGTTGGCGCCGAGCACCGCCGCGAAAAGCTGGACAACCCATCGCTGTCGGGTACCATCGACGGTTCGATCAACTCGTCCTACGTGGCCGCCAAGGGCGACACCAACGTGTCGGCCGTGTTCGTCGAAGTGGCCGCACCGGTCATCAAGACGGTCGAGCTGTCCGCCGCCGCCCGTTACGACAAGTACTCGAACTTCTCGTCGACGACGCCAAAAGTGGGCGCCAAATGGACCCCGCTGAAGACCTTCGCCCTGCGCGGCACCTACTCGGAAGGCTTCCGTGCTCCCGGCCCCGCAGAAGCAGGCGTCGAATCGCAGTCGACTGGCACCGCCACCGCCCGCGATCCGATCCGTTGCCCAGGCGGTACCCCAGCCCCTGGCGCCAGCACCAGCGACTGCTCCGCCTCGATCGCCGCCGTCAAGGTCGGCAATCCAGCCCTGAGCCCGGAAAAGTCGAAAGGCGCCACCCTGGGCCTGGTGTGGGATCCAATCAACAACCTGAGCCTGTCGCTGGACGCCTGGAAGATCAAGCGCTCCAACGAGATCAACCCGCTGCCGTACGCGGAAGCTGCCGCCCTGCCGACCGCCGTGCGTTCGGATAACAACCTGATCGGTGCAAACGGCCAGGTGATCCCGAACTCGGGCACCCTGCTGATCTCGAAAGCGCCTTACCGCAACTCGAGCTACACCGAGATCAAGGGCGTCGACCTGGACGTCAAGCAGCGCTTCGGCCTTGGCCAGTATGGCCGCGGCAGCGTTGGCCTGACCTGGACCCACATCGCTTCGTGGATGCGCGCCGAGTCGGCCACCGTCAAGTACCAGTACGCTGGCACCCACGGCAACTGCGACACCTCGAACTGCGCTGGTACGCCAAAGGACAAGATCAGCGTCGTTGCTGGCTGGGACTTCAACGCACTGAACGTGACGGCCACCGCCAACTACCGTTCGGACCTGAAGAACATCCTGTTTGAAGGCGACGGCTGTGCATCGAAGTTCACCAACGGTCAAGGCGCACCGAGCGGTTGCCACCTGGCCTCGTTCACCAGCGTCGACCTGTCGGCCCGCTACAACCTGACCAAGGACCTGCAACTGTTCGGTTCGATCAGCAACCTGTTCGACAAGATCGCACCGCTCGATCCGCTGACCTACGGCGGCATGAGCTACAACCCGATGGATGCGACCGGCGCGATTGGCCGTTACTTCAAGGCTGGTGTGAAGTACAACTTCTAAATCGTTCAAACAAAAGTGAAAACCCGCTTTTGTTGAGTTAGATGGACGAAAAAGGCCCCGGCAAATCCGGGGCCCTTTTTTTTAGTTTACGCAAATCCGATTCAGATCATGGTGCGCCTCGGGGATGGTATATATCGTTCCGCCTACTCCTGGCGCAGGCGGCGCTGGCGCACCGCGGCGGCCAGGCCGTCAAGCACGGCCAGGCTGCTTTCCCAGTCGATGCAGCCGTCAGTGACGGATTGGCCGTAGACCAGTTCCTTGCCGGGGATCAGGTCCTGACGCCCTGCCACCAGGTTCGATTCAACCATTACGCCGATGATGCGGTCCGACCCGGCCGCCACCTGGCGGGCAATGTCGGCGCAGACGGGCACCTGGTTTTCCGGCTTTTTTGAACTGTTGGCGTGGGAGGCGTCAATCATCAGGCGCGCGGCCAGGCCTTGTGCGGCCATCTGGCGGCAGGCGTCCTCGACGCTCTCGGCATCGTAGTTCGGCGTTTTACCGCCCCGCAAAATGATGTGGCAATCCTCATTGCCATTGGTCGACACGATGGCCGAGTGGCCGCCCTTGGTCACCGACAGGAAGTGGTGGGGCTGCGAGGCGGCCTTGATGGCTTCCACGGCAATCTTGATATTGCCATCCGTACCGTTCTTGAAGCCCACCGGGCAGGACAGGCCCGAGGCCAGCTCGCGGTGCACCTGCGACTCGGTGGTGCGGGCGCCGATCGCGCCCCAGCTGATCAGGTCGGCGATGTACTGGGGGCTGATCACGTCGAGAAATTCGGTGCCGGCCGGCAGGCCCAGTTCATTGATGTCACGCAGCAGCTCGCGCGCCATGCGCAGACCGTCGTTGATGCGGAAGCTGTTGTCCATGTAAGGGTCGTTGATCATGCCCTTCCAGCCGACGGTCGTGCGGGGCTTCTCGAAATACACCCGCATGATGATTTCCAGGTCGCCCGCATGGCGCCGGCGCTCTTCGGCCAGGCGGCGCGCGTACTCCATCGCCGCCTTCGGATCGTGGATCGAGCAGGGGCCGATCACCACCATCAGGCGGTCGTCCTGGCCGTGCAGGATGCGGTGCAGCGCCACCCGCGCCGACGCCGCCGTCGTGCCTGCCGCTTCGGTACAGGCGAACTCGCGGATCAGGTGCGAGGGCGGCGTCAGTTCCTTCATTTCGCGGATGCGAAGATCGTCCGTGCGTTGCATGCGGTGCTCCCTCATTGGTGCGCTATCTGGGCTAAAAAAAAACCGCCATCGCTGGCGGTCTGTCGAGTCTTGCTGATTCTGTGCTGCACGAACCTGCCTGCTACTCCACCGCCGCTGGGCTGGAATGGCAAAAGCTGAAAAAACGGCTGAAAAACAGGGCGGTGTGCATGGCAGAAATCGATGAAAAGCGTGGCTTGACTATGGCTTGACTATAGCAACAAGCAGCGCGGCTTGGCAAGCGCTTTGTCTGCCAGCAATTCGAACCTGCTCGCGTTGCGGCGATCCCACAGTGATATTTACGAAGGCGCGCGTCTTTGATGTACCTCAGTCGAATCGGCAGATCGGATGCAAAACTCGTCGCTGACATCCCGCGATCACCGGCTCTGCTTTGACACCGGACAACATTTCCAACTGGACTTGTTGCGGCAAGTTCAGCCAGGTGGAAACGCCCAACCCATTGGAGTTCGACATGAAAGAAACTATATTGTCCCGATCGCTGCGCAGCCTGTACCTGGGCGGCGCGCTCGCCGGCGCCGGCGCCGCCCTCGGCATGGTTGCCGCTCCCGCCCAGGCGCAAACGGCGCCGTCGGCGACCGGGCAGCCGATGGCCCGCGTTGAAATCACCGGCTCGAATATCCGCCGCTCCGAGGCCGAAACCTCGAGCGCCGTCCAGACGCTCAACCGCGCCGATATTGAAAAGAGCGGGCGCACCTCCGTGGCCGACCTGCTGCAAACCCTGGCGGTCGACAACCAGGGCTCGGTGCCCGCCAACTTCGGCGCAGGCTTCGCCCAGGGCGCTTCCGGCATCTCATTGCGGGGCCTGGGCGCCGCCTCCACCCTCGTGCTGCTCAACGGCCGCCGCGTCGCCCCCTACGGTCTCGCTGACGATGCCCAGAAAGTCTTCACCGACCTGAACATCATCCCCACCGACGCTGTCGAGCGCGTTGAAATCCTCAAGAGCGGCGCCTCGGCCATTTATGGCTCCGACGCCATCGCCGGGGTTGTCAACATCATCCTGCGCAAGGATTTCGTCGGCACCTCGGTACGCGGCAATCTCGGTGAATCGCGCTACTGGGACGGCCGCGACGCCCGCTTTGCAATCACGCACGGCTTTGGCAGCCTCGACACCGACCGCTACAACATGCTGTTCAGCTTTGAGTACGGCCAGCGCCGCGAAGTCTGGAACCGCGACCGCGGCGACCGCCGCTACATCGGTCGCAGCGACTTGCGGCCGTGGGGCTTTTCGGCCCAGGAAGCGCTCAGTGGCGCGGGCGCCATCACGGGCACCAACGCCGCCGGCAGCGCCATCAACGGCAACGTGCGCAATCCGGCCACGCTCGAGTATTACAACCGCGGCAACCCCAACGGCGTCGGCTTTACCCGCACCTTCCCGGAAGCAAACTGCCGCTTTTTGACCACCCATCCACAAGGCGACCCCGGCGGCGGCTGCCTGACCGATCCCACCCAGGAGTACGGGCAGATCCAGCCACGCCAGAACTCGTACAATCTGTTTTCGCGCGGCACCTACGCACTCAACAACGGCCTGCAGGCATACGGCGAGCTCAATTACTTCTGGAGCGAATCAAACTCCTCGAGTACGCCGTCCGCCGTCAGTTCCTCGGTCGGCTATCCCGGCGGCCCGGTCAGCAACGCCGGCGTGGCGCTGGGCGCGGATCACCCGGACAACCCGTATTTCGGCACTGCCGCCCGCCTGCGCTACACGGCCTACGACGTTGGCCCCCGTACCAGCGCCATCAACAACAAATTCGGCCGCGCGCTGGCCGGGATCAAGGGCACGGTGATGGGCTGGGACATCGACAGCGCCCTGCTCTATTCGGCCAACCGGGTCTATAACACCCGCGGCGGCTTCCTGCAGCGCGACGTCACCTTCGCCCTGCTCAACCCGACCGCCGCCAACGTCGCTGCCGCCAGCGCCAATCCGGGCTACCGGGCGCTGCCGCCTGGCAGCATCTGGCGGATCGGCGAAAATGCGGGCCTCAATTCCCCGGCCATCTACGCCGCACTGGCGCCGCAGATCGGCGCCCGTGCCGAGAGCCGCATTGGCCAGATCGACTTCAAGGCCACCCGCGAATTCGGCCAATTGCCCGGCGGCGCCATCGGTGTCGCGGTCGGCGCCGAGTACCGCCACGAGCGCACTCAACTGGCGCCGACCTCAGGCACCGAGACGGGCAATATCATCGGCCTGGGCTATTCCGCCTATGAAGGCAAGCGCAACGTCAGCGCCGCCTACGCCGAGTTTCTGGCGCCCGTGCTGCCTAACCTTGAACTGTCGGGCGCGGCGCGGGCCGACCACTATTCGGACGTCGGCAATGCCTACACCCCAAAAGTGGGGCTGAAATGGACGCCCATCCGTGAACTGGCATTGCGCGGCACTTTCGCGCGTGGTTTCCGGGCGCCCAGTGCGGCCGAAAACGGCCGCGGCGGCCTGGCTGCCTTCTCGACGGCGGCCGATCCCCTGCGCTGCAACCTGGGCGTGGCAACGGCCTGCGATCCGGCCAATATCTCGATCATCACCTCGCCCAATCCTGGCCTTTCACCCGAGCGTTCGCGCAACTGGTCACTGGGCGCCATCTGGGATCCGCTGCCGCGCACCAATGTGTCGATCGACTACTGGCAAATCCGCCGCACCAACGAAATCAACCAGCAGCAGACCGACGTGGCCATCGCCAACGGCCAGGTGGCGCGCGACCCCACCACCGCCACCAACATTCCCGGCGATCCCGGCGCCATCACCGCCGTGCTGGCCAACTACGTCAACTCGGCCCGTACCGACGTGCGCGGCCTCGACCTCGACGCCCGTACCTCCTTCAACCTGGGCCCCGGCCGCGGCAACCTGGCCATGGACATCAAGTGGACCCACCTGTTCCGCTGGGAGCGGACCGAACGGGATGGCACCACCCGCGACTATGCCGGCACCCACGGCAACTGCGATGTCACCAACTGCATTGGTACGCCCGATGACCGGGTCAACCTGGGCGCCACCTGGGACATGTCGCCGTGGCGCCTGTCGGCCGTCGTCAACTACCGCGCGCCTCTCAAGAACGTGCTTTTCAAGGATGATCCCGAAGGCTGCGCCTCCCACTTCGCCAACGGCAGCGACGCCCCCAACGGCTGCCGCATCGCCTCGTTCACCACGCTCGACCTCACCGGCCGCTGGACAACCGGCCCCAACAGCGAATGGTTCGCCAGCATCCAGAACGTGTTCGACAAGGTGGCGCCGATCGACCCGCTGACCTTTGGGCAGGCGGCGTTCAATCCGCTTGATTACAGTGGGGCTGTGGGGCGCTTCCTTTCTGTGGGGTTCCGGCACAAGTTTTGAACACACAAAAGTACACACCTACTTTTGTGTGGACTGAATGGAGAGGACCTTGGGACGACCAAACAAGAGTGAAGAGCCACTCTTGTTTGGGGATGGTCAGGTGGATTTGCCCGGCGGAGCCGGGCAAATTCGGGGACGCAAATTCGAGGGTATGCGAGCTTCGCCGCGATGATGGACTGCAGTTTTGGCGAGCTTTTTTTGCGGCTGTCTGCAGTATCGGGGACTGGCCGGGCCACGAATGGCGCCGGAGGGCAGCTGCATGCAGCTGCGTCCCCATTTTTTTCGCTACGCGGCGTCTGCGATAGCCAGGCGGGGCTCCGTTGCCGTGTGCCGGGAGCCGCGCAGTGCGGTGTGTGCTGGGGTGCGGGCGGCGGCGGCGTAGCCTGGTTGCGCATTGTCGAGCTTGAATACGGAGACGAGGCGGGCGAGGCTGGCGGCCTGGTCTTGGAGGGACTCGGCAGAGGCGGCGGCTTCTTCGACCAGGGCGGCGTTTTGCTGGGTGGTTTGGTCCATCTGGCTGATGGCCTGGTTCACTTCCTCGATACCGGTGCTTTGTTCGGCACTGGCCACGCGGATTTCGGCGATGATGGTTGTGACGCTCTGCACACTGGCGAGGATCTCGTGCATCGTCTCGCCGGCCTTTGCCACCAGCGTGCTGCCGACGCCGACATTGGCGACGGAGTCGTCGATCAGGGCCTTGATTTCTTTTGCGGCGCCGGCCGAACGCTGGGCCAGC
>JBJMVV010000023.1:0-6899 GCA_045810505.1 Massilia sp.
TGAGGATGATCACGACAGTGAACTGATCGTAGACCGGTTCGCCCAGGCGGAATTTGATCCGCATGTCCACCACCGGGATGATGATGCCGCGCAGGTTGATCACGCCTTTGACAAACGCCGGCGCGTTGGCGATGCGGGTCACGCTTTCGTAGCCGCGAATTTCCTGCACCTTGTGGATGTCGATGCCGTACTCTTCGGCGCCCAGCGTAAAGGCGAGAAACTCGCTGCCTTCGCTGTCGGCTTTCTCAGTGGCGTTGCTGGTCGATGTCATCGACATGGTGGCTCCGTGTAAAACATTTCAATTTGCTTAGGATAAGACCGCTTCGTCCTGTCGCGTCGCACGCATCAGCGCCGGCACGTCGAGGATCAGGGAGACGCCGCCGTCACCGAGAATGGTGGCGCCGGAGATGCCGCTGACCTTCTTGTAATTCGATTCCAGGTTCTTCACCACCACCTGCTGCTGGCCCACCAGTTCATCGATGAACAGCGCCGCCTTGCGCCCGTCCGCTTCGAGGATGACGATGATGCCTTCGGACGGCGCGGTAAATTTCGGCACGATATCGAACAGCTCATGCATGGCCACCAGCGGCAGGTATTCGCCGCGCACCTTGACCACCCGGCCGCGGTTGGCGATGTCCTTGACGTCCTCACGCGCCGGTTGCAGCGACTCGACCACGAAGCCCAGCGGCAGGATATACACCTCGTCGCCGCAGCGGATCGACATGCCGTCCAGGATCGCCAGGGTCAGCGGCAGGGAAATCGAGATGGTGGTGCCGAAGCCCCGCGCCGAGCGGATATCGACGGTGCCGCCCATGGCCGTGATATTGCGCTTGACCACATCCATGCCCACGCCGCGGCCGGACACGTCGGTGATCGTTTCGGCGGTGGAAAAGCCCGGTGCAAAAATCAGTTGCCAGACCTCGGCGTCGCTCATGCTGTCGGACACGGCGAGCCCGTTCTGGCCGGCCTTTTCGAGGATCCGTTCGCGGTTCAGCCCGCCCCCATCATCGGCCACTTCAATGATGATGTTGCCGCCCTGGTGGGCCGCGGACAGGAACAATCTTCCCGTCTCCGTCTTGCCGGCGGCAATCCGGGTGGCGGGCATCTCGATGCCGTGGTCGATGCTGTTGCGCACAAGATGGGTCAGCGGATCGACGATGCGCTCGATCAGGCCCTTGTCCAGTTCGGTCGCGGCGCCATTGGTGATGAAGTCAACCTTCTTGCCCAGCTTGGCGGCGAGGTCGCGCACCATGCGCGGGAAGCGAGAAAAAACGAAGTCCATCGGCATCATCCGGATCGACATCACCGCTTCCTGCAGGTCGCGCGTGTTGCGCGTCAACTGGCTGATGGAACCGAGCAGGCGCTGGTGCGCCATCGGGTCGAGGCCGTCGCTTCGCTGCTCGATCATGGCCTGGGTGATCACCAGTTCGCCGATCAGGTTGATCAACTGGTCGACCTTTTCAATCGAGACGCGGATCGAGCCGGCGTCCGAGCCTGGCGCGCTCTTGTCGTCTTTTTTAGCGGCAGCCTTTTTCTCGGCCGCCACTTCGCTGATATCCAGCGCTTCGGGACGCGGCGTGACCGGCATCGCCACTGACGATGCTGCCGTCGCCACGCTTTCGGCGGCGGCGCGGATCTGTTCGATCGGCTGGAAGAAGCCATAGCCGCGCTCGTCGTCGGACAGTTCGACCACTTCGGCGGGCGTCTCGTCCGGTTCGAGCGGATCGAAGAAACCATAGCCCAGTTCGGCTTCCACGGCGGCGCGGGCGGCGTCCTCGATGGCGCGCTGTTCAGGCGTCAGGGCCGGCGCCTCGAATATTTTCAGGTCGTCCGGGTTGAGCACGAACGAGCAGATTGCAATGATGTCTTCCAGGCTCTCGTGGGTGGTGAGAATCAGGGCGTGGCGGGTGGCGTCGATGGGCGTGACGTTGATGCGGCCCAGCAAACCGAGTTCGGCCGCCAGGGCATTGATGTCATGCTGCTCGACGACCGGCAATTCAATCTTGTAGCGCCGTCCGCCCGGGGCGAAGGCCGCCGTGACTTCCGTCTGCACGAAGGCAGGCGCCGGCGCGGCGGTGGGCACGGGGGCGACGTCGCTGGACAATTCCTGCAGCATCATGCGCACGTTGGCGACGGCGTCCTGGTCCACGGGCGCGCCGTTGCGGTGGCCGTCCAGCTGCATTTTCAGGATGTCCTTGGCGGCCAGGAAGGCGTCGACGTGGACACCGGTCAAGGCCATCTCGCCGCGGCGGATGCGGTCGAGCAGGGACTCGAGGATGTGGGTCACCTCGGACATGTCGTTCAGGCCAAACGTGGACGAGCCGCCCTTGACCGAGTGGGCCGTGCGGAAAATCGCGTTCAGGTCCTCGGGGTCGGGCGCTGCGACGTCGACCGCCAGCAGCAGCTTTTCCATTTCGGCCAGCAGTTCCTCGGCTTCGTCGAAGAAGACCTTGAAGAACTGGCTGATGTCGATGCTCATGTTAACACTCCGCTCACTGCCCTTTTGCTCACGCTCTTCACCGCGCTTAGCCGATGACTTTTTTGACCACTTCGATCAGGCGCTGCGGATCGAAGGGTTTGACCAGCCAGCCATTGGCGCCGGCGGCGCGGCCCTTCGATTTCATCTCGTCGGACGATTCGGTCGTGAGCATCAGGATCGGGGTCTTCTGGTAAGCCGGCAGGCCGCGCAGCAGCTTGATCAGCGCCAGGCCATCCATGCGCGGCATGTTCTGGTCCGTCAGCACCAGGTCGACCGCCTGCAGCTTGGCCTTGTCGAAGCCGTCCTGGCCATCAACGGCCTCGACCACCTGGTAGCCGGCCGCTTTCAGGCTGAATGCGACCATCTGCCGCAAGGAGCTGGAGTCGTCGACTGCGAGAATTGTTTTGGCCATATGTGCTCCTGGTGTTTCGTAAAAAGGGTTGATTAAGAAAAACGGGTTTTGGGTTGCTCTTAAAACGTCTAAAACAGTTCGATGTCGCCGGAATCGAGATGCTGCTGGTTGACCGACTTGCGCAGCGCGCTTTTCAGCTCCAGCGACTGGATCGCCAGCGCCGTGCTGACCTTGCCCAGCAGGTCGACCACTTCATCGCTGCCCGAATCGAGCGCAATGCCTTCGCCGTGTTCGCCCAGGGTGCCGAGAAAGGCGCGCAGGCCCGTCACCCGTTTCAGGGTGCGGTCGATCAGCTGGCTTGTCATGTCCTGGAACTGCATGCTGGTGATGGCCGAATTGACGTGCTGGCCGATCTCGCCGGACATCTTGCCGAGGTGGACTTTCTGTTCAGGCGTCAAGGCGCCGCCGGCCAGCAACTGGTTGATGCCTTCCTGGCGCGCGTCGACTGCCTGGTGGATGGCGATGAAGCTGCTGGTCAGGCGGTCGACCGCTTCTTCAAGCAGCGATTCGGTTTGCAGCAAATCCGTTTCCACTTCCGACAGGTGCTTGCGGCCATGGTCGGACACGCCCGAGAGCAGGCGTTTCATGTGCGAGCCGAGAATCTTCTTGCGCGTCATTTGGCCGCTCCGGCGCTCGTGGCTGGCGGCGCGTCATCGTCCGCGGCGGCGGGGTCGGGGTCGGCCAGGGTGTGCGAGGCGTTATCGCGCATCACCATGTCCTCGGTTTTCTTGTTCATCACGATGATGCTGATGCGCCTGTTGATGGGATTGAACGGATCCTTGCGGTCCAGGTTGGCGGCCGAAGCCAGGCCCACCACGCGCAGGATTTTCTTTTCGTCCATGCCGCCGATGATCAGTTCGCGGCGCGAGGCATTGGCCCGCTCGCTCGACAATTCCCAGTTGCTGTAGCCCGTGTCGCTGAAATACGGCGTCGAATCCGTATGGCCCGACAGGCCGATCTTGTTCGGCACTTCATTCAACACAATCCCGATCACGTGCAGGATGTCGCGCGTATAGGGCTGCAGCTCGGCCTTGGCCAGCGCAAACATCGGACGGTTCTGCTCGTCCACGATCTGGATGCGCAGGCCTTCGCTGGTAATGTCGAGCAGCAGCTGGTTCTTGTATTTTTTCAGCAGGGGATTGGCGTCGATGGTCGCTTCCAGCTTGGCTTTGAGCTGGGTCAGGCGCGCCATTTCTTCCCTCGCCAGCGCGGTGCGCGCCGCCTTCAGGTCGTATGACTTCTTTTGCGCCGGGGTATCGCCGTGCTTGATCTGCCCCGTGCGCGACGTCAGGTCCTTGCCGCCGCCCTGCAGGATCGAGGCGCTGTCGCCCGAACCGGAGCCGCCCGACATCGCCACTTTCAGGGGCGTCTTGAAAAATTCGGAAATACCGTTGAGGTCGCCCTTGGTGGTCGAACCCAGCAGCCACATCAGCAGGAAGAACGCCATCATGGCCGTCACGAAGTCGGCGTAGGCAATCTTCCAGGCGCCGCCGTGGTGGCCGCCCGCCGTCTTCTTGATGCGCTTGACGATAATGGGCCTCAAGCCTTCATCGGCCATGATCGCTCCTTTCCTGTCCTGGTCTGTTCGCGACGCCCATGCTTACTTGGACTTCGCTTTCTTGATGTGTTCTTCCAGTTCGGCAAACGTGGGGCGCTCGGTCGAGTACAGCACCTTGCGGCCGAATTCCACCGCCAGCGCGGGCGCGTAGCCGTTCAGGCTGGCAAGCAGGGTCACTTTCACGCACTGGAACATCTTGGTCGACTCTTCCAGTTTCTGTTCCAACAGGCTCGCCAGGGGACCGACGAAACCGTAGGCCAGCAAAATACCGAGGAAGGTACCGACCAGGGCGTGGGCAATCAGCATGCCCAGTTCCGACGGCGGAATGCCGACCGACTCCATGGTGTGCACCACGCCCATCACGGCGGCGACGATGCCGAAGGCCGGCAAGCCATCACCGAGCTTGGCGATGCAGTGGGCCGGCACGGCGCCTTCGTGGTGATGGGTCTCGATCTCGTTGTCCATCAGGTTTTCAATCTGGAAGGCGTCCATATTGCCCGACACCATCAGGCGCAGGTAGTCGGTCATGAATTCGACAATGTGGTGGTCCGCCAGCACGCCCGGGTACTTGGAAAACACCGGGCTCTCTTCGGGCTTTTCAATGTCGCCCTCGATCGACATCAGGCCTTCTTTTCTCACCTTGGAGAGGACGTCGAACAGCAGCGACATCATCTCCATGTACAGTTCCTTGGTGTGGCGCGAACCCTTGAACAGGGAAGGCATGGCGGCCATGGTGGCCTTGATGGCCTTGCCGTTGTTGCCCACAAAGAAGGCGCCCATTGCACCACCGAAAATCATGAGCACTTCCAGCGGCTGCCACAGCGCGGCCAGGTGGCCGCCCGCCATGGCGAAGCCGCCGAACACGCTGGCGCAGACGACGATGTATCCGATGATGACTAACAAGAGTGTGCTCTCCCAAATCTGCACGGGGCGCTTCGCTGCGTATTGATATAGCAACTGTGCTGCCCAGAATGGCAAGGGCGCGTTGGCAAAGCCTTCGCGCCCATCCAAATAATTGTCCTAGGGAACTACAATACTTGGAGTTTCCTTGTGGGGCAAGCAAAGAGCCCCCTTTTTCTCCTATGGTGTGGCCTAAAAGTGCCATCCATAAAGAAGCGGGCCCTTCCCTGCCGGTTTGATGGTCAGATCGGGTGATTTCGTGCTAATCACAAATTCGTAGCTCAAAAGGAGGCTCCCCGGCCGCATCTCGGCGCTGGCCTTTTTCCACAGGGCGGCCATCGCCGCTGGTGACAAATAGGCAAACACGACGTCGAACTCGGCGAAATCGAGCCGCTCGTAGTCGCCCCGCATGAAGCGCACGTTCGGCCGCCCCAGCGCGCGCAGCCAGCTGGCCAGCCACGGCAGTGGGGCCAGTTCGATGCCCGTAAAGCGCGCATCAAGCCGGCGCGCCGCCAGGTCCAGCACCAGCCCGCCCAGGCCGCTGCCGATATCGATCATTTCAATGGGACCTGCCGGCAACAATTCGGCCACCGCATCCCAGGCGCGCTGGCCGGATGGGTAATACGGCACCTGGGTGCGAAAAGTCGACCAGTAGACCACCAGCATGACGAGAAACACGGCCAGGAACAGCCAGGAAGGCAGATGCAGGCCCAGCCCCGCCAGCAGCGCCAGCGGAAAAGCCAGCTGGATCGCCAGCCACCAGGGCGCCAGGGTGCGCCACCAGGAAACAGCGGCGGCCAGCACGCCCTGAAGCAGCGCCGCCCCGGGCCAGTCGATGGCAATGCCGGCGCGCAGCAGCAACCAGACCAGCGCGTAGCTGAGCGGCAGGCAGGCGAACTGGATCAGCAGGGCCCGCACCGCGGGCGCGCGTATCAATAAATGGAGGCGCATAGACAAAAGGGCAGGACTTGCGCCCTGCCCTTGCGGGAAATCAACAGTGAAACGATCACGCCGCTTGCAGCGCGGCGGCGTCGCGGGCCGCTTCCTTGACCTTCTTGGTCTTGCCGGCGCGGGAAGGCATGTGGCACAGGCCGCACTGGTAACCCTGGTTCAGGTCCAGGCCGTTGACGACGAACTTGCCCTGGCAGCAGGCGCAAGGGGCCATGGTCAGCATATTGCTCTGGAAGAAGCGCACCAGGGTCCAGGCGCGGGTCAGCGACAGCAGCGGCTCTTCGCCGGGTGCGGGCGGCATCTGCTCCAGGTAGAGCTTGTAGGCTTTCATGACCGCTTCGATGCCGGTGGCGCCGGCATGATCGACCAGGAATTTGTGAATATTGATGAACAGCGAAGCATGGATGTTCGGCTGCCAGGTCAGGAACCAGTCGGTGGAGAAAGGCAGCATGCCTTTCGGGGGCGACACACCCTTGAGTTCCTTGTACAGCTTGAGCAGGCGTTCACGGGACAGCGACACTTCGGTTTCCAGCAACTGCAGGCGGGCGCCCAGCTTGATCAACTCGATGGCCAGGACGATTTCCTGGGCTTCCGTGACA
>JBJMVV010000024.1:0-25818 GCA_045810505.1 Massilia sp.
CGTCGCCTTCCGCGACGAGGAAAAGCCCCGCCTGCAGGACGACCTCGGCCACGCCAACTTCCTCATGCTGCGCAACCACGGCCTGCTCACCTGCGGCGCCTCGATCCCCGACGCCTTCCTCGCCATGTACATGTTCGAGTCCGCCTGCCAGATCCAGCTGGCCGCCCAGGCCGGCGGCGAACTGATCGAGGTGCACCCGCAGATCGTCGCCGGCGTCGCCGAATCCATGAAAGTCCAGACCAGCGGCCTGGGCGGCGCCTTCGCCTGGCCGGCCCTGATCCGCAAGCTCGATAAGGTTGACGGAAGTTACCGGACCTGAGCGGATGCAGGCAGTATGTTCATAGATAGGACCGTATATAGTGTAACGTCCTATCTATAACCATTGTTTGTGCTTTACATGTTCATAGATCAGGCGTTATGTAGCGTAACGTCCGATCTATGAGCGTCCTTCCGTATGCCAAAAAAACTCTCCGCCCCCCAGTCGTGGCCCACTCTCGCGCAGGAACGCCTGACGCAATGGGGCAAGGCCATCAACACGCAGCGCATGCGCCAGCGCATCACCGTCGCCGATCTCGCGGCGCGCCTGGGCGTGTCGCGCACGACTTTGCTGCGGCTGGAAAAAGGTGACCCAGGGGCGGCGGCAGCGGCGTATCTGGCCGCCATGATGGCTTTGGGAATGCTCGAACAGATCGCGCCAAGTCTGCCGACCATCTTGTGGCAGGGCGATTACGGCCAGCGAGTCAAGTTGGGCGCGCATGAACGAGGCATCGATGAAGAGTATTTCTGAATCCGGTCAAAATGGATCGACGGCGTCGGGGCCGACTGACCAGGCGCGGCACGAGTTGGAACATAAGCTGGGCCAGTGCATGCTCCATTTGCAACGGTATGAAGCGATCTTGAAGAAGTTTGTGGCAGCGAATATGGTCGAGGGCACGATGGCTGCCCTTCCCACCAAACTGGCAAAGCAAACGGCTGATGCGCGCGTAATGACGCTAGGAACGCTTGTTCGTCATTTTACGGAGGATTACCTTGTTGATAGCGAACAGCAAGTGCGCACGACCAAGGACGCTGCTGAAATGATCGAGGGCGCTGAAGTTCCCTACATGAAGATGAGGTTCGAGATGGCGATGTCTTCCGAGAATTATCGAAAGACGGCAGCATCGCTGACTGAGCTAAAGGAAATGCGCAACGCCTTGGTGCATCATTTTTTTGAACGGTTTGATATTGAGGATGCAGCGCAATGCGCCGCCGCGACGAGCTATCTGCAAGCGTGCTACTTGACGATCGAGATCCAGCTTCGACAACTCAAGAATTGGTCAGACGGGGCGGATAAGACACGACTATTGGCGGCTGCATTCATCGGGTCCGGGGCGTTCGGGAATGCATTCTTGGACGGGATAGAAGCGGACAGCACGGACGGCTAAGCACGATATGTCTGGGCTGGTCGCAGGCAAGCTGCTACTTATCGAAACGCCACCCCGTCCACTTCGCTCAAATCGTCCAGCCGTATCGTCTCGCCATTATCGAGAAGCAGGTACTCGATGCGGTCCTTGCCGAAGATATCGCTGATGCGCGCTTCGCGGCGGGTCTCGGCGCCGTCGGCGCTGGTGGAGACAATGGCCACCTGCTTGCGCAAGGTGGCGGCCGCTTCAAGGACGTCATGCAATTCGCAGTTGATGGGCTGGTAGGGGGCGGGGCTGGTTTGTTCGCTCATGGCTGTTCACTTCTCTGCGCTCCTCTGCCGGTCGAAGCGGCGGGAAGCATGGGCCGGTGGGCGGTTCGCAGAGCAAGCGCTTGCACCGGGAACCTTGTGACCGCCGAAAAACGCTCACCTGGCGGTAAAACCAGTATACCTCGGCCCGCTAAATGCTTTGGCTTGAGAAATTCTTTCTTTCCTGTCCTATCGGCGGGCGCCTGTTTTTCCGTGAGGCCTGCAGCGGCCTTTGAAGATCGCTTGCGGATTGCTGCGATTGGATCCGCGCATGGTTTACAGAGAGCTTCTCCGGCGGCGGCACCATCCCACCGGCACGGCGCCGCGGCGACTGTTCCCTCTTCGGCCGAGCCCGCGGCGTGGTCGCTGGCCGCACACTGCCGCCGCACGCACTTCAGTATTTCGCCGCCGGACCAGGTGCAGGGGCTGCGCCCGTGGTGATCGGGCCGCCGGGCCAAGCGGCCACGGAGAGAGCGCAGTACTATCCACAATAGCTGACGACCCTGATGCATCGAATGGCGGCGCGTTGGCCGATGCCCACGGTTGATGTCCCGATTTCGACAAGGAGCGACAAATGGTCAAGTTACTTATCAATGGGAAGGCGCGCGAATTCGACGTGCCGGGTGAGATGCCCTTGCTGTGGGTGCTGCGCGACGAGGCGCACATGATGGGCACCAAGTTCGGTTGCGGCAAAGGGCTGTGCGGCGCCTGCACCGTGCATGTCGACGGCGAGGCGACGCGCTCCTGCGTGTTGCCGGTTTCGGCGGTGGCGGGCAAAAAAATTACCACCATCGAAGGGATCGGCGCA
This sequence comes from Massilia sp., assembly GCA_045810505.1. Lineage (GTDB taxonomy): Bacteria > Pseudomonadota > Gammaproteobacteria > Burkholderiales > Burkholderiaceae_D > JAFCUW01. Next base: position 2,520 of record JBJMVV010000024.1, read on the forward strand.
ACCCCGGCCGGCAAGGCCACGCAGCAGGCGTGGCTGGCGGCCGAAGTGGTCCAGTGCGGCTACTGCCAGTCGGGCCAGATCATGTCTGCCGCGGCGCTGCTGGCGAAGAACCACAAGCCGACCGACGCCCAGATTGACGACGCCATGTCCGGCAATATCTGCCGCTGCGGCACCTACGTCCGGATCCGCCAGGCGATCAAGGATGCCGGCGCATCGCCTTTGCTGAAAGGAGCTTGAGATGAGCTCTCTCGATATCACAGGCCGTCGCGGCTTTCTCAAGGTGGCCGCCGCTGCGGGCGGCAGCATGGTGGTCGGTTTCTGGTCCCTGCCGGGCGATACCCTCGCTGCCACCAGCGCTAGCGCCGCCAAGGGCGCCAGCGCGCCCGCCGACATGAACGCCTTCATCGCCATCGGCGCCGACGACTCGGTCACGCTGACCATCCCCAAGATCGAAATGGGCCAGGGCACCTACACCTCGATTCCGATGCTGATCGCCGAGGAGCTTGAAGTCGACATGGACAAGATCGTGCTGCGCCATTCGCCGCCCGACGCCAAGACCTATGGCCTGCCGTTCGGTGACCAGTTCACCGGCGGCTCGCTGAGCATCCGCACCATGTACGATCCGATGCGCCAGGCTGGCGCCGCCGCGCGCATGGTGCTGATCCAGGCCGCCGCCGACCAGTGGAAAGTCGCACCCGACAGCTGCCACGCCGCGCACGGTGAAGTGCTGCACAAGGCCAGCGGGCGACGCCTCAAGTACGGCAAACTGGTGGGCGCTGCTGCGAAGCTGCCGGTGCCGGCCAAGATCGCGCTCAAGGATGCCAAGGACTTCAAGTTGATCGGCACGCCGCAGAAGCGCCTTGACGCCAAGGGCAAGACCAATGGCACGGCGGTATTCGGCATCGATGCCCAGGTCGATGGCCTGAAGGTGGCGACGGTCGCCGCCAGCCCGGTTTTCGGCGGCAAGCTCAAATCGGTCAACGACGCCAAGGCGCTCAAGATGCGCGGCGTGCGCCAGGTGGTCAAACTCGACAACGCTGTGGCGGTGGTGGCCGATAACTACTGGTACGCCAAACAGGGCCTGGCCGCGCTGGAGATCAGCTGGGACGAGGGCGAGCACGCCAGGATGACCACCGATGACATCCGCAAGCTGATGGTGGGCACGCTGAAAAAACCGGGCAAGATCGCCCGCAACGACGGCGACGCCTTGAAAGTCATTGCGGCCGACAGCAAGCGCATCGAAGCGACCTACATCAATCCGATGCTGGCCCATACCCCGATGGAGCCGATGAACTGCACGGTGCACGTCAAGGGCGACGGCACGGCGGAAGTCTGGACCTGCTCGCAGGTGCCGGCGCGCGCGCGCGACGAGGCGGCCCGGGTACTCGGCCTCGCGCCCGAAAAAGTCAGCTTGCATGGCTACCTGCTGGGGGGCGGTTTCGGACGCCGGCTGTACACCGATTACGTGGGGCAGGCGGCGGCCATCGCCAAGCAGGTCAAGGGGCCGGTCAAGCTGGTGTGGAGCCGCGAGGAAGACATCCAGCACTGCCTGTTCCGCGGCCTGTACGCGCATTCGCTCTCGGCCTCGGTCGATGCAAATGGCAATCCGGTGGCGTTCTCGCACAAGATCGCCGGTCCGTCCAACCTCGCGACGTTTGCGCCGGGCTGGCTCAAGGACGGCCTCGATATCGACAACGTGGAAGGCTCCGACGTCTTCTCCTACGATATTCCGAACATGCGCAGCGAGTACACGCGCGAGGACGGCCCGGTCCCCTCGGCCTTCTGGCGCGGGGTTGGACCGACCCGCAACATGACCGTGCTCGAAGGCTTCATGGACGAACTGGCGACGCATGCCGGCAAGGACCCGCTGGCCTATCGCCTGGCTCTGCTGAGCAAGGCGCCGCGCGCGGCCAATGTCTTGCGGCTCGCAGGACAGAAAGCCAACTGGGACCAGAAGCTGCCGGCCCGCTCGGGCCGCGGCGTCGCGCTGATGCACGCCTGGGGCACCTACCTGGGCCAGGTGGTTGATCTGAGCGTCGGCGACGATGGCGAAGTGTCGGTCAAGCGCGTCATTTGCGTGGTCGATTGCGGCCAGGTGGTCAATCCCGACATCGTCGCGGCGCAGATCCAGAGCGGCATCATGTACGGCGTGACGGCCGGGCTGTGGGGCCTCATCACGATCAAGGACGGCCGCGTCGAGCAAAGCAATTTCGACGACTACCGCATCCTGCGCATGAGCGAAGCGCCGAAGATCGAGGTGGAGATCGTCAAGAGCAGCGAAGCGCCGGGCGGCATTGGCGAACCGGGAACGGCGGGGGTGTTCGCGGCGATGACCAATGCGGTGTTCGCAGCGACGGGTGTGCGGGTGCGCGAGTTGCCTTTGCGGCCGGAGCTGCTGAAACGGACCTGATGCGCCCCACGTAAGCTGGGCGCGGCAGAACTGGCTGACAAAACCTCCGCAGCAAGGCAGCGAAGGAGGTTTTGTCCGCAGCCCTCGAGCTTTACAAATCTTTACGCGGCACACACGCAGCGGCAAAACCGCGGTCTTACAGTGGTGACTCCACTCACCACAAAAGGCCCGCGATAAACACCCACGACGACAAAAATCCCGGCGATGCCGCCAGCGTGATTGCCACCACCACCGGGCCACACTTCGCACGGCGCTGGCGGCCCATATCGACAGGATGGTCGAGCAGTGCGCGCCCGGCAACGCATCAACCGCTGACTCAATCGCGCGTGCGGCTCAAGCGATTACCGTGCATTGAGGGTTGGCAGCGGCAAGCGTTACGCTGCGGGCGGGCTGGCAGCAGGCGCAACTCACGCGCATGGCATGGGGGAATGGCGTACAGGATGTTGCGGTGGGAATGACTGGTCGGGGTGAGAGGATTCGAACCTCCGGCCTCTGCGTCCCGAACGCAGCGCTCTACCAGGCTGAGCCACACCCCGACGGTGCTGCCACCTTCGGGATTAGTGTAAAAAAGGCAGGGGACGCTGTCAACCTGTCGACAGCGTGGGGATGAGGCAGGACAGTGTCAGTGGTCGCGGTCGACCGCAAACACGCACAGTTGCAGCAGGCTTTGCTTGAAATTGCTCTCGGGCAGGTCGGCGATGGCGGCGGCGGCGCGGTCGGCTGCGACGTGGGCGGCGTTGCGGGTGTAGTCGAGGGCGCCGCTGGTGGTGACGGCGGTGAGGATGGCTTCGAAGTGCTGTTCGTCGCCTTGCTCGATGCAGTTGCGCACCAGTTCGCGTTGCTCGGGGGTGCCGTTTTCCATCAGCCAGATCAGGGGCAGGGTGGGTTTACCTTCGCGCAGGTCGTCGCCGACGTTCTTGCCGATGGTGTCGGCGTCGCCGGCATAGTCGAGCACGTCGTCGATCAACTGGAAGGCGGTGCCCAGCGAGGCGCCGTAGTCGCCGGCGGCGGTGACCTGTGCGTCGGTGGCGCCGGCAATCAGGGCGCCGAGCTGGGCGGCAGCTTCAAACAGCTTGGCCGTTTTCGAGCGGATCACGTTGAGGTAGGCGGCCTCGCTCACGTCGGGGTCGTGCATGTTCAGCAACTGCAGCACTTCGCCCTCGGCGATGACGTTGGTGGCGTCCGACAGGATCTGCATGACGCGCATATTGTGCAGGCCGACCATCATCTGGAAGCTGCGCGAATAGAGGAAGTCGCCGACCAGCACCGAGGCGGCGTTGCCGAACAGGGCGTTGGCGGTCTGGCGGCCGCGGCGCATGGACGATTCGTCGACGACGTCGTCGTGCAGCAAGGTTGCGGTGTGGATGAATTCGACGACGGCGGCCAATTCGTGGTGGGCCGTGCCCTGGTAGGCGTAGGCGTTGGCCATCAGCAGCACCAGGGTGGGGCGGATGCGCTTGCCGCCGGCGCCGATGATGTATTCGGCGATCTGATTGACCAGGGTCACGTCCGAGTGCAGGCGATGACGAATCACCGTGTTGACGGCCTCCATGTCGGCGGCGATCGATTGGGCAAGATTATTCTGGTGGGAGGTGGTGAGAGCGGCGGACAAGGCTTACCTGCGATGGACATGGATTGCGTGGATTATACGACAAGGCGGCGAAGCAGACGCGCAGCTCATGCGGGGGAGCTGGCTGCGTTCTTGCGCATGCTCACGTTGTCGACATACCACGAACAGCGGCGCTTGTGAATGGTTTTGACCGGTTTTCCGAGATCATGTATAATCTGCGGTTCCCCCGGTTCTGCACTTGCTCGACGTATGACGCCGAGGGACATTCTTTCAACATTTGATGAGGTTTCAAATCATGTACGCGGTCATAAAAACCGGTGGCAAGCAGTATAAAGTTGTCGCTGGCGAAAAACTTAAAGTAGAACAGATACCGGCAGACATTGGTTCCGAACTCACCATCGATCAAGTTCTCGCAGTAGGCGCGGGCGACACCATCAAGTTTGGTGCCCCATTGGTCGAAGGTGCAACGGTTACCGTTTCTGTTGTGGCACACGGTCGTCACGATAAAGTGAAGATTTTCAAGATGCGTCGTCGTAAGCACTACCAGAAGCATCAAGGCCATCGCCAGAATTTCACCGAAATTCAAATCGTTTCGATCAACGGCTAATCGCTGTTGCCCGGTACTAATTAGTCATCAAGGAGCTTTAAATGGCACACAAAAAAGGCGGCGGTACTACCCGCAACGGCCGTGATTCAGAATCAAAGCGCCTCGGCGTGAAGGTCTACGGCGGTGAAGCAATCAACGCCGGCGGCATCATCATCCGTCAGCGCGGCACCCCAGTGCGCGCAGGCGAAAACGTCGGCACCGGCAAGGATCACACCTTGTTCGCGCTGGTCGACGGCAAAGTCAAGTTCGTGAAAAAAGGCATCGGCTCGAAGCAGTTCGTGACCGTGGTTGCCAACGAAGAAGCAGTCGCAGCCTAAGCGCGACCGCAACAACGCCGATTGACATATCGGCGTATCCTTGTAAGGCGCAAGCCTTTCATCGAAAGGCTCTACTTAGCTTGTAGAGCCTTTTTAGTTTTATGGCGGTACAGAACAATGAAATTTATCGACGAAGCACGCATTGAAGTCATCGCCGGCAATGGCGGCAACGGCTGCGCCTCATTCTGCCGGGAGAAGTTTCGCCCATTCGGCGGACCCGACGGTGGCGATGGCGGCAAGGGCGGCTCGATCTGGGCCGTGGCCGACCGCAACATCAACACCCTGGTCGACTTCCGCTACTCCAAGATGCACAAGGCGCGCGACGGCGAGCCAGGCCGCGGCGCCGATTGCTATGGCAAGGGCGCGGACGACATCGAGCTGCGCATGCCGGTGGGCACCCTGATCGTCGATAACATTTCCGGCGAAATCATCGCTGACCTCACCGAACACGGCCAGCGCGAAATCCTCGCCAAGGGCGGCGAAGGCGGCTGGGGCAATATCCACTTCAAGTCTTCGACCAACCGTGCTCCGCGCCAAAAAGGCGACGGCAAGGAAGGCGAACGCCGCGAACTGCGCCTGGAACTGAAAGTGCTGGCGGACGTGGGCCTGCTGGGCATGCCCAACGCCGGCAAGTCGACGTTCATCACGGCCGTGTCGAACGCGAAGCCGAAGATTGCCGACTATCCCTTTACCACCCTGCACCCGAACCTGGGCGTGGTGCGTGTGTCGCACGAGAAAAGCTTCGTCATCGCCGATATTCCCGGCCTGATCGAAGGCGCAGCCGAAGGCGCGGGCCTGGGCGTGCAGTTTCTGCGCCACCTGCAGCGTACAGGATTACTCTTGCACATCGTCGACATGGCCCCGTTCGAGACCAATGTCGATCCGGTCAAGGAAGCCAAGGCGCTCATTAAAGAATTGGAAAAGTATGACGAAGCGTTGCTGAACAAGCCGCGCTGGTTCGTGCTTAACAAGCTTGACGTGGTGCCCGAGGAAGAGCGCAAGAAGCGCGTCAAAGATTTCGTCAAGCGCATGGCCTGGAAGGGTCCTGTGTTCGAGATCTCGGCCCTGAGCCACGAAGGTTGCCAGGACCTGGTGCAAGCCATCTACCGTCACCTGGAAGAAAAGAAAGGCGAAGTCCATCGCGCCGAAGAAACCCAGATGACGGAAGAAGCGCGCGGTATCGCCTCGATCGATCCGGACGATCCACGTTTCAAGATTCTCGAAGAAGAGTAATTTGCTGCAATCCGGGGCCTTCAGCACGCGCGAGCGCTGGCGCCGCCAGCTTTTGCTGCTGGTGGCCCTGGCCAGTTCGCTGGCGGCCCTGGCCGCTTTGCTGGACCCGGACCGCGTGGCGGCCAGCATGGGATTGTTTCTGGTGGGGGTGAACGGCTACAGCCAGTTCTACGCCATCTATGTCGGCACCAGGCTCGCGATCGCGGCCCTGGCGCTGCTTTCAGCAAGGCCGGGCGAACCGCCCATCCTCGGCGACATCACGACATTGTTTCTCCTGGCCCAGCCAGTCGGGCGCCTGATTGCCGCGACCGTGATTGGCTTGCCCCAGGGGCTGTTATTGATTGTCTGCGGCGTCGAGCTTGCGTGCGGCCTTGGGCTGCTGGTGCTGCGACCCGTGACCCGCTGAAAGTGCGTCGATGAATTCTGTCCTGCAAATTGCCTCCCGCATCATCATCAAGGTCGGCTCCTCCCTCGTCACCAACGACGGCCGCGGCCTCGACCATGCAGCCATTGCCCGCTGGGCGGCCCAGATTGCCGCCATGCGTGGACTGGGCAAGGAAGTCGTGCTGGTCAGCTCAGGCGCGATTGCCGAGGGCATGCTGCGGCTCGGCTTTGACAAGCGTCCCACCGACATCCACGAATTGCAGGCCTGCGCCGCGGTCGGCCAGATGGGTCTGGCACAAATCTACGAATCAAGTTTTCGCGCGCATGGTCTCGGCACGGCGCAAGTGCTGCTGACCCATGCCGACCTGGCCGACCGCGAACGCTACCTGAACGCCCGCTCGACCCTCACGACCTTGCTGCGTTTCGGCGTGGTGCCGATCATCAACGAGAACGACACGGTGGTGACGGACGAAATCAAGTTCGGCGACAACGACACCCTGGGCGCCCTGGTCGCCAACCTGATCGAGGCCGATGCGCTCGTCATCCTCACCGACCAGCACGGCCTGTTTTCCGCCGATCCGCGCAAGGATCCGTCGGCGGTGTTGGTGGCGCATGGCCGGTCTGGCGATCCTGCCCTGGAAGCCATGGCCGGCGGCGCGGGCAGCAGCCTGGGCAGAGGAGGCATGCTCACCAAGATCCTCGCCGCCAAACGGGCCGCCCGCTCGGGCGCCCACACCATCATCGCCTGGGGACGCGACAGCGACGTGCTCACGCGTCTCGCCGCCGGTGAGGCGATCGGCACCGAACTGCGGGCGGACACGGGACGCATGACTGCGCGCAAGCAGTGGATGACGGATCATTTGCATACGGCCGGTTCTGTCACCCTTGATGCGGGGGCGGTGCAGAAGCTCACGCGCGAGGGGAAGTCGCTGTTGCCGATTGGGGTGATTGGGGTAGCTGGCGAGTTTGGTCGCGGTGCTGTCGTCACCTGTGTTGGCGAGGATGGCGTCGCGGTGGCGCGGGGGCTGTCGAATTATTCAAGCAGCGAGGCGCGGCGGATCATGCGCAAGCCGTCGTCGGAGATCGAGGCGGTGCTGGGGTTTCTGGATGGGCCGGAGCTCATACACCGGGATAACCTTGTGCTGCTGTAGAAGCCCGGGGACTGACGCCGAAGGGCATTCGCATGCGAATGCCCTTCGGCGTCAGTCCCCTATGCTGTATCGGGCGCAGGTGTCTTGGCTTTGTACTCGCAAAGATCCTGAATAATGCAGTTCCAGCACAGCGGTTTGCGGGCAATGCAGGTATATCGCCCATGCAAAATCAGCCAATGATGTGCATCGTGCAAAAAATCCTTCGGGACGAACTTCAGTAATTTCTGTTCGACGATATCGACGTTCTTGCCGGGCGCGATATTGGTGCGGTTCGAGACGCGAAATATGTGCGTATCGACCGCCATGGTCGGCTCGCCAAACGCCGTATTCAACACCACATTGGCCGTCTTGCGGCCCACGCCGGGCAAGGCTTCCAGCGCCTCGCGCGAGTGGGGTACTTCGCCGCCGTACTGGTCGACCAGGATCTGGCAGGTGGCGATGACGTTCTTGGCCTTGGTGTTGTACAGGCCAATCGTGGAAATATAGGTTTTCAATTCATCGACACCCAGCGCGAGGATGGCCGCAGGCGTGTTTGCCACCGGGTACAGCTTGCGGGTCGCCTTGTTCACGCCGACGTCGGTCGACTGGGCTGACAGCAGCACGGCAATCAGCAATTCAAACGGCGTCGTGTATTCCAGTTCAGTGGTCGGATGGGGATTGGCCGCGCGGAAGCGGGTGAAGATTTCGAGACGTTTGGCAGGATTCATTCGGTTTTGCCCTGCTCGGCTTTCAGGCGCGCGCGCTCGATGGCGGCGGCGATGATGGCGCGCTTGCGCTCTTTTTCGGCCAGTTCGGCGTCCGTGTTGCCCGCTTCGGCCGTCACTTCGCGCAACTTGGCGACGGCCTTGGCGGCCAGGCGGGCATCGTTTTCTTCCTGCTCGCGCTTCTGGCGCGCGGTGCGGAAATCGTGGCGGGCGCGGGCGGCGTCGGCATCACGCTGAGACCAGGCATCCCAGCCTGTGCTTTCGGTCACCGGATACATGACGATGCAGTCGACCGGGCAGGGCGCGACGCACAGGTCGCAGCCCGTGCACAGGCTGGGCAGGATGGTATGCATCTGCTTGGCCGCGCCCATGATGGCGTCGACCGGGCAGGCCTGGATGCACAGGGTGCAGCCGATGCAGAGTGTTTCGTCGATGAAGGCGACGGGACGGGGACGCTCGAAGCCGTTGACGGGATTTAAGGGGATGACAGGGCGGCCGGTGACGTTTGACAAGCGCACGATGCCTTCCAGGCCGCCGGGCGGGCACTGGTTGATCTCTGCCTCGCCCGCCGCTATCGCCTCGGCGTAGGGACGGCAGGCCGGGTAGCCGCACTTGGTGCATTGCGTTTGCGGCAGGGCGTCTTCGATCAGGTCGGTGAGGGTTTTGGTCACGGTAATGCGGGTGCTGGCAAAAGGGGATTATCGCATGATGGGCGGACGTAAGAACGGCGGCGGATTCCGGGGAATGCGCCGCCGTTGTTGGCTGCTCGAAAATGGGGACAGGCTGAGCCGCAATCGGACCTGCGGCGCCAGTCCCCGGTTCGCTGCGCTCTAGCGATGCGCCTGGATGAACTCGGTGATTTTCGGGGCGATGATTTCGCGCCAGCGGCGGCCGGAGAAGATGCCGTAGTGGCCGGCGCCGGGGGCGACGAAGTCCTGCTGCATGGCGGCGGGGATGCCGGTGCACAGCTCGTGGGCGGCCTGGGTCTGGCCGGCGCCGGAGATGTCGTCGAGTTCGCCTTCGACCGTGAACAGGGCGACGGTGGTGATGTCCTGTGGACGCACCAGTTCGCCGCCGACTTTCCAGGTGCCGCGGGGCAGATCGAAATCCTGGAACACGGTCTTGATGGTTTCCAGGTAGTACTCGGCCGGCATGTCGAGCACGGCGTTGTATTCATTATAAAACTGGCGGTGGCTCTCGGCCGGTTCGTCGTCGCCGCGCACCAGGTGCTGGTAGAACTCGCGGTGGCTCTGGGCGTGGCGGCCCGGGTTCATGGCGATGAAACCGGCGTGCTGCAGGAAGCCTGGATAGACCTTGCGGCCAAAGCCTGGGTAGTTCGCAGGTACGGCGTAGATCACGGTGTTTTCAAACCACGAGAACGGCTTTTCGGTCGCCAGGTCGTTGACGGCCGTGGGCGACTTGCGGGGATCGATCGGGCCGCCCATCATCGTCATGGTCTTTGGCAGCATCGGGTCCTTGTGGGTGGCCATCAGCGAGATGGCCGCCAGCACGGGCACTGTCGGCTGGCAGACGGAAATGACGTGCAGGTCCGGGCCCAGGGTGCGGATGAAATCCTGCACATAATAAATGTAGTCGTCGAGATGGAAGGCGCCTTCGGACAGGGGCACCATGCGCGCATCGGTCCAGTCGGTGATGTAGACATCGTGCTTTGGCAGCAGGCCGCGCACGGTGTCGCGCAGCAGGGTGGCGTGGTGGCCGGACAGGGGCGCGACCAGTAGCACCTTGGGCTGGTTCAGTTCGACGGCGCGGCTGTCGCTGACGTCTTTCTTGAAGTGCAGCAGGCGGCAGAACGGCTTGGTCTCGACCACGCGCTCCATGATGCCGACTTTTTCGCCTTCAACCAGGGTGTCCTTGATGTCGAAAGCGGGTTTTTCGTAATCCTTGCCGAGGCGGTACATCAATTCGTAGCCGGCGGCGATGCGTTGGGAGAAGGGGGTGTGGGCGAAGGGGGAGATCGGGTTCGAGAACAGTTTGGCGGAAGCGTCAGCCCACTGCATCATGGGGTTCAGGAAACTGCGCTGCATCTCGTGCAATTGGTAGAGCATGGTTTTCTTTCGTGTTGCGCGGGTCGCGGGTAGCGCGGGCCCGACAGTCGTGGAGGATAACTTGTTCCGCATACGCGACCATGACATGGTCATTATAACAACGTAGCGTGGACGTCATCAGTGGCACGGTCGTGCCATTTTCCAGACTCTGTTTTAACACGATTTGCGCTGCGGCGTCGGTAAGCGGGCGACAATAGAAATAAAAATGCCCTGCAAGCAGGGCATTTCGTATCTTCCTGGAAACGGAACCTTGTCAGTTCCGTATGCTCAGTCGAACACCGGCGTCTCAACGCCGAGGATCTTGTGCAATTTCGGCGAGGTCGTCGTGTATTGCATGTGGATCTTTTTGTCCGGGAAGATGTAAGGGGCGGCGCCGAAAGCAGCCAGGGCCGCCTCGTGGAAGCCCGACAGGATCAGCTTTTTCTTGCCCGGATAGGTGTTGATGTCGCCCACGGCGAAAATACCGGGCACGTTGGTCTCGAATTTTTCCGTGTTAACGACCTTTAGCTGGCGGCGCTCGATGTCGAGGCCCCATTCAGCGATCGGGCCCAGCTTTGGCGACAGGCCGAAGAACACTAGCAGCATGTCCAGCGGCACGCGGCGCGTCACACCATCGGCGCCGGTGACCTTCACTTCCGTCAACTGGCCGGCCTTGCTGTCAAAGCCCGTGACCTGACCCGTGATCAGCTGCATTTCGTAGGCTTCGCACAGGGCCTTCATCTTCGCGACCGAGGCAGGAGCGGCGCGGAAGTCTTCACGGCGGTGCAGCAGCACGACCGATTCAGCCTTGCCGACGAAGTTCAGGGCCCAGTCCAGCGCCGAATCGCCGCCACCGCAGATGACCAGGTTCTTGCCTTCGAACAGGGCAGGTTCCTTGACGCGGTAGTGCAGCTGGGTGCCTTCGAATTGTTCGATGCCATCGACCTTGATGGTGCGGGCCTGGAACGAGCCGACGCCGGCGGCGATGAAAATGGTCTTGGTGATGAAGCGGGTGCCGGTCGAGGTTTCGACGTTGAAACGGCCGTCTTCACGGCGCTGCACGACGGTCACTTCCTGACCAAGGTGAAAGGTCGGCTCGAAGGGCTCGATCTGTTTCAACAGGTTGTCGGTCAGTTCCTGGCCGGTGCACACGGGCACGGCGGGGATGTCATAGATCGGCTTGTCGGGATACAGCTCGACGCATTGTCCGCCCACGGCGGGCAGGGAATCGATGACGTGGGCCTTGATTTCGAGCAGGCCGAGTTCAAAGACCTGGAACAGGCCGACGGGGCCGGCGCCGATGATCACGGCATCGCTGTCGATTGCGCCTTCGAAGGAACTGTTGGGGGCGATCGCGGCGGCGTCGGGGGTGATAGTCATGCTGGGTTTCCTAACATTGAGCGAGAGCTGGCCCGGGTCAGCCGGGCAGAACTGTGCGGCAGTTGAGCAGGCTTAGCGGACCAGCTGGTCCAGCTTGTCCTTGACGTCTTTCCACTGTTCCGCGTCCGGCAGGGCCGGCTTGGTCTTGGTGATCGATGGCCAGGTGCGGGCCAGGTCGACGTTGATCTTGATGAACTGGACCTGGTCGGCCGGCACGTCTTCCTCGGCATAGATGGCGTTCACGGGGCATTCTGCAACGCAGACGGCGCAGTCGATGCACTCGTCAGGGTCGATGGTCAGAAAATTCGGGCCTTCCCGGAAACAATCTACCGGGCACACATCGACGCAATCCGTATAGCGGCAAGCGATGCATGATTCGGTGACAACGTGGGTCATAACAGGTCCTATCAGTATGTGGGAGCGTGCGAGTGCTGCGCGAAGCGGGCTGGGGTTGAGTTCGCCAACCATGGCAAAGCACTGTATTTTAAGGCAATTCGGTTTTTCCCACAATTGACGCGCCATACACAATCCGCATAAGCATATTAGTAGATGGGCGTTAGAACGGCACGCGGCGCGCGCAGCTGGGGGGACTGTCGCTTGTTCCGAATGCGGCCCAGACTGTCCCCGCTTTTTGTTCATTGCCGCAAACAAAAAACGGGGACAGGCGACGAGCGCCAGTCCCCCTTCGCTGCGCTCTGTTAGCTTGTTGGCTGCGCTTTGGCATCACTGGCCGCCCCGGCATCGCCGGTCCGCCCATGTGCGGCGCACCATGCCGCCAGCGCCTGCATCTCGCCGTTGAGCACCTTGTCGATGCCGTAATACTCGGCCAGGTTCATGGTGCCGCAGCAGGCGCGGCGGTCCTGCTGGGCGCCGGGGGCGTCCTGGACGTGGGGGGCGAGGATGGTGGCCTCGTCGTGGTCCTGCTCGGGTGGTACGGGGCACAGCACCACTTCGCGGGCGGCGAAGCGGTTGCGAATGCTGTTGCGGTAGGCCACCGGTTTGGCGTCTTCGCAGGAAATGCGCAGCATGGCGTTGACGACGTCGACAAAGGCGGCTTTCTGGTCCGGGGCGGCGACCAGGGCGCGCAGCACCAGCGAGCGCAGGTAGGCGCCGACGTCGCGCAGCACCAGCGCGTCGTCGCGCAGCAGGGGATCGCGTTCAAGCGCGAACAGGTCCGCCAGGATGTCGTAGATGGCCCCCGTAAAGACTTGTGAGATGGCATGCACTTCGCTGCCCGCGTCAGACAGGGTCAGCGTGTTGTCGGCGCTGCGCAGGCCCGTGGGGCCGCCCAGCGCCAGGCCGAATTGCTCGGCGATGTCGGCCAGAAAAGTTTTGTCGTGCAATCTGGCCTTGGTCTGGGCGACGATCGCTTCGCACTGGTCCAGTTGCGACAGGGCGAGAAAAATCGCGGTGAGGTCGCCAAAGGACTCGTGCAGGCCGCCCGTCTGGGGCGGATTGTCCGCTTCCAGCCAGGCCGGTTTCAGGCCATCGAGCACGGCGTGGCCGGTTTCGTGCGAGACGATGTCGAAGGAGCGGCAGGTGTAGATGCGGCTGTGGTCGCGCTCGGATTCGAAATGGCCAAATTTCAGGCAGCCCTGGGCGCGGCTGTAAAACGCGTTCATCACGTTCGGCAAGCCATAGGCGAACACCTGCAGGGGCGAGGTGTCCAGGCTGGTGTTCCATTGCCAGGGAAGGGGCATGGCATCATCAAGCGCCGACAGGGCGCGCTGGTACATCGTCAGGGTCTGGCGCACCACGGCAAAGGTGTGGACGGCGTCGAACTGGGGCGTGTCGACGGCAGTGACGAAGTCGCCGAAGGCATTCGCGCTGACGGGGTCGATGGCCGGGTCGCAGCAGGTGATGCGGGCGTCGCGCGGGCCGTCCAGCACGAGACCCGGCAAAAATGCGGCGCGGGTGCCGATTTCGGCCACGCTGGGATCCTGCTTCCACATCAGCACGCGGGCGCCGAAGGCAAACGGCAGGGGAACCGGCAGCGGCGCCGGGGTCGTCTGGCCGCCGGGCCCCAGGCTGGCGGGACGGCCCGGTTCATCGAGCAACTGGACGGCCTTGCGGTGGGCGCGCCAGGCGGCGCTGGGGGTGGGAATCGGGTGGGATGGATCGCCCTCGCCGGCCAGGATGGTGTCGCGCGTGTTCATGCATGCTCCTCAAGCGAAAATTTCCCGTAGGAATGATCTCTCCCGGCCTGCCGGACCGGCTTGCGCTTGATCAATTGCAATGCGCATCAGCTAAAATGCGCTCACTTCCTGGAGATGGTTAATCTATGCAGCTTGCCGGTGTGCCGCTCGAATTCATTTTGTTTGCCGTGATCCTCGGCCTGGTTGCGTTTTCTCATATCAGCACGCTTGCGGTCGCCGTTTGGGGCAGCCTCGTCATTACGTTCTACAAGCTCGCGCTGTCGCCGTTTCATGAAGGGGCAGGGCTGGCGGGCCTGGCGGCCCACGCCAGCGCCGAGTGGGTCGGACTGGCCAATCTGCTGGGCCTGCTGCTGGGCTTCGCCGTGCTGGCGCGCCAGTTCGAAGACAGCGGCGTGCCCGCCAGATTGCCCGACGTGCTGCCTGATGGCTGGACTGGCCCATTGATGCTGCTGATTGCCGTGTTCTTCATCTCCAGTTTTCTTGACAACATCGCCGCCGCCATCATCGGCGGCGCGGTGGCGCACACGGTGTTTCGCGGCAAGGTGCACATCGGCTACCTGGCCGCCATCGTCGCCGCCTCCAACGCGGGCGGTTGCGGCAGCGTGGTGGGCGACACCACGACCACCATGCTGTGGCTGGGCGGCATCACGCCCGCCCAGGTGGCGCCGGCCTATGTGGCGGGCATCGTCGCGCTGCTGGTGTGCGCCGTGCCCGCCTCGCTGGCACAGCACGCTTACGCCCCCATCACGGCCGATGCCCCGACTGGCAGCCGCATCGATGGCGTGCGCCTGGCCGTGGTGGCTTGCATGCTGGCGGCCGTGGTGGGCGCCAACCTGCTATTAAATACCGTGTTTCGCGCCGCCAGCGCGTCGGCGCCGTGGCTGGGGCTGGCGCTGTGGGTGGCGATTGGCCTGACGGCACTGGTGCGCAAACCCGACTGGAGCGTATTGCCGGGCGCGGCCAAGGGTGCCGCTTTCCTGCTGGCGCTGGTGTGGGCGGCGTCGATGATGCCGGTGGAGGCCTTGCCCGCAGCCAGTTGGCCGACCGCACTGGGGCTGGGCTTCGTCTCGGCCGTGTTCGACAATATTCCCCTGACGGCGCTGGCGCTGCGCCAGGGCGGCTTCGACTGGGGCTTTCTGGCCTATGCGGTGGGCTTTGGCGGCTCGATGCTGTGGTTCGGCTCGTCGGCCGGGGTGGCGCTGACAGGGCAGTTTCCCGAGGCGCGCTCGGTGGGCCTGTGGCTGCGCCATGGCTGGCATGTGGTGCTGGCTTATGTCATCGGCTTTTTAGTCATGCTGGCCGTGCTGGGCTGGCATCCGGCTTGAGCTGCTGGCATGATGGCGGATTGTTCAGAATTAAGAAGGCAGTTGCATGGCAGATATTCACGTTGTACAGACACACACCCTGAGCCGCGAGCAGGCGCGCCAGGCGGCGCAGCAGGTGAGCGACAAGCTGGCGCGCGATTACCAGTTGGCATGCCGTTGGGACGGCGACATCATGCGCTTCGAGCGCAGCGGCGTTGAGGGGGAATTGACCCTGGGAGCAGGGCAGGCCGCCGTCGATATCCGGCTGGGATTCATGATGGGAATGTTTGCGCCGACTATTCAGGAAAAGCTGGCGGCGAGCATGAAGAAGGTGTTTGCGGGGTAAAAAAGCGGGGACAGTCGCCGAGCGACAGTCCCCCCTGCTGCAAGCATTGACGAAGGCTGCTGTTTACGCGTCCTTCAATTCCTCGATCAAGTCGATGTACTGCTGCATCGCTTCGTCCTTCGACGTGCCCTTCAGGCCATCCCAGGCGTCGAACTTGGCGCGTCCGACCATGTCCGTGAAACCAGGGCGCTCGCCGGTGGCGTCGCCGGTCGAGGCTTGCTTGTAAAGGCCGTAGATCTTCAACAAGGTCATGTTGTCGGGACGCTCGGGCAGGTTTTTCGAATCGGCCTGGGCCTGGGCAAACTGGTCTTGCAAGCTCATGGGATTTCCTTTAAACGGCCAGCAGTTCGACGTCGAAAATCAGGGTGGCGTTGGGAGGAATCGCGCCGCCGGCGCCGCGGGCGCCGTAGCCCAGGCTGGCGGGGATGGTCAGACGGCGCAGGCCGCCGATCTTCATGCCCTGCACGCCTTCATCCCAGCCGCGGATGACCTGGCCGCCGCCCAGCGAGAAGCGGAACGGGTCGTTGCGGTCCTTGCTGGAATCGAACTTGCTGCCCTTGCTGCCATCGTCGTTACGCAGCCAGCCCGTGTAGTGGACGGTGACGTGCTGGCCGGCCTTGGCCTCGGCGCCTTCGCCGGTGGTGACGTCTTCATATTGCAGGCCCGAATCGGTGGTAATGGTAGACATGGTCATTCTTTCATGGTCAAAGTGATAGGCGATTGTAGTGCATGCCGAAATAAATCGCCAATGCGGCACCGCTGAAAATGCCTGGGGCATTGCCAGTCCAATATCGACCCGCTTTTCAGTGTTGCAGACAGGTGCGTAAATGCTGCAAGGAAGCCGTTCCGTCGAAGCATTCCCAAGTAGAATATGGCTTTTGGCCCTCTACGAGCGAAACCCCTCCATGCTGCGCAGTTTCAACCGGCTGTTCTCGTCTTTCCTTGGTGCGGCCGTGCTGGCCGCTGCAGTGGCAGTGCCTGTTCACGCCAACGTCGTCGTTGTCCTCAATTCGCGCGACGCCACCGTCAAGCTGCTCGATCAGCAGACCTATGCCGAGGTCGCTACCTTCCCGGTCGGCAAAGAGCCGCACCACCTCATGGCCACCCCTGACAACAAGTCCGTCATCGTCGCCAGTTCGGTCGGCAATGAACTGATTTTTCTCGATCCCGTCACCGGCAAGGTGCAGCGCACCCTGAAGGATGTGCTCGATCCCTACCAGATCGGGTTCTCGCCGGACCAGAAGTGGTTCGTCAGCGCCTCGCTGCGCCTGGACCGGGTCGACATCTACAAGTACGACGGCGCCAACCTGACCCTGAGCAAGCGGGTCCCGCTGGGCAAGCTGCCCAGCCACATGGCCTTCAACAAGGCCAGCGACACCGTCTTCATCACCCGCCAGGGCAGCGACCAGGTCAGCGCCATCGACCTGAAGACCCAGGAAGTCAAGTGGACCCTGCCGGTGGGCAAACTGCCGGCTGGTATCGCCATGACCCCGGACGATAAATATCTGCTGGTCGGCATCATGGGCGCCGATTACGTGGAAGTGATCGACTGGCGCGCCCAGAAAACCGTCAAGCGCATCAAGGCGGGTGACGGCACCCACAATTTCCGCTCGCTCGGCGATGGCCGCCACACCTTTGTGTCCAACCGCGTATCGAACACCATCAACATCATCGACCAGGTGACCCTGGAAAACGTCGGCACCATCAATGTGCCAGGCGGGCCGGACTGCATGGAACTGACCAAGGATGGCAAGACCTTGTGGGTCACGCTGCGCTGGATCAAGAAGGTCGCCGTGATCGATGTCGCCAGCCGCAAGGTGCTCAAGCTGATTCCCGTGGGCCGCTCCCCGCACGGCGTGTTCTTTGCGGACTCGGCCGCGCGGCTGTGAAAACCCGGCTGTGAAAACCCCTTTGATATTGCTGGCCGCGGCCCTGGGCGCCGCGCCAGCCATTGCGGCTCAATCCGCCTGCCACGGCACCATCTATCTGACCTTCGACACGGGCAGCCAGTCGCAGGCTCAATTGATCGCCGATACGCTCAACAAGCACCACATCAAGGCGACTTTCTTTCTCGCCAACGAGAAAACCACCCGCGGCGACTGGTCGCTCGACCCGTCCTGGGCGCCGTTCTGGAAAGCCCGGGTCGCGGAAGGGCACGCCTTTGGCAGCCACACCTTTGACCATGTCTATTACAAGGGCGACGGCGCGGGCGGGGGCATCAAGGTCAAACCCCAGTTCGGCGAACACGCGGGCCAGAACCTGACGTGGACGCCGGAACAGTATTGCGAAGAAATCAAGCGGATTGATGCCCGCTTCAAGCAGTTGACGGGCCGCGCACTCGACCCCATCTGGCGCGCACCGGGCGGCAAGACTTCAAGCCGCACCATCGCCGCCGGCAAGGCCTGCGGCTACACCCATTTTGCCTGGGCCCCGGCCGGCTTTTCGGGCGACGAGACGTCCAGCGACGCCTTCCCCAACGCCGTGCTGCTGAAAAAATCCCTGGCGAATTTGCGCGATGGCGATATTTTTCTGGCGCACATGGGCATCTGGTCGCGCAAGGACCCGTGGGCGCCGGCCGTGCTGGAGCCTTTGATTGCCGGCCTGGAGCAGAAAGGCCTGTGTTTCGCTACACTACGTGAGCATCCTGCTTACACTGCAATTCAGAAATCGACCAAAGCACCATGATCCACTTTTTAATCGACCTGTTCGGTGCTGCCCAGGGCTGGCTGTTCGAGCACGCCGTCGAGCCTTTCATGTTCCTCTCCGGCCTGGGCGAATTCACGGAAGAAGCCTTTGAGGGCACCGAGTGGTTCTTGATCGGCGTGGTCGAACTTGCCGCCTTGTACCTGGTGCTGCGCCCCCTCGAGGCCCTGCTGCCGGTGCACGAGTTTCACGACAAGCGCTCGCGCTGGAATGATTTCATCTACACCCTGGTACACCGCCTGGGCCTGTTTTCGATCGCGGTATTCTTTACCCTCGATCCGCTGATGGACCACATCGCCGGCCTGCTGCGGCTGGAAGGGGTGCACCCGTTTAACCTGGAATCGCTGCTGCCCGCCATGCCGCCGGTGGCCAGTTTCCTGGTCTACCTGGTGGTGCTCGATTTCTGCGATTACTGGTTTCACCGCGCCCAGCATCAGTTCAACTGGTGGTGGGGACTGCACAGCCTGCACCACAGCCAGCGCGACATGAACCTGTGGAGCGACAACCGCAACCACCTGCTCGACGACCTGCTGCGCGACATCGTCATGGCCATCGTGGCGCTGGCCATCGGCGTGCCGCCCGGGCAGTTCGTGCTGCTCGTGTCGGTCTCGCGCATCGTGCAGAGCCTGCAGCATGCCAATGTGCGGATCCATTTCGGCGCCATCGGCGAACGCCTGCTGGTCTCGCCCCGCTTTCACCGCACCCACCATGCGATCGGCATCGGCCATGAATCAAAAGGGACCGGCACCCTGGGCGGCTGCAATTTCGGCGTGCTTCTCCCCGTGTGGGACCTGCTGTTTCGCACCGCCCGCTTTGAGCAGGGTTTTGCGGACACGGGCGTGCGCGATCAGCTTGATCGCAGCGGCCCCGACGGCGCCGTAATTGCCGGCCGCGACTACGGGCGCGGCTTCTGGCGCCAGCAATGGTACGGCCTGAAGCGCATGGTGGAGTTTGCCCGGCGGGCGCCGCGCTGATGCGGGGCATTCTCGACGCCTGGGCGCGGGCGCTGCGCTCGCAATTCACCGGCCGCATGCTGTTGCTGTCCGTCCTGCCTTTCATACTTTCCGTGCTCTTGTGGGGCGTCCTGCTCTATCTGGGTTTCCAGCCCTTGCTGGACGCCGTGCAATCGCTGTTTGCCCAGCACGGCGGCTATGCCGCCAGTTCCGGCATGCTGGCGCTGTTCGGCATGAGCATGCTCAAGACCGTGGCCGTGCCCCTGCTGGCCATGTTGCTGCTGCTTCCGCTGATGATCATGAGTTCGCTGATCTTCATGGGCGTGGCCGCCATGCCCGCCATCGGCCGCCATGTGGCAGGGCGGCTGGAAGCGCAGTTTGGCAAACTTGAAAAGAAAGAGGGCGGCAGTTTGCTGGGCAGCCTGGCCACGGGTCTCGGTGCCGTGCTGATCTTCCTGGTGCTATGGCTGCTGAGCCTGCCCCTCTACCTGTTTCCGCCAGTTGCCCTGGTGGCGCAGGTGGTGTTGTGGGGCTGGATGACGGCGCGGGTGATGTCCTACGACGCGCTGGCCAGCTTTGCCAGCGCGGAAGAGCGGCGCCTGCTGCTGCGCCGCCATCGCGGTCCCTTGCTGGCCATCGGCATGATCTCCGGCGCCGCTGGGGCCTTGCCGGGCCTGGCCTGGATCGGCGGCGCGCTGGTGTCGGTGCTGCTGTTTCCCTTCCTCGCCATGCTGTCGATCTGGCTGTATCTCGTGATCTTTATTTTCACGGGATTGTGGTTTCAATATTATCTGCTCAAGGCGCTTTCTGTGCTGCGTGCGGACCCGCAAACACCGGTGCAGGATTCATCGAACTGAGCCTGTTTTTTTCGCTTCATATTCAATCGATAACGCATGGCCGCCCCGGCGCTGGAGGCGACGTTGTTTTTTTGCGAAAAAAATCCGGGCGACGACTTTTTGTCGCTCGCCACACCACTCCGCAGGCGTTGATGTGGTGGAATGGTAGTCGCGCGCGCATCCCATCCGAACCCGGAACCGGGGTCGCTTGAAGCGGCCCCCAAGGTGCACGACGACCCATGCAGCCATGGCGAGGGCGCCGGTCATGCCGCAAGCGTCCCAGGTGTACAAAGCCGCGCACCGTTAGAATCACATTGGTTGAGCCATCATGGAAAGTCAAACACAAGCAGGGCAGGATATGGACGCCCATAAAGGTCGCAAACGCAAGGCGGGCGGCGTCATCGGCGGCGCCGTCGCCAAGGCGAATGCACGCAGCGAACCCTCCTTCGAGAGCCAGTTGGACCAGGACGAACTGGCCTTCGGCGAGCACATCGCGCCGGAAGCGGCCGCGACCGTGCAGCCGCTGTCCGCTGCTGCGCCGGCAGAACTGCAGCAAGAGCCTCCCCAGCCGCCTGAACTGCCTCAGCCACCCGCCAGCGAAACCCCGCCCCGCAAGCGCCGCAGCCGCATCAAGCCGGCCCTGTTGCTGCTGCTGTTGATGCTCTTGTCGATCGCCGCCTGGCTGGCCGTCGACGAGTCGCGCACCTCGGCCATGCAGGCCAAATTCTTTGCCCAGATGGCGAAAAAGATCAGCTGGAAAGTCGAACCCGGCCCCAGCAATGCGATCCGCTATCCTTCCGACAGCCCCTACGATGAACGCCTGGGCTACGCCAATATTCCTAATTACCTGGAAAAGCTCAAGACCCATGACTACGTCGTCACGGCGCAGTCGCGCATGTCGCCGAAAATGGTGGAACTTGCCGACATGGGCGTGTTCTCGACCTACCGCGAAAAAACCCGCGTGGGCCTCGACATCACGGATGCCAAACGCCAGCCGATTTTCAGCGCCCGCTTCCCCGAGCGCGTCTACGACAATTTCGCCGCCACGCCGCTGCCGCTGGTGACCAGCCTGCTGTTCATTGAAAACCGCGAACTGCTCGATCCAACCTATCCAAAACGCAACCCTGCCGTCGAGTGGGACCGTTTCAGCAAGGCCGTGTTCGATAAATCCGTGCACACCGTCACGGGCGGCGACAAGCGCGTCTCGGGCGGCTCCACCCTGGCCACGCAGATTGAAAAATACCGCCACTCGCAGGACGGACGCACCGCGTCCCTCAAAGACAAGCTGCGCCAGATGTATTCGGCCACCCTGCGCGCCTACCAGGGCGGCGAGGACACCACCAATGCGCGCCGCCAGATCGTGGTGGACTACATCAACACGGTGCCGCTGTCGGCCAAGCTGGGTTACGGCGAAGTCAACGGCATCGGCGACGGCATGTGGGTCTGGTATGGCCGCGACTTCGCCACTGTCACCGCGGCCCTCAAAGGCAATATCGACACGGACCAGGCGGCCCTGATCTACAAGGAAGCGCTGAGCCTGTTCATTGCCCAGCGCCGTCCCGCCCACTATCTTGGCGCCGGCGCCAACGACCTGGAAGAATTGACCAACGTCCACCTGCGCGTGCTTACCAATGCGGGCGTCATCACGCCGCAACTGCGCGACCTGGCGATCAAGCAAAAACTGCATCCGGCCTCGGGCACGGGCGTGGCCCCGCCGGCGGCCAACAGTTTTACGACACGCAAGGCCGCCAACGCCGTGCGCACCCACCTGGCCGGTCTGCTGGGCGATACGCGCCTGTACAACCTCGACCGCCTCGACCTGCAGGTGGCCAGCACCCTCAATGCCGAAGCGCAGAAGGCCGTCACCGAGCGCCTGCGCAGCCTGCGCGACACGGAAACGGCGACCGCCGCCGGCCTGACCGGCAAGGGCATGCTGGGCAACGGCAACCCCGCCAACGTGGTCTACAGTTTTACCCTGATTGAAAAGGGCGAGACCGCCAACTACCTGCGCGTGCAGACGGATAATTACGACCAGCCGCTCGACATCAATGAAGGCGCCAAGCTGGACCTGGGTTCCACCGCCAAGCTACGCACCCTGGTGTCCTACCTCGACATCGTCGACCAGTTGCACAAGCGCTTTGAGCCGATGTCGGTGGCCGAACTGAAAAAGGTCCAGCCGGATCCGAAAGATCGCATGACGCAGTGGGGCCTCGAATATTTCCTGACGCTCAAGAAAGACGCCGACCGCGGCCTGCGTCCCATGCTCGACGCTTCGATGGACCGCAAGTATTCGGGCAACCCCGGTGAAGGCTTCTTCACGGGCGGCGGCATGCACCACTTCGGCAACTTCAGCAAGCTCGACGACGACCGCATCCTCACCGTCCACCAGGCCCTGCAGAACTCGACCAACCTGGTGTTCGTGCGCCTGATGCGCGACGTGGTGCGCTATTACATGTTCCAGTTGCCCGGTTCCTCGGCGGCCTTGCTGGCCGACGCGGACGATCCGCGCCGCGCCGAATACCTGGCGCGCTTTGCCGACCGGGAAGGGCGCGAATTCCTCGGCCGCTTCTACAAAAAATACGCGGGCAAGACCCCGGCCGAAGCCGAGAAAATCCTGCTGGGCAGCTTCCGCCCGACCGCCTCGCGCCTGGCTGCCGTCGCCCGCACCGTGATGCCGGAACAGAACCTGGCCCAGTTCAGCACCTTCGTGACGAGCAATCTGCCGTCCGCCAACGAACTGCCGCCCGAGCGCCTGCCGAAACTGTACGAGCAATACGCGCCGGCCAATATGTCGCTGGCCGACCGCGGCTATGTGTCCTCGCTGCATCCGCTGGAACTGTGGGTGGTGGGCTATCTGCGCACCCATCCAAAAGCCGGTTGGAAAGAAACCGCCGACGCCAGTGTGAAGGAGCGCCAGGAAGTCTATTCGTGGCTGTTCAGCACGCACCGCAAGCACGCCCAGGACAGCCGCATCGCCGGCCTGCTGGAAGTGGAAGCCTTCCTGAAAATCCACGCCCAGTGGAAGAAAATGGGCTACCCCTTCGATTCGCTGGTGCCGTCCTATGCCACGACGCTCGGCGCCTCGGCTGACCGTCCGGCCGCCCTGGCCGAGATGATGGGCATCATCGTCAACGGCGGCGTGCGCAAACCCATCCAGAAGATCGACAGCCTGCACTTCGCGGCCGGGACGCCTTACGAGA